>NZ_JAMQQF010000309.1 GCF_023716945.1 Frankia sp. AiPs1 | reverse complement strand
GCGCGGGGCCGCTGCGGACCCTGGACGGTGATGGTCGTACCCGCCACCTTCGTCACCGACCCGGTGACCACTGCGAGCCGACCGCCGTCCGCGCGGCCCTGCCCGCCCGCGCGGCCCGGCCCGTTTGGTCGGGCAGGCGAACGGTCGGTCGGGCGGGCGGTCGGCACACCGGAGGGCCGGGTACCGCCCGGGAACCCGCCGGCCCCACCGAAGGCGCGGCCGAAGCCCACCGCGCAGCCGCCGGACACCGGCTGGCTGACGGTCACAGTCTGGGCGGTGAACGTGCTGCCCGGGCTGCCGCCGGTGACGGTCACGCAGTCGCCGACCGCGACGGCGGTCGCGCCCGCGGTGGTGGTCTTGACGAACGTGGTGCTTGGCGTCCAGGTGACTGTGACCTGCCCGCTCGCGGGATTCTGGACCTCGACGTTCGTCGCGGTGACCGCGGCGATGGTGCCGCTGGTGCCCGGCCGGGCACCCTGTCCCTGTCCCTGGCCCGAGCCGGTGGCCTGGCTCGGCGCGCTCGTCGCGGCGGCGGTGGCTGCGCCGGAACCGCTGCTGCCGCTGCCACACGCGCTGACGGTAACGATCATCGCGAGTGCGGCGCCGACGATCGGCCCCGCGGCCAGAGCGCGGTGATGCCGGCGGGACTCGCCCGATCGAACTGGGCCAATCGGATTGGCAGAAGTCATCTGATCGTCGCTCCTGATGGACGGCCCGGGACTTCCCACCCGGGGATGCGGCCGGCGTCATTCACTGCGCAGCGCCTCGATCGGCGCGAGTCGAGCTGCCCTGGTCGCGGGGTACACGCCGAACGCCACCCCGATCGCGACCGCGATGACGATCGAGCCGACGGTGGCGGTCGGAGAGATCGAGATCGGGTCGGAGATCAGGTGCGGCAGGATGGCGGCCCCGGCGAGGCCGAGCGCGGTGCCGAGCAGGCCGCCGGCGAGACCCAGCACGGACGCCTCGACGAGGAACTGCCGCCGGATCACCCGCGGGGATGCGCCGAGCGCCTTGCGCAGGCCGATCTCGCGGATCCGTTCGGTCACCGAGACGAGCATGATGTTCATGACGCCAATGCCCCCGACCAGCAGGGAGATCCCGGCGACGCCGGCGAGCAGCACCGTCAGGGTCCGGTCGACCGAGGTCGCGGTGGACAGGATCGACTGCTGGCTGGTGATGGAGAAGTCGGCCGCCGTGGGCGTCGTGATCCGGTGCCGGGCCAGCAGCTCGTAGTCGGCCTCCTGGTAGGCGGCCGACAGGGTGTGGCCGGAGGTCGCCTCCAGGTAGATGTCCTGGACGGAGTTCCGGCTCACGCCCCCGGTGATCCGATCGGCGGCGGTCGTGATCGGCACGATGGCCTGGTCGTCCTCGTTGGTGTTCGCGGACGAGCCGGCGGCGGTCAGTGTGCCGATGACCGTCATCGGCACCCCGGATACGGTGACGGGCTGCCCGACCGGGTCCCGCGCGCCGAACAGCTCCTCGGCGGTGGTCGCGGCCAGCACCGTGACGGCTGCGTGGTCGGCGACGTCCTGGCCGCTGATGAACCTCCCCGTGCCGATGTCGCGGGCGCGCACCGACAGCCAGTCCGGGGTGGTGCCGACGACCGAGGCCGTCCACGAGGCGCTGCCGGCGGCCAGCGCCGCGGACCGGGAGGTCGTCGGCGCGACCGCCCGGATGTCGGGGGCCACGATCGTGGACCGCAGCGCGTCGGCGTCGGCGCGGGTGAGGGTCGACGCGCTGCCGAAGCCGCCGCGCACGCCGTTCGTCGTCGTGCTGCCCGGGGCGACGATCAGCAGGTTGCTGCCGAGCGCGTTGATCTGGCCCCGCACCTTGTCCTGCGCCCCCTCGCCGAGCCCGACGGTGAGGATGACCGCGGCGACCCCGATGAGGATGCCGAGCATCGTCAGCCCGGACCGCAGCCGATGCGAGCGGACCGCCTCGAGCCCGGTCCGGATGATCTCCGCCCAGCTCACGCGCGCACCTTCCGCGCCGACCGCGCCGTCCGCGCGGCCGGACCCGAATCGGCCGTGACCACGCCGTCGCGCACCTGCAGGACCCGGTCCGCCGCGGCGGCGACCTCGGCCTCGTGGGTGATCAGGACGATCGTGCGGCCGACGTCGTGCAGGCGCCGGAACAATCCCAGGACGTCCTCGGTGGACGCCGAGTCGAGATTGCCGGTCGGCTCGTCGGCGAGGATCAACGACGGGTTGGTGACCAGCGCCCGGGCCACCGCGACCCGCTGCTGCTGGCCGCCGGACAGCTCCGCTGGGCGGTGCTCGACCCGGTCGGCGAGCCCCACGTCGGCCAGTGCGTCGACGGCGCGCTGCCGGCGTTCGGAGCGCGGACCTCCGGCGTAGCAGAGGGGAAGTTCCACGTTGCGCCAGGCGGTCATCGAGGGAAGCAGGTTGAACTGCTGGAACACGAACCCGATCCGCCGGTTACGGACCTCGGCGAGCTGGTCCTCCGACATGCCGCCGACATCCTCGCCGGCCAGCCGGTACAGGCCCGACGTCGGCACGTCGAGGCAACCGAGAATGTGCATCAGCGTCGACTTCCCGGACCCGGACGGGCCCGTGATCGCCACATATTCACCTTCCTGGATGGACAGGCTGACCCCGCGCAGCGCCGCCACCTCGAACAACCCCGACCGGTAGATCTTGCGGACGTCCGTCAGCTCGATGACGGCGGCGCTCGCCCCGGGTTCGCTGGTTCCGGGTCTGTCTGCCCCGGGTTCGACCGGTTCGGATGCGACCGGTCTAGATGCGACCGGTGTGGATTCGGCGGAGGGAGAGTCCGTCGGTGTCATCCGGCGGCCCGTCCGCCGAAGCCGGTGCCCCCGCCGAAGCCGGTGCCCCCGCCGAACCCGCCGCCCCGGAACCCGCCACCACCACCGCCGCCTGCGCCGAATCCGCCGCCGGTGCCGCCCGTCCGGGCCCGCGTGGTCGAGCCGCCGACGACCGGAACGACGACCTGGTCACCGGCCACGAGTCCGGAGGTGATCTGGGTCTGCGCCCCCGAGGTGACGCCGGTCGTCACCACCGCGGACACCTGGTGGCCGCCGCGCATCCGGTAGACGACGGTCTGCGACCCCGAGGTGTGCAGCGCCTGGCTGGGGACGGTGAGGACGTCGGAGAGCTGCCGGACGGTGATCGAGACGTCGGCGCCGGCGCCGGGGTGCAACCCGGTCGGGGTGCCCGTGACGTTGATGGTCACCGGGTAGCTGGCGACACCCGAGGCGCCGGTCGCGATGAGGCCGATCGTGCCCACGGTGCCGTAGATCGTCGCCGAGCCCCCGCCGCCCGACCGACCCGCACCCGCCCCGCCCGAGCCGCCGGCCCCGCCCGAGCCGCCCGTCCCGCCTGCCCCGCCCGAGCGACCCGCTCGGGTGGCGCCGGTCGAGCCGGTCGGGGTGATCACAGCCTGGTCGCCGGTCTTGAGCTGGCCGATCGCCGTGTCGTCGACCGTCGCGTTGACCAGGTAGGAGTCCGTGCCGACCACGACGACCTGGGCGCCGGACGCCGAGGAGGACGACGACGTCACCGAGGACGCCTCGCCCGAGCCGGAACCGCCGCCATTCCCGCCCAGGCCGCCCGAGCCGCCACCCGAGCCCGAGCCACCCGAGCCCGAGCCACCAGAGCCCGAGCCGCCACCCGAGCCGGATCCGCCGGACGTGCCGGCGGATCCGCTGCCCGACCCGCCGGCGAGCTGCTGGCCGACGGTGAGGTTCACCACCGCGACGGTCCCGGCGATCGGCGACGTCATCGCGCTCGCGGCGAGGTTGCGCTGCGCGGTGGCCGCCGCGTCCTGCGCCGAGGTCAGCGTGGCTTCGTCGGCCGTGAGCTGCGCGCCTGTCACCCCCGCCGCCTGGTCGGCGCTGACTTTCGCCTGGTCGTTCGCCGCTGTCGCCTGCGCCTGGGCGGCCGCGGTGGCGAGTGCCGCCGAGTCGATGGTGGCGAGGGTCTGCCCGACCTGGACCTTGTCCCCGACGGCGACCTTGACCGCGGTAACCTCGCCGGACACGGCGAACGAGAGGTTGGCCTGCCGGGTCGGTTCGAGAGTGCCGGTGGCACTCACGGTCTGGCGGACCTGCCCGACACTCGCCGCGACGAGCCTGGACGAGACCGGCGTGCCCGAATTCCCGCTCAGGGCCCAACCGAGCAGCCCGCCCCCGACGGCGACGACCACCACGGCGGCAATGACGACGACGCGTGCGCGGCCCCGGGGAATCCGAACCCGCCGCCCGGCGGACGACGGGCGGCGGGCTCCCCGTCGGGTTCCACGAGGGGACGGCTCCGGCGGCTCGATGATCTGCTGCGACGCCGTTTCGTCTGCCGACAAGGACGACAAGAGCCCTCCAGGATGACCCGCGATCCGGGGTGCAACCGCCGGAAGGCATGCAGAGGTTGAATTTCCGTTGTCTTTTTGGGTCACCCGCGGGCAACGCCCGCGAGCGATCTGTTGGGGCGGTCCGAACTTTGCCGGAAGAACCTAAAGGTTCACTGGTCGGATCCTGTGGAAATACTTAGCGAATCATTGGATTTCGAACCGCGGCCACACCGAACGGTAAAGCTATGAATAGCCTGTGAATACTGGGGTCGGCAATCGGATTGCTTACTGGTTCCATCCGGTCCGCCCCGACCGAGCCGCCTCTCCACCGAGCCGGCTGCCAAGCGAGGTGGCTGCCGGCCGCGGCGTGACCGCAGCCGCCCGCCGACTCGACGCGCCACGCCCGGGCCCGAGCGAAGGCCCGCGCATCGCGGACGGTCGGTAGCGGTCAGCCAGGTCCGCGCCTCGCCGTCCGCCGGCGCGGGTGCGCGCAGGCGTGCTGCGGTCAGCTCCAGGTGACCACGGTGTGGTCGTCGATGAAGCCGACCATGGCGGCGAGCGTGGTGCGGGGGGTGTGGGTGGGGTCGGCGTTCGGCTCGACGGCGTGGACGTGGGCGCCGTTGAAGACGTAGATGTCGCCGGCGTTGACGTCGAGCAGCTTCGCCTCGTGGCCGTCGAGTGCGGCGAGGGGATAGGGCGAGCCGGTGACCGTGAGGCCGAGCCGGCTCTTGCTCTCGGTGTCGGGCTGGATGTTCCAGTAGACGAGCCGGCCGGCCAGGTCGTTCTCCAGGCAGATGTTCACCGCCACGACGGATCGGCCGAGTACGCCGCTGCGTTCGAAGTCGGCCATCTGGGGATCGGCGCACTGCGAGTCGTCGTCGTGCGGGTTCAGGGCGAACTGCCCGCCACCGTGCCAGGACCGGAGCAGGGCCCGGCTGGCGATGCGGCCGTTCTGCGCGGCCCGCCGGACGATGGCGTCCTCTGCTGCCAGCGCATCGCTGAGGCCGCGTAGAAGGTCTTCATCGGATCGCCCTCGACGTCGAACAGTTCGGCGAGGACCGGATTCACCAGTTCGGACTCGGCCAGGTATCGGGCGGTTGACCGCTGCCAGGTACTAGGCGGCGGCTGCGCGCGCTGGTCGATCGGCGCGCGGCGTTCAGAAGCCGGGAAAAGCCGCGCGCAGGAGGTCGAGGTCCACAGCGGTGACTTCGACGGGCGGGGTGTGGGCGGGGTCGAGACGGCCGTAGACCAGCCGGACGAACGCCTCCGCCGGCAGCCCGAGCCGGGCGGGCCGCTCCGTGCCGTCCCAGGGCCCGAGCGTCACGGCGTCGCCGAGGTCGAGGGCGATCTCGCGGTCCGGGGCGGTGGTGGTGACGTGGATTCGGGCGGGGCTGGTGGGCTTGCCGGCGAACCCGGCGATCATGCCGAGACCGTCGATGAGCAGGTCGACGGCGGCCGCGTCCACGGTGGCGGCGGGGTCGAGCATGACCGCGACGTCCCAGGTGTGCACGGCGTGCTCGCTCAGCCGGAGCCGGACCACCCCGGCGGCGTCGAGACTCATCGGCCCGAGCGCGACCCGCAGACCCGCGAGCTGGGCGTCGTCGAGAGCCTCGTATGACTCGACGAGGGCCAGGTCCGCCGGCAGCACGTCGGCGGCCTGCGCGTCCGGGGTCCTGGCGTTCCACGTGTCCCAGACGGCGACGAACCGCTCCTGGCCGGGGGCATCCTGTCCGGCGACGGCGGCGTCGAGGACGAGACGACTGATCTCGGCGCCGGAGCCGAGGTGGGACAGCACCTGCGCGATCGTCCACTCGTCGTTGTAGGAGGGCCCGCGCACCGCCTCGGCGTCGAGCGGCTCGACGAGGGCACGCAGCCGCTCATGCGAGCGGCGAAGGCTGGCGATGGCGGTGCGGGCGTCGGTCAAGAGGATGGCTCCTTCTGGGCTGGGGCTTCGGCGGCGGGCCCTGGAAATCGGCCACGACGGCCGCCCGCCGACGCGGCATCATCCTTCCAGGCGACGACGGGCAGCGCCGAGCCGCCCCGGTGCCGACGGCCGTTCGCCCGTCGCCTGCCGCGGGGGGAGTGGACCGCGGCAGGCGACGGGCGGTGGTGCCGTCGGGTCAGGCGCACTGACCGGATCGCGGCCCGATCACGGTGTTGCCCGACTGCGCCAGGGTCGGCTGGTTGCCGGTGCAGCTCAGCGGGCCGGTGACGCGGTTGTCGCGGAACTCGGGCACCGCGTCGTCAGGCAGCGGGCCGCTGCCGCTGTTGCCGACGATCCGCACCGGACCGATGATCGTGTTCGCGGACGCCTCGAGGCCGCCGGTGTTCGCGTCCACGGTCAGCGGGCCGCGCAGCGTGTTGCCGGCGCAGGGCGTGACGTCGGCGGCGTGGGCGTCGGCGCCGAGCAGGACGTAGCCGCGGGCGGCGCGGACCGTCACCGGGCCGGTGATCGTCGCCTGGCACGCGGTGAGGGCGAGCGCGCCCTCGGCGGTCACCGGGCCGGTGACCGTGGCGCCGGTCAGCGC
>NZ_JAMQQF010000308.1:4278-6925 GCF_023716945.1 Frankia sp. AiPs1 | reverse complement strand
GTCACCAGGTGGAGCCCCGGCTTCGCCTCGTCCGCCGACGGCGCCTCGTCCGCCGCCGACACCACGTCCACCGGCGACGCAGCGTTCACCGGCGGTGCCGCCCCCACCAGCGACGCCACGTCCAGCGGCGGCGACGCCACGTCCAGCGGCGCCGTCACGGCCGGGGCCATGGGCAGCCGAAGGGTGAAGGTGCTGCCCCGCCCGAACTCGCTGCGGGCCTGGATCTCCCCGCCCAGCAGCGTCGCCACCTCGCGGCAGATCGACAACCCCAGACCGGTGCCGCCGTAACGGCGGCTGGTGGTGCCGTCACCCTGCTGGAACGCCCCGAAGATCCGTTCGAGGTTCTCCCCCGCGATCCCGATGCCGGTGTCGGACACCGAGAACAGCACGGCCTGCCCGGCTGCCCGCCCGCCGGGGCCGGACAGGGTGATGGCCAGGTCGACGCTGCCCTGCTCGGTGAACTTCACCGCGTTGGACAGCAGGTTGCGCAGCACCTGCGCGACCAGGTGACGGTCGGTGCGCAGCCGCGCGGGCAGGTCGGGCGCCATCGCGACGGTGAAGCGCAGGCCCTTCTCCGCGGTGATCGGCGAGAAGGTGGCATGGACGTCGTCGACGATGTCGCCCAGGGCGATCTCCTCGACGTGGATGTCCATCTTCCCGGCCTCGACCTTGGACAGATCGAGGATGTCGTTGATGAGCTGCAGCAGATCCGACCCCGCGGAGTGGATGACGTGCGCGTACTCGACCTGCTTCGGTGACAGGTTGCGGGTCGGGTTCTGCGCCAACAACCGGGCCAGGATCAGCAGGCTGTTCAGGGGTGTGCGCAGCTCGTGCGACATGTTCGCCAGGAACTCCGACTTGTACTTCGAGGCGAGGGCGAGCTGGCGGGCCCGCTCCTCCAGCTCCTGGCGGGCCTGCTCGATCTCGAAGTTCTTGACTTCGATGTCGTGGTTCTGTCGGGCCAGCAGGGTGGCCTTCTCCTCCAGCTCGGCGTTGGAGAGCTGGAGGTCCTCCTGCCGGGACTGCAGTTCCTCGGATCGCGCCCGCAGCTCGGAGGCGAGCCGCTGGGACTCGTCCAGCAGGGAGTCGGTGCGGGCGTTCGCGATGATCGTGTTGACGTTGACGCCGATGGTCTCCGTGAGCAGGTTCAGGAAGTCGTGATGAACCTGCGCGAAGGGGCTGAAGGAGGCGAGCTCGATGACGCCGAGCACCTGGTCCTCGAACAGGATCGGCAGCACGATCAGGGCGACCGGGGCGGACTGCCCGAGGCTGGAGGCGATCTGCAGGTAGTCGGCGGGGGTGTTCGCGACGACGATCGTCCGCTTCGTCCGCGCGGCCTGCCCGACCAGGGACTGCCCGAAGTCGAACCGGCGCGGAACGTCCCAGGGAGCCTGGTATCCGTAGCTCGCGATCAGGTTCAGCGTCGGCCGTTCCACCCCCGACTCGGCGAGCAGGAAGGTGCCGTACTGGGCGTCGACCATCGGCGTCAGCTCGTCGATGACGAGCTGGGCGACGGTCTGCAGGTCGCGGTGGCCCTGCATCAGCCCGCCGATGTGGGCGAGGCTGGTCTTCAGCCAGTCCTGTTCCCGGTTCGCGCGGGTCGTCTCGCGCAGCGAGCGGACCATCGCGTTGATGTTGTCCTTGAGCTCGGCCACCTCGCCCTGGGCGTCGACGTCGATCGACCTGGTCAGGTCGCCGGTGGCGACGGCGCTGGTGACGGCGGCGATGGCCCGGACCTGCCGGGTGAGGTTCCCGGCCAGCTCGTTGACGTTCTCGGTGAGGCGCTTCCAGGTGCCCGAGAGGCCCTCCACCTCGGCCTGACCGCCGAGGATGCCGTCCGTGCCCACCTCGCGGGCCACCCGCGTGACCTCGGCCGCGAACGAGGACAGCTGGTCGACCATCGTGTTGATGGTCGTCTTCAGCTCGAGGATCTCCCCACGGGCGTCGACGTCGATCTTGCGGGTCAGGTCGCCCCGGGCGACCGCCGTCGTGACCTGGGCGATGTTGCGGACCTGGCTGGTCAGGTTGTTCGCCATGAAGTTGACGTTGTCGGTGAGGTCCTTCCAGGTACCGGACACCCCCTTCACGCTCGCCTGACCGCCCAGGCGGCCGTCGGTGCCGACCTCGCGGGCCACCCGGGTCACCTCGTCGGCGAAGGCGCCGAGCGTGTCCACCATCGTGTTGATCGTGGAAGCCAGCGCGGCAACCTCGCCCTTCGCCTCCACCGTGATCTTCTGGGACAGATCGCCGCGGGCGACGCCCGTGGCGACCTGCGCGATGGAACGAACCTGCGCCGTCAGGTTCGAGGCCATCACGTTGACGTTGTCGGTGAGGTCCTTCCAGGTTCCCGACACGCCGCGGACGTTGGCCTGGCCGCCGAGATTGCCCTGGGTGCCGACCTCGCGGGCCACCCGGGTCACCTCGTCGGCGAACCCCGAGAGCTGATCGACCATCGTGTTGATGGTCTCCTTGAGCTCGAGGATCTCGCCGCGGGCGTCGACCCGGATCTTCTGCGACAGGTCCCCGCGGGCGACCGCCGTGGTCACCTGCGCGATCGACCGGACCTGGTCGGTGAGGTTGCCGGCCATGACGTTCACCGACTCGGTGAGATCACGCCACGTACCCGAGACGCCCTTGACGTCCGCCT
>NZ_JAMQQF010000308.1:0-4178 GCF_023716945.1 Frankia sp. AiPs1 | reverse complement strand
AGGATCTCACCCCGGGCGTCCACGGTGATCTTCTGCGACAGGTCACCCTTCGCCACCGCCGTCGCGACCTGCGCGATCGACCGGACCTGGCTGGTGAGGTTGCCGGCCATGACGTTCACCGACTCGGTGAGATCACGCCACGTACCCGAGACGCCCTTGACGTCCGCCTGCCCGCCGAGCCGCCCGTCGGTGCCCACCTCCCGGGCCACCCGGGTCACCTCGTCCGCGAACCCCGAGAGCTGATCGACCATCGTGTTGATCGTGCTCTTGAGCTCCAGGATCTCACCCCGGGCGTCCACGGTGATCTTCTGCGACAGGTCACCCTTCGCCACCGCCGTCGCGACCTGCGCGATGTCGCGCACCTGGCCGGTCAGGTTGCCGGCCATGGCGTTGACGTTGTCCGTGAGGTCCTTCCACGAGCCCGACACGCCCGGCACCTCGGCCTGGCCGCCGAGCTTGCCCTCGGTGCCCACCTCGCGCGCCACCCGCGTCACCTCGGAGGTGAACAGCGCGAGCTGGTCGATCATCCCGTTGAAGACGGTGGCGATCTCGTCCAGTAGATCGTCACCGACGCGGGGCAGGCGGGTGCCGAAGTCGCCGCCCCGCACGGCGGTGAGCCCGGCCAGGAGCTGCCGCAGGGCCGGATCATCCAACCTCGCGCGCTCCGCTTCACGATCCGTGACCTCGGTCACCGTTGCCCTCCAGCCTGTCGCCCACGGTGCCCGCCGCTGCGGGGCCGTCGCGGTCGATGTCCAGATCCGTTCGAAGCTTCTGCAGTAGGGTAAGGGCGACAAGACCGGCGTCCCGGCCATACACCCTTGACTTGGTGAATGGCCAGCGTTCGGGGTGGACAAGGAGACACGGTCGTGGGCTCCGCGCAGGGCAGCGCAGGCCGGTCCGGCCCCGCCGCAGGAATGCTGGGCGTGATCGCCCGCCAGCAGCGGCAGCTCGCCGAAGCCCGGTCACGCACCGCGTCCGATGCCCTGATCGACGTCGCCACCGGGGTGCTCGTCGAACGGTTGCAGTGTTCGGTGGCCGAGGCCGGCGAGCAGCTTCGCGGCCTTGCCCGTGCCGCCGGGGTGGCCCCGGCCGACTTCGCGGCCGAGGTGCTCGGCCAGGCCCCGGGCGCGTCCTGGCGGCCGGCGCTCGACTCCGATGCCCGCGGCCGCTCCTGGCTGGCACAGGCCGCCATCGTCCACGCCACCGACGGCTACCCGGTCGCGCAGGCGGTCCACGACGAGGTCCTGGCCCCGCTGGGGGCGGTAGCCGTGGCTCTGTGGATGCTGGAGCCCGACGGTGCGCTCGCCCTGGTCGGGCAGTCCGGTCTGAGTCCGCTCGACGCGAGCCGCTGGCAGCGGATCCCGCCGCAGTTGGACTGCGCCGCCCTGCGCGCCGCCCGCCTCGGCGCGCCCCAGTGGTGGCCGACCGGATCCCCGCCGGGGCCGGCGGTCGGCACGCAGAGCACGGGCGGCACGCAGAGCACGGGCGGCACGCAGAGCACGGGCGGCACCGGGGGCACGGTCGGCTCGGGGGGCACTGACGGGCCAGCCCGGCTGGGTCCCTGGCAGGGAGCACGGGCGGCGTTGCCGTTGCGGCGGGCCGGCGCCGTCGTGGGCGCCATGGAGATCTGCTGGCCGGCCCCACGCGCGCAGTTCGGCGACGGGGCACGGCGCGAACTCACCGCGCTCGCCGACCTCTGCCTGCACAGCCTGCACCCGGCGGGCGGGCCCGGCAGCACGTCCGGCGCCGCGGCCGCGCAGACCCCCGAGGGCTGCGCGACCCAGACGACCCTCGCGGCCAGAGTCGCCTGGCTGCCGGCGTTGCTCGACGCCGTGGGCGGATCGGTGCTGCTGGCGCATGCCGTGCGCGCCGACGACGGCGAGGTGCTCGACTTCCGCATCGACCACGTCGGCGAGGGCTTCCGGGATCCGGGCGGGCGCCCACCCGCCGAGCTGTGCGGGCGCGGCCTGCTGGAGCTCTACCCCCTCCTCGGTGCCGACGCCGGCCTGTTCGGGCGCGCCGTCGAGGTCCTGCGCACCGGCGAGCCGTACCGCGCCGACGGCACCGTCCTGCTCACCCTGATCGACGACGTGGTCGTCGGCGAAGAGGTGAACGTGCGCATCGCCCGCCTCTTCGACGGCGTCGCCGTCGGCTGGACCGTCGGCGGGGCCGGCGAGGGCGGGGATTCGCTGCTGCGCGCCGTGGAGCGCCTCGGCCGGTTCGGTGCCTGGCAGGAGGAGATCCGCACCGGTGCGGTCCGCTGGACCCAGCACACCTACGAGCTGTTCGGCCGGGGTCTGCATGCCTCGCCCATCCCCCTCGACGATCTCCACGCGCACGTGCATCCCCAGGACCGGGCGGCCGTCGACCAGCTCCGCGACGCGCTGCTGCGGCTGCAGCGCTCGGTCACGGTCTCCTTCCGGGTCCTGCTCCCCGACGGGACGATGCGTCAGCTTCGCGCGCTCGCCGAACCCGTGACCGACACCACCGGGGCGCTGGTCGCGGTCCGCGGCGTCTACCAGGACCTGACGAGCCACTACCGCACGCAGGTCGTCCTCGACGCCACCCGGCACCAGCTCGCCGACTCCGAGGCGCGCGCCGCCGGCCAGCACCGCCTGGCGCTCACCCTGCAGCGGGCGCTCCTGCCCGGCTCGGACGAGGCCGTCGAGGCCAGCGGACTCGCGGTCGCCGTCCGCTACCGCCCGGCCGAACAGGAACACCTCGTCGGCGGCGACTGGTACGACGCCGTCACCCTCCCCGGCGGCGACGTCCTGCTCGTCGTGGGTGACGTCGCGGGCCACAGCATCCGGACGGTGGCCGGCATGGTGACCCTGCGCAACAGCCTTCGCGGCCTGGCGGTCACCGGCGCGGGCCCCGCGCAGCTGCTGCACTGGCTCAACCGGGTCACCTACCACCTCACGGATGACATCACCGCGACCGTCGTCTGCGGCCTGTACCGCCCGTCGGACCACACGCTGCGCTGGGCCCGCGCGGGGCATCTGCCCCCGGTCCTCGTCCACGACGGCTCCGCCAGCACGCTGGCGCAGCCCGACGGCCTGCTGCTCGGCGTCGAGCCGGACGCAACGTATGAGGAGGCGATCCACCACCTGGCCCCCGAGGATCTCCTGCTGCTGTTCACCGACGGCCTGATCGAGCGCCGCGGCACCGGGCTGGACACCTCACTCGCCGCCCTGCTGCGCATCGCCGCCCAGCGCCAGCCGGACGTCGCCCGCCAGGCCGACCACGTCCTCGCGCACACCAGGCCGGACACCGACGACGACACCTGCCTCATCGTCATCCAGCGCCGCGACCACCGAGCCCCCGTCACCTCCGGTGGCTCCTGACTCCGACCCGCCCCGGCCCAGCCGCCCCGCCGATCGGACCTGCTCGGCCCGCGCCGTACGCCGGCAGTGCGGCGTGTCACGCCTGGCGTTCTGAGAAGGTCGTATCCATGGCACGACCGCCCGCCCACTCGGCCGTCCGCTCGGCCACCCACTCGGCCACCAGCTCGGCCACCAGCTCGGCAGGGAGACTCGGCGCGCTGGCGCGGGCCTGCCATCCGGAGCCGACGGTCGCGGTGACGCTGTTCGCGACGGCGCTCGCGGCCGCCGGCGGTCGCCCGCGGGCCGGGGTCATCGCGGTCGCGGCGGCCGTCGGGACCGGCCAGCTCTCGGTCGGCTGGAGCAATGACCTCGTCGACCGTGGCCGGGACGCCGCCGGGGGCCGAACGGACAAGCCGATCGTCGTCGACGGCCTGGCGCCGGAAACGGTCGCCGGGGCCACCGCGGCGGCGCTGGCCGCCTGCGTGCCGCTGTCCTTCCTCTCCGGCGGACGGGCGGGGTCGGCCCACCTCGCCGCGGTCGCGGGCGGATGGGCGTACAACCTCGGGCTGAAGGCGACCCCGCTGTCCGTCGTTCCCTATGCCGTCTCGTTCGCGCTGCTGCCCGCCTCCGTCGTCCTCGGGCTGCCCGGTCATCCCGCGCCGCCGTGGTGGCTGCCGCTGGCGGGGGCGCTACTCGGCTCGGGTGCCCACTTCGCCAACGTCCTGCCGGACCTCGACACCGACGCCCGCACGGGGGTGCGCGGGCTGCCGCAACACCTCGGCCCGGCCGGCGTACGTGCGTCGGCGGCGCTGCTGCTGGCGGCGGGTTCCGTCGTCGCGGTGCTCGGGCCCGGGC
>NZ_JAMQQF010000307.1 GCF_023716945.1 Frankia sp. AiPs1 | reverse complement strand
TTCCTGCGCGAGGTCGGTCGGCTGCCCGCGCCGGCCGCGGCCGAGCGGGTGCGGGCCGCCGGGCTCGACGACTGGGCCACCGCGAACCTGCTGCGCTACCTCGACGAGCAGCGGGCCGCCGTCGGGCACCTGGGAGACGACCGCACGATCGTCGTCGAACGTTTCCGGGACGAGATCGGCGACTGGCGCCTCGCGGTGCACTCGCCGTTCGGCGCGCCCGTCAACGCGCCCTGGGCCCTGGCGCTCGGGGCGCGGCTGCGGGAACGGTACGGCACCGAGGTGCAGATCATGCACACCGACGACGGCATCGTCGCCCGGATCCCGGACGCGGCGGAGGTGCCGGGCGCGGATCTCGCGCTGTTCGAGCCGGACGAGATCGACGCGATCGTGCGGGCGGAGATCGGCGGCAGCGCCCTGTTCGCCAGCCGGTTCCGGGAGTGCGCCGGGCGGGCCCTGCTGCTGCCGCGGCGCACCCCCGGCCGGCGGACCCCGCTGTGGCAGCAGCGCCAGCGCAGCGCCCAGCTCCTCACCGTCGCCGCCACGTTCAGCGACTTCCCGATCGTGCTGGAGACGATGCGGGAATGCCTGCAGGACGTGTTCGACACCCCGGCGCTGGTCGGGCTCATGCGTGCGGTGGCAGCCAGGTCGCTGCGGGTGGTCGAGGTGGAGACCGCCTCCCCGTCGCCGTTCGCCTCGTCGCTGCTGTTCGGCTACGTCGCCGCGTTCCTGTACGACGGCGACGCTCCGCTGGCCGAACGCCGCGCCCAGGTGTTGTCGCTGGACAGCTCGCTGCTCGCCGAGCTGCTCGGCGAGGCCGACCTGCGGGAGCTGATCGATCCCGCCGCGCTGGCCCAGGTGACCGCCGAGCTCACCCGTCTCGCTCCCGAGCGGCGCGCCCACGACGCCGAGGGGGTCGCCGACCTGCTGCGCATCGTCGGCGACCTGACCACGCAGGAGGCCGTCGCCCGGGGCGCCACCCCGGCCTGGCTCGCCGAGCTGGAGCACGATCGCCGGATCCTGCGGGTCCGCATCGCCGGGGAGGAACGCTGGGTGCCGGTCGAGGACGCGGGCCGGCTGCGCGACGCCCTCGGCGTCCCCCTGCCGGTCGGGGTGCCCGAGGCGTTCACCCAGCCGGTGCGCGACCCGCTGGGTGATCTGCTCTCTCGGTACGCCCGCACCCACGGTCCCTTCGATGCCGAGGAGCCGGCGCGGCGTCTGGGGCTGGGCCCGGCGGTCGTCGTCGGGGTGCTTGAGTCCATGACCGCCGAGGGCCGGCTGGTGCGCGGCGAGCTGCATCCCGAGCGCACGGGCATGCAATGGTGCGATGCCGGGGTGCTGCGCGCGCTGCGCCGGCGCAGTCTCGCCGCGCTGCGCCGCGAGGTCGAAGCCGTGCCGACCCGGGCACTCGGCGCCTTCCTGCCCACCTGGCAGGGGTTGACCAGCGGTCGGGGCCGGGGGGTCGACGGCGTGCTGCGGGCCGTCGAGCAACTGCAGGGCGCCCTGATCCCGGCGAGCGCCTGGGAGCAGCTCGTCCTGCCGGCCCGGGTCACCGACTACTCCCCCGCGATGCTCGACGAACTGTGCTCCGCCGGCGAGGTCCACTGGGCGGGCGCCGGCGGGCTGCCCGGCGGCGACGGCTGGCTGACGCTGGTCACCGCCGACGCCGCCGCCCTCCTGCTGCCCGCAGCCGACCTCGACGCCGCCGCCGGGCAGCCGCACGCGGCAGTCCTCGACGCCCTCGCGGACGGCGCGGCGCTGTTCTTCCGGGCATTGTCGGATCGGGTCGGCTCACTCGACGACACCGCCCTGACCGCGGCCCTGTGGGATCTCGTCTGGGCGGGTCTGATCACCAACGACACCCTCGCGCCGCTGCGCGTCGCCCTGAGTGCCACCGGCGGGACCGCCGGACCCGTGGCGAAGCGGCGGGCCCCGCGACCGCGGCAGTCCCGTTACGGTCGGCCGATGCTGCCGCGGCGGACCGGTCCACCCACCGCGGCGGGCCGATGGTCGCTGCTACCCGAACGCGACGAGGACCCGACCCGCCGCGGCCACGCGCTCGCGGAGGCGCTGCTCGACCGGCACGGCATCGTCACCCGGGGGGCGGTGACCAGCGAGCGCCCGCCGGGCGGTTTCGCCGCGGTCTACCGGGTGCTCAGCGCGTTCGAGGACGCAGGCCGGGCCCGGCGCGGATACTTCGTCGAGTCGCTGGGCGCCGCCCAGTTCGCCGTGCCCGGCGCGGTCGATCGGCTCCGTGCGATCGCCGCGACGCAGCGTGACGTGGCCCAGAGCCCCTCCTGGGCGCCGGCGCCCAGCGGATCCGACCCGGGCGCCTCGGCGGGCGACGGAGGGACGCGGGCGCAGTCGGATCCCCACCAGCCCGGATTCGCGGTCGGCCGGGCCGGCGGGGGCCCCGCCGCCGTCGTTCTTGCGGCCACCGATCCGGCCAATCCTTTCGGTGCCGCGCTGGCGTGGCCGGACCGGTCGGGACCGGGCGCGGACACGGCGGCCGGGCACCGACCCGGCCGTAAGGCGGGAGCACTGGTCGTCCTCGTCGACGGCGAACTCGTCCTCTACGTGGAGCGGGGCGGGCGGTCCCTGCTGTCGTGGACGGCGGACGAGCACCTCACCGCGACCGCCGTGGACGCCCTGGCCCGTGCTGTCACGGACGGATCACTAGGCCGGTTGACCGTGGAGAAGGCCGACGGGGCGCCGATCATCGCGAGCGGCCTCGGCGCCGCCCTCGAACGCGCCGGCTTCCATCCGACGCCGCGTGGCCTGCGGCTGCGGGCTTGACCAACCAGGTCGGGGCGGCCCAGGAAGGCGGGCACGGGCCAGCGGTGTGGTCCTTGTGGGACCGACGGGTCAGGGCACTGACCGTCGGTCTCGTCACGATCATCACGCTGGTCGCGTTCGAGGCCCTTGCCGTGGTCACGGTGCTGCCGGCGGTGGCCGCCGATCTCGGCGGCGTGGGCCTCTACGGCTGGGCGACCAGTGCGTTCTTCCTCGGCACGACGGTCGGCATCGTGCTCGCCGGCGCTGGCGCCGACCGGGCCGGGCCCGCTCGCCCGTTCGCCGTCGGGCTGCTGTTCTTCTGCGCGGGGCTGCTCCTCGCCGCCCTGGCACCGACGATGGGCGTGCTCGTCGTCGGCCGGGGGCTGCAGGGTCTCGGCGGCGGGGCGATCCCCGCGGTCGCCTACGCCACGATCGGCCGCGTCTACCCCGCCGAGCTGCGGCCTCGGGTCTTCGCGGTGCTCTCCACCGCCTGGGTGGTGCCGGGCCTCGGCGGGCCGGCGCTGGCCGGCCTGATCGCCGCCCATGCCGGCTGGCGCTGGGTCTTCGCCGGGCTGCTACCGCTGACCGTCGCCACGGGGGGCATTCCCTTGCGGGCGCTGCGCGCACTACCGGGACGACCGGCCGGCGGGCATGGCCGGATCCCAATCGTCGCGGCGGTGCGGATCAGCAGCGGCGCGGGCCTCGTCCTGGCCGGTCTGACGAACCGCTCGCCGCTCGGCCTACCACTGATCGCCGCCGGCATCGCCTGCGGACTAGACCCGCTGCGCCGACTGTTGCCGGCCGGCACCCTGCGCCTGCGTCCCGGCGTCCCTGCCGCCGTAGCGGCCCGGGGCCTACTGACCTGGGCCTTCTTTGGAGCGGACACCTTCGTGCCATTGTCGATCACCGCGGTGCGGCACGCGTCGACCACGACGGCGGGACTCGCGGTCTCCACGGCGACTCTGTGCTGGACGGCGGGCTCCTGGACGCAGGCCCGATTCGCCGAGCGCCGGTCATATCGCGAGCTCATCGGGGCGGGGCTCGCGCTGGTCGCCCTCGGCACGGGCGGGTTCGCCACCGTGCTGCTGCCCGCGAGCGTGCCGTTGGCCGTCCCGATCGCCTGCTGGGGAGTCGCCGGCATGGGAATCGGTCTGTCGTACTCGACCGTCGTCACGCTGGTCCTCGGCGAAACGCCGCCCGACCGGCACGGGATGGCCAGCACCGCGGTGGCACTCAGCGACAACCTGGGCACCGCGTTCGGCGCCGGAGTGAGCGGGGTGGCGGTCGCGGCGAGCCAGGCGATGACCGGCGCGCCGGACGCCGGGCTCGCGGTCGCCTTCGGCCTCACGGTCGGCATCGGGCTGTTCGGCGCGATCGTGGTCGCCCGCCGGCTACCGCGGCACCAGTCGTCCAGCCCGGCACGCACGCCCTGGTCGTGACCGGTCTCGAGCCGAGGCCGGGACCCGCGGCGGCAGGTGACGCGCGGAGTCGATCGGCGGAAGGTGAATGGCGCAGGTGGACGGCGCAGGTGGACGGCGCAAGGCAGACGGCAGACGGTGCGAGCACCGGCCACGGATCCGGAGGATGCGGGGAGGATGCGCAGATGCCCGAGGGCGACACGGTGTGGCGTGCGGCCCGGCGAATGGACGCCGCGCTCGCCGGCGCGCGGCTGCTGAGCACCGACTTCCGGGTGCCCCAACTGGCCACGGCCGACCTGTCCGGCCAGCGGATCATCGGGGTGGCGGCGCGCGGCAAGCACCTGCTGACCAGGTTCGACGGCGGGCTGAGCCTGCACACACATTTCCGGATGGAGGGCTCGTGGCACCTCTACCGTCCGGGGGTGGCCTGGTCGGGCGGTCCGGCCTGGCAGATCCGGGTCGTGCTCACCACCGCGGAGCAGGTCGCGGTCGGGTACCGCCTGGCGATCGTCGAGCTGCTGGCGACGAGCCGCGAGCAGGACGCCGTCGGCCATCTCGGCCCGGACGTACTCGGCCCGGACTGGGACCTGGACGCCGTGGTGACAGCGCTGCGGGCAGTGCCGCAGCGGGAGATCGGTGCCGCGCTGCTCGACCAACGGCTCATCGCCGGCCTGGGCAACATCTGGCGGACCGAGGCCTGCTTTGTCGCCGGCGTGTCCCCCTGGACGCCCGTGGGCGACGTACCCGATCTACCGGGACTCGTCCGACGAGCCCAAGCGATGATCAGGACCGGCGCCCACGGCGGGCATCAGGTGACAACCGGGTCAACGCGACCCGGGGAGGAGCACTGGGTCTACGGCCGGGCCGGGCGGCCCTGCCGGCGGTGCGGGAGCCGGCTACTCACAGCCGACCAGGGCCGGATACCCGGCCGGGTCGACGACGAGAGCCGGCGCACCACCTGGTGCCCCCGATGCCAGGCCGGACCGGCGGCTCCCGCGGGAGCCGTCGCCCGTCGCGGACGTACGAACCGAGGCGCCGAGGCGCGCTTCGGCCGCGTCCGCCGGCCTGATGCCGGGGAAGGTGGTGCCTGATGGTGCTGTTGGTGCCTGCTGCTGGTGGTGGTGCGGGTGCTGGTGCTGGTGCTGGTGGTGATGGTGCGGTTGGTGGTGCTGGTGCTGCCTGATGTGCCTGTTGGTGCGTGGTACACGCCCGATCCTGGCGAAACCGTCAGTTCCGGGAGAAGGAGATCAGCCGCGCCCGGCCGCGGGTGAAGGCACCCTCGGCCGCCTTGAGGCTGATTTCCAGGTCCGCCGCCGCCTCCCGCGTGCTCATCCCGGCCGCCCGCGCCATGATCACCTGACGCTCGCGGCCACGCAGGGAACCGGCCCGGGCCAGCAGCCAGCGGGCTTCCGCCCGGTCGCAGACGGCGTCGTCCGGCGCGGGTTCCCACGGCTGCAGGTACCCGCGGACGACCGCCCGCTCCGCGCGCTGACGGGCCCGATGGTGGTCGACGCACAGGCGCAGCACCGTCGTCGTCAGGAACTGACCGACTCGGTTCGCGTCGAGGTCCCGGAAGCCCGCAGCCCGGATGAACGCCTCGTGCACGCAGTCCTCCGCGTCGGCCTTGCTCGGCAGCCGACGGCGGGCGATGTGGATCAGCCGCTCCCGGTGGGGCAGCATCAGCGACCAACGCTGCTCGCTGTAGGGCCGGTCCAGCTCGGCCAGGGACGTTGCAGTTGCCGTCGCGGTTGCAGAATCAACCGGGGGGAACTCCCCGGCAGGGCATGTCACGGTTCAGTCCACCTCTACTTGCTCGGACCGCGCCACCCCCCAGCGCGATCACGGCCGGCCCGGTGCACGCCAGCACCGGCAGAACCGCGATGCGCCTTGGTCTCTTATGTCCGCTGGGTGCCAAGCAGCGGACTTTGGACAAGCCGGACATTACACATCCACTCCTGGGCAAGCCAGTCCCGACTTCTCCGTACACGCGGCACGGCCGCCCAACATGCACGCACCGTTCGCTCCACGGACCCGGAACCATCGCTCCGACGCCGGAGCAACACCACCAAACGGTGGCAAAACGCCGAGAAAGCCAAGAGAATGGCGTTCTCCAGCCCAACAGACTGTATGCCTAATTGCCATTCGCTACGCACCGTATTCAGTGAACCGGCTGTAAACGTGGCGATCTACGACCCGAAAGTGCCACCCAGTCGAATAGCCGACACGTGGTCGGAGCCTCGCAGTTCGTACCGGCCCGCACAGGGGTGCTCTCGCCGCAGGCGGCGTGGCCGTGGCAAGCCGGACGGCTAGACGCCCGCGAGCTCCCGCAGGGCCGCCGCGTACCCCCGCAGCGCCTCGGTGTCCTCGCGCAGCCTGATCAGGCCGGGTGCCGACGACGACACGGTACCGACCGCCTCGCCGGCCGCGGCGAGCAGGTCGTCGACGACGGCGACCGACGTCGTCATCGTCGCCACCAGGGCCTCGGTGGTCCGGGCCAGTTCGGCCCGCCGCCCGGGATGGGAGATCGCCCGAACGGCCGCCTCGCAGGCGACAACCCGGGCCGCACCGACGCGCAGCCCGTCGACCAGCTCCGCCGCGCCGGCCGCGGCCGTCTGCAGGAGCGTGCGGGCCGCGCCCGGACCGAGGGAGCGGGTCATCGCCACGAGCGCGGCCAGCCCCGCCTCCCCGCGGCGCAGGGGCTCGGCGGCCGCGGACCGGCGCAGCTCCCACGGGCTCGGGGCG
>NZ_JAMQQF010000306.1 GCF_023716945.1 Frankia sp. AiPs1 | reverse complement strand
GGGTCGGGACGAGCCGGTGGCCGACGGGCGCGGCGGGGGCAGGTGCGGCAACCACCCCGACAGCACACCACGCGGGTCCGACAGCCTCGCACCGGCTCCCGACCAGGCCACGCCGCGCGGGGGTGAGCCGGCGGTGAGGTCGCGTGCACGCGCAGGCCGGAGCGTGGCACTGTCATGGCCCATGACCGAATGCAGCGGCAAGGTCGCGCTGGTGACCGGGGCGGGATCCGGGATCGGCGCCGCCTGCGCCCGCCGGCTGGCGAGTGCGGGCGCGCAGGTTGTCGTCACCGATCGCCACCCGGACGGCGTCAAGGACGTGGCGGCGCAGATCGAACGGGACGGCGGGGCGGCGATCGCGCTGGAGGCCGACGTCACCGATCCCGACGCGCTCGAACGGGCGGTGCAGGCCGCCGTCGGCACCTTCGGGCGACTCGATCTGGCGGTGAACAACGCCGGTGTCACCGCCGGGCGCGAGCCGGTCGGGACCACCCCCGCCGAGGACTGGCAGCGGGTGCTCGACGTGAACCTGTCCGGGGTCTTCTACAGCATGCGCGCCGAGATCACGGCGATGCTGCACGGCGGCGACGGTGGCTCGATCGTCAACATGGCCTCGGTGTTCGGCACGGTCGGCTTCGCCGGGTCCGCGCCGTACGTCGCCGCCAAGCACGGCGTGATCGGGCTGACCAAGACCGCGGCCCTGGAGTACGCGACGCGGCGGATCCGGGTCAACGCGGTCGCGCCCGGCTTCGTCGACACCCCGCTGCTGCACGTCGACGGTCGCCGCCAGCGCGGCGCGGCGCTGCTGGCGCCGATGAACCGGCTCGGCACCGCCGAGGAGGTCGCCGAGGTCGCCGTGTTCCTGCTGTCCGACCGGGCGTCGCTGGTGACCGGCAGCGTCTACCTCGCCGACGGCGGCCTGTCCGCCCGGTAGAACCGCGGCGGATGCGCGGGAAAGCGCCGCCATGGTTCTTCTGTAGGGTTCGGCGTCCGATTTATCCCGCAAGGGATTCACAAGTACATATTTTCAGACGGACAGTCGGGCGGCTACCTACCCATGCTCCTGGGGCAGAGCTCCGCCCGACCTACGCCTTGCGATCCCTCTAGGGATGATCACGGACTCCGCGCTCATGTACGGCGGCGCCCCCTTCCTCGGTTGCGATCCCTCTAGGGATGATCACGGACCGGGGCTGGTCGTGGTCCGTGGCGACATGCGGTCGTCGTTGCAATCCCTCCAGGGATGATCACGGACGTGACCTTCGCTGTCGCCGCGGCTGGAAGTACCTGTTGCGATCCCTCTAGGGATGATCACGGACGCGGGAAGCATGGCCCGCACGCGCAAGGACTGGCGCGGACGGTTGCGATCCCTCTAGGGATGATCACGGACCTGTATGCCGCCGCCGGTCCCGTCATCCCGCGGGCGTTGCGATCCCTCTAGGGATGATCACAGACCCACCCGCTGGGATGCCCGCAAAGAGCTCCAGACGTTGCGATCCCTCTAGGGATGATCACGGACGCTCCTCGTCTCCGGGCCCTCCGGAGCCGTCGAGGCGTTGCGATCCCTCTAGGGATGATCACGGACACGGCGTGGCCGGTCGGGGGGCCGGTCGTGACGGGGTTGCGATCCCTCTAGGGATGATCACGGACTCGGTGGATTTGCCGGGCCGCTGGTCGTGGCGGCGTTGCGATCCCTCTAGGGATGATCACGGACGGGGGACCTCGGCCGCGAGGCCGCCGCATGGGTGGAGTTGCGATCCCTCTAGGGATGATCACGGACCCCCGCGGCACGCGAAACAGAATCCGAACAGGTAAGTTGCGATCCCTCTAGGGATGATCACGGACCTGACCTGGACGAGGAGCTGACCCGCACCCTCCTGTTGCGATCCCTCTAGGGATGATCACGGACGTGGATCGCGGCCGAGCATTACGACGTCGAGCAGGCGTTGCGATCCCTCTAGGGATGATCACGGACCCCATGGTAAAGCCGCAGGTCGGCGGGCCCGCTTAGGCTCCGCGCACGATGATCGTTGCAGCGTTCCGCCGGTAATGCAATCGCCCAGGTCAGGACGTTGATCCTTCCGGGGCCCGCCGGGCGCCGTTTTGTCCGGCTGGGGCGTGGAGGTCGGTACGTGCCCCTTGTCAGGGGCAGTATGCCAACCATGCCGTGATCGTGCCCGTCCGCCAGCGGGGCGGTCTGGCACCGAGAGATCGTCCGGTGTGGAGTCATCCGGCTGCCCGATAGTTACGCAGCGTTTCGGGCGTGGCCTGGGTCAAGCCGTGTTGATCTACTATCTCCGACCTGGCCTGACGGAGGTCTCCGTGGAGGGTCGGCCCGGTGTCGGCGGGGTCGCGTATCACCCGGCGGTCCGCTCGGGCTCGGTCGCCCGGCGCATCGCTTCCGCACCTCTTGCTACTTCCCTGATTCAGAGAGGAATGCATTAAAGGCGCGGGAATATGTATCACTGATTGGCAGCACGTGACGGGCAGGGTAGGTATTATGAGTGGTGTAAGAAGAGAAAGTGAATAGGGCGGCCCGGGGCGGTGTTGGTAGCACCATCCCCGGGCCTTGATCCCAACTCCTGACTAGAGACAGGATGTGGAACCCATGGCCATGATGCCAGAGTCCAGGATCGGTGGGGGTAGCCGGTCGGTCCTCGGCGCGGAGCTGTACGTTCATCCGGCGGAGCTCGCAGACGTCCATCTTCCCGCGGCACCGTCGCGCTTCTCGGTGATACGTCCGACGCTGCTGCTTCCCGGGAACCTGCGGGTGAGCGTCGCGTCCGACATGCCGTATGACGTGGCGTCCAAGTGGTGGGACTCGCTGACCGTGGCGGGGTCGGTGGCGAGTCAGTGGTACGCCACCCAACATCACGGCTGGCCTGGCGGGCCGGGGCGGGAGGCATAGCGCGCTGACGGTGGTTCAGGCGGCCGGTGACTCTGGTGGGGGTTGCCGGCCGTTCGCCGTTCCTGGCCTTCAACAACGTATAGGAATCTTGCGATGATGGAGGTACAGGGATGAAGACGGCCCGGACGGTGCTCCAACACCGCTACCCGGGCCTGAGTCCCACCACCTGAGCAGACAGGGGCAAGGACCTATGAGCAGCATGCCACACGATCCGCTGCGGGAAAGCGTGGACCGGATCGACAGTCTTCTTACGGCGGTGCGAGAGGCGCTGGTGAAGGCGGCGGTAGAACTGGAAGACGGGCCGCTTGCCACGTCCGATAGCCGTTTCAGCCACGCGGTTGCGGCTACGCTGCGTAGCCTTTCCGGTCTGGTCGGAATCGCGGGCGCCGCGCAGCAGGTCGAGATGCTGGATGCGCTGGCGTACGGGTTGCACGTGGCGGTAGAGGGTGTGCGCGAGGTAATACCGCACGTACGAGCGGTGATCTTCGTCCGGGATGACGTCGACGTCGCGGACCGGGCTGCCCAGCGGGAGGTGTGCGCCCAGGTGTGCGCGGCGCGGGGCTGGTCGACCGGGCCGGTGATCTACCAGGGGCAAGACGGGCTCCGTGGCTGGGCGGCGGCTCTTCGGCTGGTGCACGCGGGCTGTGACGTTGTCATCGTCGACTCGCTTGACCGGCTGGGGCCGAACGACGACGCGCGGTTGTCGGTCCTGGCGCTCCTGCTGCGCCATAACCTCCGCATCGTTGCGGCACGTGACGGCGTCGACACCGGCGACCCGGTCGGGCGGGCGCTGGCGGAATCCCTCATCGCCTGACGCAAAGCAAGTGCGATCGAACCCGGGTTCAGGGGCCGAAACGGTGCCGGGCCCGGGTTTTGATCTTCATAGGGTTCGGGCTGAGCTGATCTCCTCCGTCGGTCGGGCGGCGTAGCCCTACCCCGGGTTCTCCTGGCCGTGCAAGGGCGCCAACGGCACGTGCGTCCCTGCTGGGCGCTGTGCGTCCCTTGCGCGGGCGGGAGGTTCCGGGGTAGCCCTCGGGGGTCCGGGCGGCGGAGGCGATCAGCGGACGTGCCGCGCCTTCCCCCCTCCAGAGAGAGGGCCGGGGTTTGGGGCGGAGCCCCGACAAGCCGAAACGGGCCCGTTGTCGCTGGGGTCCTGGTGCTCATGGTCGGACTGGCGTGGGGCGTGACGCTCCGACGGGGCCGACGGGCCGACACACCCGCGGGGCCGACGCTCCGGCGGGGTGCCGACCGGAGGGAGGCGGGGCCCCGTCGTGGCGCGGCGGCCCCGCAGGCGCGGCGCGGCGCGTGCGGCACGGCCCCCGCGGCAGCCCGAAGGGCCGCCCTGAAAAACCATAAAGAAAGTTCGCGATGACTACTTGCAGCCGTCGGTCGATTACACTTTGTCCATCTTTGTGATCATCAGGTGATCAGTCGGCTGGTGTATCCGGCGGCGACGAGGTCGTCGTAGGCGGCTCGGACGTGGTCGGGGACTGGTTGCGGGATGGCGTATCCGCGTTCGGCGTAGAGCCAGATGCGTTGGGTGTCGCCGACGAGCATGGACACGACCCGGTCGGCGTCGCCGATGCTGGCCACGTAGTCGTCGAGGCTGATGGGTTGGGATGCGCACATCACGTCGACGTCCGGCCACCGTTTGCGGCAGGTGGCGTAGGCGCGGCGCTGCTGGTAGGGCCGTGAGATCAGGGTGACGGACCTGGGTGTGAGGCCGTGGGCGGTGAGGAATTCGCGGGTGCGGGTGATGTTCTCGCCGGTGTTGCGTGCGGTCGGTTCGACGAGGATGGCGGCGTCGGGGACGTCGAGGGTGAGCGCGTGTTCGCGGTAGTGGACGGCTTCGCCGCGGGGGAACGTGGCGATGGTCGTGGGTGCGTTGGCGCCGGTGAAAACGATCCGGGGGAACATGCCGCGGTGGTAGAGGGCAGCGGTGCAGGTCGCGACGCTGAGATCGTGGCTGCCGAGCCCTATGCCGACATCGGTGGGGTGTGGGTCGTGGTGCATGTCGTGGTAGTTCCAGAGCACGTCGACCGGGCCTCGTAGCGCGGCGGGCAGCGGGGCTGCCGTCACGGGCGGTTTCCGGAGTCGGGGATCTGGAACCGGTAGGACCAGGCGAACCGTGATGCCGGGTGCACGCCGACGGCGTATTCGACGGGCGTGTCCTCGGCGGTGAAGGTCGTTCGGCGCAGCTCGACGACGGGTTCGCCGGGTGGGAGTTGCAAGGTTGCCACTTCCTCGGGGGTGGGCATCCGTGCTTGTAGTTCTTCGTTGATCCAGGCGGGTTCGAGGCCCTGGTCGGTCAGGACCCGGAATCCGCCACCTGGGCCGACGGGGCCGGCACGGTCGTCGGTCAGGCGGGTGCCTTCGACATGTTCGGGTCGGTAGTAGCTGGTCAGCGTGTGCGTGGGCGCGTCGTGTTCGCGGATCAGGCGTGCGCGTTCGTAGACATCGGCGCCCTGGTCCACGCCGAGTGCGGCGGCGACGTCGGGTGCCGCGGGAACCCGGCGGACCGTCTGCGTCTGGTCGCCGGGCTCCCAGGCCCGGGGGGATGCGACCCGGTCGGCGGCGAACGCGACCAGATCGGCGCCCTGCCATTTCGCCTTGTCGTAGCGGTCGATCCCGAGTCGGCGCAAGGGTGGCCGGGACCGGACGTAGACCCCGGCTCCTGCACGACCGCTGACCAGGCCCTCTTCCTTGAGGCGGGTGACGGCGAGCCGTGCGGTCTCCGACGCAACGCCGTAGTGCCGGGCCAGTTCGGCGGTCGAGGGAAGCGCTGTCCCTGGAGCCAGACGCCCGGAGGCGATCTGCTCGCGGAGATCAGCCCAGATCCGGTCAGAAGCCCCACGCTTACTGCTCATCGGCCGAGTGTAGATGCTTCCTAGGAAGGTCTTGACCTACCTAGGAAGGTGAGGGACGCTTGATACCTACCTAGGAAGGTTGGTTCCCCTGGTGCTGCTGGCGCCGGGCGGAAGGTGGCCGACTCCTGTTGTCGTCTCTTCGGAAGGGGGCTGGTTGTGGCCGGGTGCGAAGCAGGGGCCGGGTTTGGCGGGTCGGGTGACGGTGTGCCGGTGGCGGCGGGTGTCCGGTGGGGGTTGGCGACGTTCGGTGTGGGGCGCCGGTTGGAGGGGTTGATCGGTCCGTTTGATTCGCCGGCGGCGGCGCAGACGCGGTAGCCCTCGCTCTTTACGCTTCCGCGACGCCATCCCATACGCGGCCAGGGTGCGACTGTTCCGGCCCGACAGTTCCGTCGACACGGACTGGCAGGGGGCTCCGACCCCCGGGGAGGTCCTGGAAGACGTCGTCAACCGTCTGCTCGCCAGCAGGCGTATGGTTCCCCGGCGAACGACGCCGCCGCCCAGGACCCAGGACAGCCGGGTCAGGCCGCCAAAGCCTCGACGGACGCCAGGGAGACCCCGGTACCGACACCGTGACCGCGGCGCGCTGGGTGGGTGTGAGCCAGAACAACTGGCACCAGAGCGGGTCGAAGCACCTGCGACGCCGGACGCGTTGCCGTTGCTGCTGCGGGGGTTGCGCCTGGCGGTGACCACGACGAACGTTCTACGGCGCGTAGAATCTGGCCGGTGCGACGACAGGTGCAGACGACTTCCGCGCGTCGCGGCGGCGCCCGGCGGAGCAGGATTGCGGCGGCGGTCGGCGTCGTCGCCGCGATGCTGCCCGCGCTGCTGCTGGCCCTGGCAGCACCCGCCGCGGCGCACTCCCGGCTCGTGACCACCACGCCGGCCGCGGACAGCGTGCTGCCCGCCGCCCCGGGTGAGATCACGTTGACCTTCAACGAGTCCGTCTCGTCCCGCTACACCCACGTCGCCGTGACCGGCACCGATGGTGCCAGCGTGAACAGCGGTGCCACGGCGGTCGAGGGCGCCACGGTCCACCAACCGCTCACGGCGCTGACCGGCGGGCGTTACACGGTCTCCTATCAGGCCGTCTCCGAGGACGGCCATCCCGTCGGGGGGACGTTCGTGTTCACCGTCGCCGGAGGCTCGAGCCCGCAGGGCGGCGGCGCCGGGGCCGGTGCCGCGTCGCCGGCCGGAGGCGGCGCT
>NZ_JAMQQF010000305.1 GCF_023716945.1 Frankia sp. AiPs1 | reverse complement strand
GACCGGCCCCGCGGCCACGGCGGCCGGCCTGCCGGCCCCGCCCGCAGGGTCTCTGACCAGGCCGGCGGCGGCGAGCCGCGTCATCTTGGCGTGACCGGTCGGCCATGCCCACGACACACTCTTTGTGCATGCTCAGCTACATGTCGTACCTGCTGCGTGTCGTGCTGCCGGACCGTCCGGGCACCCTCGGCGCCGTCGCCACCGCCCTGGGCGCCGCCGGCATCGACATCGTCAGCGTCACCGTCGTGGAGCGCACCGCCGCCGGCGCGGTGGACGACCTGCTCGTCATGCTGCCGCCGGGCGGACTCGCGGACCGGGCGATGAGCGCCGCCCACTCGGTACCGGGGGTGGTCGTCGAGTCGCTGCGCCCGTTCCTCGCGGACGGCGGCGGCGTGGCCAGCGACCTCGACCTCGTCGACGCGCTGACCGAGCGGCCCCTCGACGCCGCGGCGACCCTGACGGAGCTGGCCCCGGGCGTGTTCAACGCGGACTGGGCGGTGCTGCTCGAACATGTCGCCGCGGGCGACGTGCGGGTGCGGGAGACCTCGGTCGGCGCGCCCACGCTCGGCGGGGACGACCTCGGGGTGCCCGAACGGGTCCGGTTACCGCTGCCCTGGCTGCCGCTGGACCACGCCCGGCGGATCGGATCGGACGAGGGCACCTTCCCGCCTCGCTGGGAGGCGGTCAGCATGGAACTCGCCGCGACCCCCGTCGGCCGCGACCGGCTGGTCATCCTCATCGGCCGCCCGGGCGGGCCGGCCTTCCGCCCCTCCGAGATCGAGCGGCTGGCCCACCTCGCCGGCATCGCGGCGAGCCTGAGCAGGACGGACCGCCCCTGACCGACCCGCCCACGTCAGCCCGGACCCGCCCGCGTCAGCCCCCCAACCCCGGGTCACTCCGGCGGGGCGTCGTCCTCCGCCTGCGCCGCCTGGCGGGCAGCGTCGACATCCGGGACATCCGGGGCCTGCGGGACGTCCGGGGCCCGCGGGACGTCCGGGGCCTGCGGGGCATCGGCGGGCACGGCCCGCTCGCGCGCGGCGTCCGGGCCCCGTTCGAGCAGCACGGCGAACCCGGCCTCGTCCAGTACCGGGACGCCGAGGCTGCGGGCCTTGTCGAACTTGGCCGCCCCCGGATCGGCGCCCACCACGACGAAGGCCGTCTTCTTGCTCACCGAACCGGTGACCTTGCCCCCGCGACCCTGCACCGCCTCGGTGGCCGAGTCCCGGCTCCAGCCTTCGAGGGTCCCGGTGATGACCACCGCGACGTCGTCGAGCGGGCGCGGGCCCTCATCGGCTCCGGCGTCGGCGAGCGATGCGCCACCGGCGGCGATGCGGGCGACGATGTCGCGATGGCGGGCGTCGGCAAACCAGTCCACCACCGCACTGGCGATCTTCGGGCCGACACCCTCCACGGCGGCGAGCTGCTCGGCGGGGGCGGCGGCGATCGCGTCGAGGGAACGCAGCTCCCGGGCGAGCGCGCGCGCCGCGGTCGGCCCGACGTGGCGGATGGACAGGCCGACCAACAGCCGCCACAGCGGCCGGTGCCGGCCCGCCTCGACGCCGCGCAGGATCTGGTCGATCTTCTTCTGGCCGAAGCCGCGCAGCCCCTCGAACGACTCCGGGGTCAGGTGGAAGACATCGCCGATGTCATGGATGCGGCCCGCCTCGAGCAGGGCGATCGCCGTCTCGTAGCCGAGGCCGTCGATGTCCAGCGCGTTCCGCGAGGCGAGGTGGAAGACCAGCTCGCGTAGCTGCGCCGGGCAGGCGTCGGTGTTCGGGCAGCGGATGTCCACCTCCCCCTCGGGGCGCACCAGCTCGGTGCCGCACTCGGGGCAGTGGGTGGGCATGACGAAGGCCCGCTCGGAGCCGTCACGCAGGTCGACGACCGGGCCGACGATCTCCGGGATCACGTCGCCGGCCTTGCGCAGCACGACCGTGTCGCCGATCAGGACGCCCTTGCGGCCGACCTCGTCAACGTTGTGCAGGGTCGCCAGGCCCACCGTGGAGCCGGCGACGAGCACCGGTTCGAGCTCGCCGAACGGAGTCACCCGGCCCGTGCGGCCGACGTTCACCCGGATGTCGCGCAGCTTCGTCGTGACCTCTTCGGGTGGGTACTTGAAGGCCACCGCCCACCGCGGTGCCTTCGACGTCGACCCCAGCCGCCGTTGCAACGCGAACGCGTCGACCTTGACGACCACCCCGTCGATCTCGTGGGCGACGTCGTGGCGGGCCCGCCCCCACCGGAGGATGAACGCCAGCACGTCGTCCACCGACGCCAGCACCTCGAAGTGGGTCGAGACGGGCAGACCGAACTCGGCGAACCGGGCGTAGGCCGCGGACTGGGAGGGGGCATCGAACCCGCGCTGGGCCCCCAACCCATGGACGATCATGTCGAGCGGGCGAGTGGCGGTGACCCGGGGATCCTTCTGGCGCAGCGACCCGGCGGCGGCGTTGCGCGGGTTGGCAAACGGCTTGCCGCCGCCGGCCACCAGCGACGCGTTGAGCTCGGCGAACTTCTCGGTCGGGAAGAAGACCTCGCCGCGGACCTCCAACAGTTCCGGCACGCCCGCCCCGCGCAGCCGGGTCGGCACGCTCGCCAGCGTGCGGATGTTCGGGGTGATGTCCTCCCCCGTGCGCCCGTCGCCGCGGGTCGCCGCGCGCACGAGCCGGCCCTCGGCGTAGACCAGGTCCACGGCGAGACCGTCGATCTTCAGCTCGCACAGCCAGCCATCGACCTCGGTCTCCCGCGCCGCGCGCGCGGCCCACTGGTGGAACTCGTCGTCGTCGAAGACGTTGTCCAGCGACAGCAGCCGCTCGAGATGCTCGACCGGGGTGAACAGGGTCGAGTACGACCCGGCCACCTTCTGCGTCGGCGAGTCCGGGGTGCGCAGCTCGGGGTGGCGCTCCTCGAGCGCGGTGAGCCCACGCATCAGCCGGTCGTACTCGGCGTCGGAGACGGTCGGCGAGTCCAGCACGTAGTACCGGTAGGCGTGGTCGTCGAGCTCGCGGGCGAGCTCGACGGCGAGAGCCCGGTCCGCGACGGAGGCGGGGACGGCCGGTTCCGCCGCGCCCGCGGCCCCGGCCATCGCGACCCCGGCTTCGGCCTCGGCCACCGCAGCCTCGGCCACCGCAGCCTCGGCCCCGGCCCCCGCCTCGGCTGCCGCCGCGTCGCCGGAGCCCAGTGGCGCGTTCATGCCGGTGCGTCGACCAGGGCGCGGCCCGCCCGGCGGCAGTGCCGCATGACCGCCCTGGCCTCGTCGATGCCGAATCCCGCAAGGCCGCACGCGGGTGCCACGGCGACCACCTCCCCGAGCTGTTCGGGCCGGAATCCGAGCCGGCTCCACAGTGCAGTGACGGGCTCGACGGTACGGCGGACGTCCGACGGTTTCGCCGACCCGCCGCCGGCGGCCACCCCGCCGCCGGTGGCCACCAGGCCCGCGACGAGGCGCACCCCGGCCTCCACGAGCTCGCCGACCTCGTCGTCCTGGGCGCGGGTCAGCAGGGCCGTGTCGAACCCGACGAAGTCCATCCCGGCGCCGCGCAGCGCCGCCAGCGGCACGTCCGCCGCACAGCAGTGGACGCCGACCCCGATACCGCCCGCCGCCCTGATGGCGTCGCCGAGTGCGCGCAGCCGCTGCATCACCAGGCCCTCCTCGATGGCCGGCACCACCGAGAAGCCGCTGGGCGTGCGCACCCGGCCGGCCAGCACCAGCGGTAGCAACGGCTCGTCGAGCTGGACGATCAGCCGCGCGCCCGGCACCCGGCGGGCGATGTCGCCGAGATGCTCGGCCAGACCGGCGGCGAGCGCCTCGGCGAGGTCCCGGGTGGCGCCGACGTCGGACAGCGCCTTGTGCCCGCGGGGCAGCTCGATGTCGGCGGCCAGCGTCCACGGCCCGGCCACGGCGATCTTCAGCGGCCCGGAGTAGTCGGTGGCGACGTCGGTCAGGGCGTCCAGGTCCTGCCTGAGCAGGTCCCGGGAACGGCGCAGGTCCAGGCCCGGCCGGGGCACCAACCGCCAGCCGGCCGGCTGCAGGTCGACCGGCAGGTCGAGCAGGATCGCCGCCGACCGGCCGATCATCGCGGCGCCGGGCCCGCGGGCCGGCAGCTCCGGTAGGTGCGGCAGGTCCGGCAGCTCGTCGAACACCGACTTCGTGGCCTCGACCGGATCGGTGCCCGGCAGCGAACCCACGCCGGTGGCCGCGCCGGCCGGCCACAGCGGCGCGGGGCCGGCCTCAGTGCTCATCAGTGCTCATCAGAACTCATCCCGCCATTGTGGCCGACGGTGCCGGGCGCCCCGCCCAGCCCCGCCGGTCGCTCACGCGGCGGTGACGCGGATATGCCCCCCACCGAGCACCCGGTCACCGTCGTAGAGCACGACGGCCTGACCCGCCGCCGTCCCGCGCACCGGGGTGGCGAGGGTGACGACGAGGTCGTCCCCGCGCGCCTCGGCCTCGGCGGCCACGACCCCGCCGTGCGCCCGAACCTGGGCCTCGCAGGTCACCACGCCCTCGTGCGGCCAGGCCGCCCGGTCGGCGACCAGCCGGCGGATGTCGAGCTCCTCCGCCGGGCCGACGGTGACCGTCGACGTCACCGGGGAGATGTCGAGGACGTAGCGGGGGCGCCCGTCCGGCGCCGGGTGCCCCAGGCGCAGCCCGCGGCGCTGACCGACGGTGAAGGCGAAGGTCCCGTCATGCCCGCCGAGCGTCTGCCCGGTCCGGGAGTCGACGATGGGCCCGGGCCGCGAGCCGATCCGCTCCCGCAGCCAGCCGGCGGTGTCCCCGCCGGAGATGAAGCAGATGTCGTGGCTGTCCGGCTTGTCGGCGACGGCCAGGCCGCGCGCGGCCGCCTCCTGCCGCACCTGTGCCTTGGTGGAGTCGCCCAGCGGGAAGCGCGCCGCGCCGAGCTGCTCGGGCCGCAGCGTGCCCAGCACGTAGGACTGGTCCTTGGCCGGGTCGACGGAACGGCGCAGCGTGCCATCCGGGTCGAGGCGGGCGTGGTGGCCGGTGACCACGGCGTCGAAGCCGAGGGCGAGTGCCCGGTCCAGCACCGCCGCGAACTTGATCCGCTCGTTGCAGCGCACGCACGGATTGGGGGTGCGACCCGCCGCGTAGGACTCCACGAACTGGTCGATGACCTCGGTCTCGAACCGTTCGGCCAGGTCCCAGACGTAGAACGGGATGCCGAGCACGTCCGCGGCGCGACGCGCGTCGCGGGCGTCCTCCAGCGTGCAGCAGCCCCGGGCGCCGGTCCGGTCCGACTCGGGCGATCGGGACAGGGCGAGATGGACGCCGGTGACGTCGTGCCCGGCGTCGACCGCGCGCGCGGCGGCGACGGCGGAGTCGACCCCGCCGGACATGGCGGCGAGCACCCGCATCACACCTGCACCTCCCAGAACCCTCCGGTCCCAGGAACCCTTCGGTCCCCAGCACCCTCCGCCGGCACCGCGCACGCGGCGCGGATCAGCCGGCACCGCGAACGCGGCGCGGATCAGCCGCCGGTCATCCCCGCGAGCGCGCCCGCGCGGCCCGCCCGCTCCACCACCGGCCCGATCGCCTCGACGAGCGCGTCCACGTCGGCGGCGCGCGACGAGTGCCCCAGCGAGAAGCGCAGCGAGCCCCGCGCGTGTTCCTCGCCGGCCCCCATGGCCAGCAACACGTGCGAAGGCCGGGCTACTCCCGCCGAGCAGGCCGAACCGGTTGAACACTCGATGCCGCGCGCGTCGAGCAGCATCAACAGCGAGTCGCCCTCGCAGCCGGGGAACGTCAGATGGGCGTTGCCGGGCAGCCGCTGCGGACCGCCCAGCGGGGCACCGTTGAGCACGGCGCCCGGCACCTTCTCCTGAACCCGGCGGACGAGATCGTCACGCAGGGCGGCCAGCCTGGCACTCTCGCGCGGCGCCAGGGCGCAGGCGGTCGCCGCCGCGGCGGCGAACGCCGCCACCCCGGCGGTGTTCAGCGTCCCGGAGCGGATGTCGCGTTCCTGGCCGCCGCCGTGGGTCAACGGTTCCAACGCGAGACCGCGGCGCACCACCAGTGCGCCGACCCCGACCGGTCCACCGATCTTGTGCGCGCTGACGGTGATGGCGTCGGGCCCCTCCTCGCCGACCGTGACGGGGATCTGGCCGAACGCCTGCACCGCGTCGGTGTGGAACGGCACCCCGTGCCGGCGCGCGACGGCGGCGAGCTCCGCGACCGGCTCGACCGTGCCGACCTCGCTGTTCGCCCACATCACCGAGACCAGAGCCACCGCGGCGGGATCGCGGTCGATGGCGGCGGCGAGGGTGTCCGGGTGCACCATGCCGGCGGCGTCGACGTCGAGCAGCTCCACCTCGGCGCCCTGCTGGGCACCCAGCCACTGCACGGTGTCCAGCACCGCCCGGTGCTCGACCGCGCTGACCAGCACCCGGCGCCGGGTGGGCTCGGCCCGCCGCCGCGCCCAGTACAGGCCCTTGAGCGCGAGGTTGTCGCCCTCCGTGCCGCCGCCGGTGAACACCACGTCGGACGGCCGGACGCCCAGCACGCCGGCCAGCGTCTCGCGCGACTCCTCGACGATGCGCCGGGCCCGACGGCCACTGGCATGCAACGACGAGGCATTGCCGGTGTCGGCGAGCACCGCGGCGTACGCGGCGAGCGCTTCCGGTCGCATCGGCGTCGTCGCCGCGTGGTCGAGATAGGTCACACGGTAGAGGGTAGCCGCGCGCGGCCGGGCGGCGTCGCGGCGCCGATCTCACCCGTGCCGCAGCCGCCTGCCCACCCGCGGCGTCCGGACGGACGGCGACGCCGGGATCAGCGGTTCGAGGTCGCCCCGCAGCAGGCAGCCGGACCAGACGCCGGCGCAGTAGGCGGCGTCGTCGGCAACGCGAAGGAGCAGGTACGGCGCGAGGCCGACCGCCGGACGCGCCACCCACCAGTCGTGCACCAGCGGCAGCGCCGACGCGGCCAGGACCAGCCGGCCCGGCGTGCCGGCGCAGGCCAGCAGGGGCAGCCAGGTGC
>NZ_JAMQQF010000304.1 GCF_023716945.1 Frankia sp. AiPs1 | reverse complement strand
GGCCAGGACGGTGATGCCGGCGCCGCGGGCGGCGGCGAACGCCTGGTCGTAGGCGCGCATCGCCTGCGCGGTCCAGGACGATTCGGGGCCGCCCCAGCTGATGCTGATCGCCGCCGGGCGGGGGGTGGCGGCGGCGGCCGCGTTGATCGCCGCGAGGAAGCCGGCGTCGGTGTTCGGCGCGAAGTAGACCACCTGGGCGGCGCCGGGGGCGACGGCCCCGGCGACCTCGATGTCGAGTAACACCTCGCCGTCGGCGCCGTTCGGATCGCCGCCGGGGACGTTGGACGCGCCCTGCACGCCGACGGCGGACACCGCCGGGGTCGGCAGGTCCAGCCCGCCGAAGTAGGTGTCGAGGTCGGCCTGGCCGAACCCGCCACCGAGCTCGATGACCGCGATGGTCTGGCCCTCGCCGGTCCCGGCGGGGAAGTCGTAGGCCCGCGCGACCTGCACGGCGCTCAGGCCCTGCCGCCCGGACACGGCGGGCTGGAAGCGTGGCCGGGCGGCGGGACGTTCGTCGAGGCCGAGCACGGCCACGACGCGGTCGTCGAGCTCGTCGGGCAGGCCGACGGTGCCCTCCCGGCCACGGATGGCCCGCCCGCCGGAGTCGTAGAGGGCCAGCGGGGTGTCGAAGGCGGTGCGCGCGCTGGCGGCGGGACCCCGCAGGCGGACGGTGCGGGCGGGCTCGTCGACCTCGGCGACGTCCAGGCCGGCCCGCCCGGCGAACGCACGCACCGCGGCGACGTCGGCCGGGTCGGCGCGGAAGTCGTCCGCGGCGGCGGGGCGAAGCACGACCGTGACATCGATGGGCTGATCGTCGGGAACCGGCCCGACGGGCGTCCCCAACGATGGTCGGTACGAACCCTGAAGGCGGCCCATGAATCCTCCTGACCTGTGGCAATCGACCGGAGACCGGCATTCGGCGCGCATGCGTCATTCCCCTGCTGCGGCGCGTACACCGTCGTGCCACCGATCGGGGCCCGAACGGCCCGAAGGTGCCTCCCGCCGGCCCCTTGCCGCCGCCCGGCCATCTCCGGAGGATGGGAACGGGCGCCGCTCCGATCCGTCACGCACAGCGAGCGCGCACGCAGCCGGGGGAGACCGATGAAGAAGGTGTTCGAGATCTACATCCGCACCACGCCGTGCCGTCTCTGGACTGCGATCACGGCGCCCGACCGGAGCGTCACCCGTGACCTGGGCGCGCGGGTGACCTCGGACTGGACCCCCGGTTCCGACTTCGAGCTGCGCCACCCGGGAACCGGCGCGCGGCTCGGCTCCGGCGTCAACCTGGAGGTTGTGCCGCCCCGGCGGCTGGTCCAGCGCACGGTCGCGCTGTGGAGCGACGACGTGCGCGACGCCGGCATCACCCGGGTGACCTGGGCCATCGAGACCGTGGGCGACGCCTGCCGGCTCACCGTGGTGCACGACCAGATCCGCGACGGCGCCGACCACGACCTTTACAGCGGGTGGCCCGCGACGCTGTCCAGCCTCAAGGCGCACCTGGAGACCTGCCGGTCGTGGGCCGATCTGCCGGTGTCCGTGCGCTAGATCTCCGGCGCACCGGATCTTCCGTGCGCCGGATCTCCCGTGCGCTAGATCTCCACGGCGGCCTCGGCGAACTGCGACTGGTAGAGCCGGGCGTACGCGCCGTCCGCGGCGAGCAGGCCGGTGTGATCGCCCTGCTCGACGATCGCCCCGTTCTCCATCACGAGGATGGTGTCGGCGTCGCGGATGGTCGACAGTCGGTGGGCGATGACGAAGGCGGTCCGGCCCGCGCGCAGCGTCGACATCGCCTGCTGGATGAGGACCTCCGTGCGGGTGTCCACCGAGCTCGTGGCCTCGTCGAGGACCAGGATCAGCGGTTCGACGAGGAACGCACGGGCGATGGTGATGAGCTGCTTCTCGCCGCCACTGACGCCGGTCCCCTCGTCGTCGAGCACCGTGTCGTACCCGGCCGGCAGGGTGCGGACGAACCGGTCGACGTGGGCGGCCCGGGCCGCCGCCACGACCTGCTCACGGGTGACGCCCTCGGCGCCGTAGGCGATGTTCTCGGCGATGGTGCCGCCGAACAGCCAGGTGTCCTGCAGCACCATGCCGATCTGGGCGCGCAGCCCGTCGCGGGTCATGGCCGCGATGTCGACGCCGTCGAGGGTGATCCGCCCCGAGGTCACGTCGTAGAAGCGCATCAACAGGTTGATCAGCGTCGTCTTGCCGGCTCCGGTGGGGCCCACGATCGCGATCGTGTGGCCCGGCTCGGCGATCAGCGAGAGGTCCTCGATCAGCGGCTTGTCCGGCTTGTAGCGGAACGCCACATGCTCGAACGCGACCCGGCCGCGCAGCCGCTCGGGCCGCGCCGGCGCTACCGGGTCGGGCTCCTGCTCGACGGTGTCCAGCAGGTCGAACACCCGCTCCGCGGAGGCCACCCCGGACTGGAGGAGGTTCGCCATGCTCGCGGCCTGCGACAGCGGCTGGCTGAACTGGCGCGAGTACTGGATGAACGCCTGGACGTCGCCGATCGTCAGCGCCCCCGAGGCCACCCGAAGCCCGCCGATCACGGCTACCAGGACGTAGTTGATGTTGCCGATGAACATCATCGCCGGCTGCATGAGCCCGGAGATCGACTGCGCCCGCCAGCTCGCCGCGTACAACTCGTCGTTGTACTCCTGGAAGGTCCGCGCCGACTCCTCCTGACGGCCGAACGCACGGACGAGGGTGTGCCCGGTGTACATCTCCTCGACGTGGGCGTTCAGCCGGCCGGTGATCTTCCACTGGGCGACGAACTGCGGCTGGGCGAGCCTGCCGACCCGCGTCGCCACCACAACCGACAGCGGCACCGTCACCAGCGCGATCAGGGCGAGCAGCCAGGAGATCCAGAACATCATCGCCAGCACGCCGAGGATGGTCAGCCCCGATACGACGATCTGTGACACGCTCTGCTGGAGGCTCTGGCCGAGGTTGTCGATGTCGTTGGTGACCCGGCTGAGCACCTCCCCGCGCGGCTGGCCGTCGAAGTAGCGGGTGGGCAGACGCGAGATCTTGCGCTGCACGTCCTCGCGCAGCCTGCCGATCACCCGCTGGATCGCCAGGTTGGTCAGGCGGGCCTGCAGCACGCCGCAGATCCCGGCGAGGGCGTAGATGACGGCAACCCACAGCAGCACCGTGCCGATCGCGCCGAAGTCCATTCCGCGGCCGGGGGTGACGTGCAGCGAGGCGAGCAGGTCGGCCTGGGTGCCGTGCCCGGCGGCCCGCAGCGCGGCGACGTTCTGCTCCTTCGTCGTCCCGGCGGGCAGCCGCCGGCTGAAGATCCCCGCGAACACCAGGTCGGTGGCGTGGCCGAGCAGCCGGGGCCCGGTCACGGTGAGCCCGACGCTCACCGTCCCCAACCCGACGGCGACCGTCAGCAGCAGCCGCTGCGGCCGCAGCAGGCGCAGCAGCCGCCGGCTCGAGCCGGCGAAGTCCGCGGACTTCTCCGCGGCCCCCTGTCCGCCGAGGAATCGCGCCGGTCCGGCCACGGGGGCCGGGCCGCGGCGCGGCGCCGGGGTGGGAGCGGTCCCGCTCACGCTGCCTCCTGCTCGGTGAGCTGCGAGAGCACGATCTCGCGGTAGGTCGGGTTGTCGGCCATGAGCTGGTGATGGGTGCCCACCCCGACCACCTCGCCGCCTTCCAGCACGATGATCTGGTCGGCGTCGCGGATGGTGGCCACCCGCTGGGCGACGATCACGACGGTGGCATCGGCCGTCTCCCGGGCCAGCGCCGCCCGCAGGCGGGCGTCGGTGGCGTAGTCCAGCGCCGAGAACGAGTCGTCGAACAGGTAGATCTCGGGGCGGTGGACCAGCAGCCGGGCGATGCAGAGCCGCTGACGCTGCCCGCCGGAGACGTTCGTGCCGCCCTGCGCGATCGGGGCGTCGAGCCCGGCCGGCATCGCCTCGACGAACTCCTTCGCCTGCGCCGTCTCCAGAGCCTGCCAGAGCTCGTCGTCGGTGGCATCGGGCTTGCCGTAGCGCAGGTTCGACGCGATGGTCCCGGAGAACAGGTAGGGCCGCTGCGGCACGACGCCGACGGTCCGCGCCAGCACGGCGGGATCGAAGTCGCGCACGTCGACGCCGTCGACCAGGACGGCGCCCTCGGTCGCCTCGGCCAGCCGCGGGACGAGGCCGAGCAGGGTCGTCTTCCCGCTGCCCGTGCTGCCGATGACGGCGGTGGTCTGACCGGGGCGGGCGGTGAGGCTGACGCCGCGCAGCACCGAATCCTGCGCCCCCGGGTAGTGGAAGCCCACCCCCCGCAGTTCCAGCAGGCCGTGGGCCCGCAGCTCGCGCACCGGATGAACCGGTGGCCGCAGCGAGGAGTCCGTCGCCAGCACCTCCTGGATGCGCTCGGCGCAGACCTCGGCGCGCGGAATCATCATGAACATGAACGTCGCCATCATGACCGACATGAGGATCTGCATGAGGTAGCTGAGGAACGCGGTCAGCGCGCCGATCTGCATGTGGCCCGCGTCGATGCGGTGCGCCCCGAACCAGAGCACGGCGACGCTGGAGAAGTTCACGACCGTGAGCACGAGCGGGAACATCAACGCCATCAGACGGCCGAACCGCAGCGAGACGTCGGTCAGCTCCGCGTTGGCCACCCCGAACCGCTGCCGTTCGTGGTCGTCGCGGACGAAGGCCCGGATGACCCGCAGCCCCGTGATCTGCTCGCGCAGGATCCGGTTGACCGTGTCCAGCCGTTCCTGCATGGCCCGTCCGAGCGGGCGCATCCGCCGCACGATCAGCGTGATGATGACCGTGAGGATCGGGACGATCACCACCAGAAGCAGCGACAGCCCGGCGTCCTGGTTGATCGCGAGGATGATCCCGCCGATGCACATGATCGGCGCGGAGACCATCAGCGTGAAACTGAGCAGCACCAGCATCTGCACCTGCTGGACATCGTTGGTCGCCCGGGTGATCAGCGAGGGAGCACCGAAGCGGCCGACCTCGCGAGCCGAGAACGCCTGCACCCGGTCGAACACCGCCCCGCGCAGGTCCCGCCCGATCGCCATCGCCGTGCGCGCGCCGAAGAAGACCGCCGCGGCCGCGCAGACGAGCTGCACGATGCTGACGCCGAGCATGAGCCCGCCGATGCGCAGGATGTAACCCGTGTCGCCGAGCACCACCCCGTGATCGATGATGTCGGCGTTCAGGGTCGGCAGGTACAGCATGCCGATCGTCGCGACCAGTTGCAGGGTCACGAGGATCGCGATGGGCCGCCGGTAGCGGGCGAGATGCGCCCGCAGAAGTCGGATGAGCATGCGGTCCCTCTCTTGCAGCGGCGATACCCGGTCGACCAGGGCGTCCCGCCTTTCGTCGCGGGGACGCCGAGCAGGCCTTCCACCGTCATGACGGCCACGACGGGCGGCGACCCCCATGATCCGCCGCCGGCTGCCTGGACGACGGGACAGCGGTCGCACGCTCCGCCTGACGGCAGGTGACGTGCCATGGACGCGTGGCGACCTTACGGCCTCAACCCAACGTCAGGTCAAGGCGTTTCCGATCGAGCCCCACCGCCTCGCCGACCATCGGCCGTGGCCGGCCGGCCGCCGGCCCCGCGCGCTATGCCCAACCACGACCAGCCACGACCACCCGCGACCGGTGGCGACCGGCGCCCACCGAATTGCCGCCGGCCGCCGGGGTGGACGGCATTCCGGACCGGGATTCATGGGCCGGCGGCGTTTCCCGGGCCACTTTGACGGCCGGCGATACCCCGGGATCCACCCGACCGTTGCGAAGAGCGATGATGATCGCCGCCGGGGCCGGATCACTCCGCATGCTCACGACCGGCAGGCCCGACGGCCGCGTACCGGGTCCGACGGCGGTCGCCGATACGCGACTTCGCCCCGTGCCCCCCGACTCCGCCGACGCCGTTGTCGAGCCAACAGACTTCGGCGTAGTGACGCGACGAGCAATAATTATTCCGGCTCGGGAGCACCCGGCCAGCACAGTTGACACCCGAGCGTGGGCGCGCGTAGTCGTAGGTGCGCAACCACCGGTCCGTGGCGGAAAGGAACCGATAGTGTCAGGGCGAGCTGCGCGTCGACCGATGCCCGGGGCGCCGCCCCCCGGGGGGACCGGACGCCGGTGACCCGTAGTGACGTCGCAGGGAAAATGGAGGCCGACGCCAGTTCGCTCGCAGGCGCACCGTCACTACAATCGGATGGACTGTCGATGACTCTTTCCGGTGCTCGCCCTCGAGGACCAAGACCCGAACTCGAGAACACCAGTCAGCTCACGCTGCTGCATCATCTTCACGAACTTAACCACCCTTATCGGGTGAGTTACGAGATGGTGGTGCGGAAAGTCTGGTCCGACAGCGAGGACATCAAGATCCGGCGCGCGCGGGCACGCGATCTCAGCCGTCAGTTCCGGGGCGAGAAGCAGATCGACTGGAACGTCATCGAGAACTACGTGGAGCTGCTGTACCCGGAGGATCAGTCGCAGCGGGTGGCGCAGCTCGAACGGTGCCGGCCGCTGCATCTTGAGGCGTTCGGCCCGCCGGGCGACCCGGACGCCGACCAGGTTTCGGACGGGGCCGTCGATCCGGCCTATGTCGCCGATCTCGAACGGCAGCTCGTCGAGGCCCGCATGCGTGCCGCCTTCGCCACCGCACTTCTGGTCATCGTCCGTTCCGAGAACGCGGTGCTCCGCGGGAGGAACGCGCACTTCGGCTGGTTCCAGACCCGCGGGCCGGCCGAGGATGGCGAGCAGGCGCCGGCGGCGCCGACCGAGTCCGGGGATCCGGTGACGGCGCCGATCCCGCGGCGGCAGGGCCACCGCAGCGGTCATCACCACCGCCGGGACCGGCCGATCGTCGCGTTCAGCGAGCTCCTCGCCGAGCAGCCGAGCGCCGTCCGCTGGAGCGCGCCGGGGCCGCTGCCCTACCCGGCGGCGAGCGCTCTGCACTCGGCCCCGACCGGCCCCACCCCCGTGATCGAGGCGCTCCAGCGCCGAGCCCAGGAGGCGACAC
>NZ_JAMQQF010000303.1 GCF_023716945.1 Frankia sp. AiPs1 | reverse complement strand
GCCTCGGTGCTCGCCGCGGGCGGCGAGGCGGTGGCCAGGCTGACCCGCCGCCCGCCGCCGCTCGCCCGCGGCCAGCTCCACTACCTGCGGTGGAACGCGATCCCGGACGCCACTCGAGCCCGGACCGAGCTCGGCTGGGAACCGACCTCGCTGGCCGAGGGGCTGCGCCGCACCCTCGCGGAGCTCGACCGCGCCTGACCCGGTCCCGCGCCCACCGGTGGCCAGCCGGCGAGACTGACCGGTCAGCCGGCGACACTGTTCGGTCAGCCGGTGAGGCTGTTCGGTCAGCTGACGAGGTTCTCCGGTCGACCGTCGCGGACGTACTGGTCGAGCTGCCGGGCGATCACGCTCCAGATCCGCTGTGACACGCCGGTGGTCATGCCGCCCACGTGCGGGGTGAGCAGCAGGCCCGGGGCTCGCCACAACGGATGGTCGGGCGGCAGCGGCTCCGGATCGGTGACGTCCAGCGCCGCCCGCAGCCGTCCGGACTCGAGCTCCGCCAGCAGCGCCGCTGTCACGACATGGGGCCCCCTGGCGGCGTTGACCAGGATCGCGCCGTCCGGCATACGGGCGAGGAACGCGGCGTCGACCAGGCCGCGCAGCTCGTCGGTGAGCGGCAGCATCACCACCACGGCGTCGTGGCCCGCCAGCAGGTCCGGCACCTCGTCGAGGGTGTGCACGCCCGGCCGCGCCCGCCGGGCGACCATGCTGACCTCGGTGTCGAACGGTTCCAGTCGCCGGCGCAGGGCGGTGCCGAGATCGCCCGCGCCGAGGATGAGCACCCGCCGGCCGGCGAGCGTCCCGGTCTGTCGTTGCTCCCAGCGGCCGGCGGCGGCGTCGGTGAGGAACCGCGGGATCTCGCGGTAGAGGGCGAGCAGCGCGCCCACCGCCCATTCGGCGGTGGAACCGCCGTGTGCGCCCCGGGCGTTCGACAGGGCCACCCCCGCCGGCAGCCGACCGTGCCACTGGTCGGTGCCGGCGCTGATGGTCTGCACCAGGCGCAGCTTGGGTAGACCCCGCATCGCGTCGAGCTGGGGCTGCACCTCGCTTGCCGCCACGACCAGCACCTCGGCCTCGCGGGCTGCCGCGGGCAGGGGGGCGTCCGGGTCGTACCGCAGCGGCTCGATCCCGGGGACCGCCGACAGCGCCGTGACGCCGCCGTCGGTCGGGACGAGGACGAGGACGGGTCTGGACAAGAAGCCTCCCTGTTCTGCGCTGGTCTGACCCTTCTGTCGTACCAGAGCGGCGGCCCGGACCCGTCCCCGCGGCCACGCGTTACGGGCCCGCGGGCCGCGGTCCCCCGTCTTTTGTCGGGATGAAAGCCCTGCCGTTCCGCCGGGACAAAACGGACACGGAGGGGCGGGGAGTCGGCGAGGAACGCGGATGCCCGCTCCGGCGGTCCGGGGGGATCCGGCTGCGTGGCCGACATGATGCGGCCGGTGCAGGATTTGCCCAGGTAAGGGCGGCCGTCGTCACATAGCCCGGTCCAGGGGTTCGACGGCCGGTAAATACCGCTTATTGTGGTAGGCCTATCCGGTCATTTCGCCGGCGTCATGGCGGGGAGGGCGGCGACGTGAAGCGACCGGCCCGCACCCCCGCCTCCGGTGACGTTCCGTCCGCGGAAGGCCAGACCAATCCACCCGCTGCCCGAGGGAATGCCGGGCCCGCCGCGCAGGAGGCGATCGGTCCTCGGACGGCCGTCGAGCCGAGACCGCCGGCCGCCGGTGCGGCGATCGGCACCGACGATGCGACGTCGCCGATCTATCGCGGGTCCCCGGTCACGCCCACCCGGCCCGTCGCGTCGCCGCTGTCCGCCGTCCCGGGCGGGCCGGTCGCCGGCGGCCCCGGGGATCCGGTGGGTGGTTCGGGGGACCCGGGCAGCGGGTCCGGGGGTGAGCCGGCCGCGCGTGGTCCTGGCCGCCGCCGTGGCCTGCGGTCCCGGATCACGCTCATCTTCGCGGCCACGCTGAGCGTCGCCGTCCTCGCCACGACGGTGTCGGGCTGGGTGGCCCTCACCGTCTACGACCGCAAGATCGCGCGGGCGAGCATCGCCCTGCCGCATGTCGAGGTCTCCCGGCCCCCGGCGGTGCCGGCGGGAACGGAGAACTGGCTGCTCGTCGGCTCCGACGTGCGGACCGGCACGGACGCGGCGAAGGTCGGCGGGGCTCGCTCGGACACCATGATGATCGCGCACCTGTCGTCGGACGGCACGACCCGGATCGTCTCCATCCCGCGGGACCTCTACCTGCCGATCCCCGCCTACACCGACGGCGACGGCGGCGCCCACCGGGCCCGCCGGGACCGGGTGAACAGCGCCTTCAACAGCGGCGGGCCGGCCCTGCTGGTCGCGACCCTGGAGCAGCTCACCGGGGTGCGCATCGACCACTACGCCGAGATCGACTTCGGCGGGTTCCAGCAGATGACCACCGCCATCGGCGGGGTGGACGTCTGCCTGACCGCCTCCCCGTACGTCGAGACGGTCACCCTCGACAACGGCCGGCGGGTCCACGCGACCAACCTCAACGACCCCAGCTCCGGGTTCGTCGGGCAGCCGGGCACCAACCATCTGATCGGCGCGCAGGCCCTCGCCTTCGTCCGCCAACGGCACGGATTCATCGACGGCGACCTGTCCCGCATCCACCGCCAGCAGGCGTTCCTGGCCGCGGTGTTCCGCAAGGTGTCCTCCGGCGACGTGCTGCTGCGCCCCGCCAAGCTCGCCGCGTTCCTCGGCGCCGTCACCCGGTCGACGGTTCTCGACAACGGCACCGATATCGCCGACCTGCGCCGACTCGCCGACCGGCTGCGGGGCATGGACAGCGGTGCGGTGACCTTCGCGACGATCCCGGTCACCGGGGAGGTGGCCCATCCGGCGTTCTACTTCCTCTACGACCCCGACGCCGTGCGCGCCTTCTTCGCCCGCACGATGGGCGAGGACGGCAGCACGGCGGACGCCGACAGCGCCGGGGCGTCGCCGGGGGCCGGCCTCGATCCCGGCGATTCCCCGGGCGTCATCCCGCAGCCCGGGGTGACCCCTTCGGCCACCGTGCCGGCCGCCGGCACGGACGGGACCGCCCTGAGCGCCACCCCCACCCCCACCGCCACCTCCACCGCCTCCTCGGTGTCGGTGTCGGCGGGAGCCTCGCGTGACGCCGGCCGGGCCAGTCTGGTGGGCTCCGGCCTCGTCGTCGCCGGGCCGTCCCTGCCGGGCGCTGCCGTCACCCCGCGCAGCGCGACTCCGAGCACCGCCCCGAGCGCCGGGGCCGCCGAGCCGGCAGCGGTGACCGCGACGACGAGCCCGACGGCCGTGCCGACCACGACGGCCGTGGCCTCCTGCATCCAATGATCGTGCCCGCCGGGCGGCCCGTTCCCGTCCACGGCGGCGGCGTTTCGGCGCTCACGCTTCGGCTCATGGCCGGGGTCGCGGAAAACGGCAGCTGCACTAGCCCGTGAGTAGCGCGCGGGACATGACGACGCGTTGAACCTGATTGGTGCCTTCGTATATCTGGGTGATTTTGGCGTCGCGCATCATCCGCTCGACCGGGAAGTCGCGGGTGTAGCCGGCGCCGCCGAAAAGCTGCACCGCGTCGGTGGTGACCTCCATCGCCACGTCCGAGGCGAAGCACTTGGCGGCGGCGGAGACGAAGCCGAGGTTCGGTTCGCCGCGTTCGGCCCGGGCGGCCGAGACGTAGACGAGGTGACGGGCCGCCTCGATCTTCATGCCCATGTCGGCGAGCATGAACTGGACGGCCTGGTTGTCGGCGATCGCCCGGCCGAACTGGCGGCGCTGCTTGACGTAGCCGAGGGCGGCGTCGAGCGCTCCCTGGGCGATGCCGACGGCCTGCGCACCGATCGTCGGCCGAGTGTGGTCGAGGGTGGCGAGCGCCGTGCGCAGGCCGGTGCCCGGCTCGCCGATGATGCGGTCGGCGGGGATCGTGCAGCCGGTGAAGTGAATCTCCCGGGTGGGGGAGCCCTTGATGCCGAGCTTGCGTTCCTTCGAGCCGATTTCGAAGCCGGGGTCGTCGCGGTGCACGACGAAGGCGGAGATGCCGTCGACCTTCTTCGTCGCCTGCGGGTCGGTCACGGCCATCACGGTGTACCAGGTCGACACGCCGGCGTTGGTGATCCAGGTCTTGGTGCCGTCGAGGACCCAGTGGTCGCCGTCGAGACGGGCTCGGGTGCGCATCGACGCGGTGTCGGAGCCCGCCTCCCGCTCGGAGAGCGCGTAGGAGATCATCGCCTCGCCGCTGGCCAGGGAGGGCAGCACGAGGCGCTTGAGCTCCTCGGAACCGGCGAGGATGATCGGCATGCTGCCGAGCTTGTTCACCGCGGGGATCAGGGAGCTCGACGCGCAGACGCGGGCGACCTCCTCGATGACGATGCAGGTGGCCACCGAGTCCGCGCCCTGCCCGCCGTAGGTCTCCGGGACGTGCACCGCGGCGAACCCGGCCCGGTCGAGCGCCTCGCGGGCCTGGACCGGGAACCGCTCGTGCTCGTCGACGTCGCCGGCGAACGGCGCGATGTCCTTCTCGGCGAGCGTGCGCACCGCCTCCCGTAGCGCGGTGTGTTCCTCGGCGAGCTGGTACAGGTCGAAGCTCGGATTCACAGCAGGCCGCCTTGGTCGTCGGGTCCTCGGGTGGCGCGCGGGTCAAGACCGCCCCCAAGACTAAGGCCGTTCCCAGCGCTCAGGCCGCTCCTGGGGGTTCAGGCCGCGTAGTTGTGGAAGCCGCGGCCGGTCTTCTTGCCGAGCAGTCCGGCGTCGACCATGCGCATGAGCAGCGGCGGCGGCGAGTACAGCGGCTCCTTGAACTCCTCGTACATCGACTCGGCCACCGCCTTGACGGTGTCGAGGCCGATGAGGTCGCACAGGCGCAGCGGGCCCATCGGGTGGGCGCAGCCGAGCACCATGCCGCGGTCGATGTCGTCCGCGACGGCGAAGCCGGACTCGAGCATCCGCACCGCGGCCAGCAGGTAGGGAACGAGCAGCGAGTTCACCACGAAGCCGGCCCGGTCCTTCGAGCGGATCACCTCCTTGCCGAGCCGGCCGGTGACGAAGCCCTCGGCGGCGGCCTCGGTCGCCGGCGCGGTCAGCAACGACGGGACGATCTCGACGAGCTTCTGGACGGGCACCGGGTTGAAGAAGTGGATGCCGACGACCTGCTCCGGCCGGGACGTCGCCATCCCCAGCTTCATGATCGGAATCGACGAGGTGTTGGAGGCGAAGATCGCGTCCGGCCGCGTCACGACCTTGTCGAGTGCCCCGAAGATGTCCGCCTTGAGCTGCTCGTTCTCGGCGACCGCCTCGATCACGACGTCGCGGTCGGCGAAGTCGCCGAGATCGGTGGTGAAGGTCAGCCGCGCGAGCACCGCGTCCCGGTCCGCCTCGGTCAGCTTGCCGCCGCGGACCCCGCGGTTGAGCGAGGACGTCAACCGCTTGCGACCCGCGCTCAGGGCCGGCTCGTCGATCTCGCGGACGGCGACGTCCAGGCCCGCGCGGGCGGCGACCTCGGCGATCCCGGAGCCCATAAGCCCGCACCCGATCACGCCCAGGCGGGTGAACGTGGCACCCGGATCGGCCTCGGTCGCGGCTTGCTGGGCGGCTGTCACCTGAGCGGCTGTCACCTGAGCGGCAGTCACCTCGGCGGCCGTCGCCTGGGCGACGTGGTCCGCTGTCTGCACCGCATCCACCGAAATTTCTCCTCGTGCTCGCCTGGTCGCGGATCTGCCGGGGGGACATCGACGGTGCTGGAACCGAGGCGTTCCCGCCGACCGGCCACCCGGGCGTGGCGGGGCAACCGCTGGCGGCGCGCAACGGATCCCGGCCCGCTTCCACGAGGCGTCGGGCGGCTGGGGCGACGGCTCCGGACACCGCTTCCATGTCCGCGTTCCAGCGTAGTCCGTGCGCCTGTTCCGCTCATCAGAACGAACGTCGTCCCAGGTCAGGACTTCAACAGCAACGACCAGACCGGCAGCGTGGCGAACGACAGCGGCACCCCGACTCCCACCAGCAGGCTGGGCAGCGGGGTGGCGAGATCGTGCCGGGCGGCGATGAGCGCGCCCGCGACCATCGGTGGCATCGCCGCCTCGAACAACGCGATCGTCACGTCGTGGTCGCCGAGCGTCCCGGTCAGCGCGTAGACCCCCACGACCAGCGCGGGAGCGACGATCAGCTTCACGCCGAGGCCGAGCACCAGCTCGCGCCACCACTGCCGGACGGCCCGCACCTCCAGCTGCATGCCGATCGAGAACAGGGCGAGCGGCGTGAGGGTCGCGCCGAGTGAGGCCAGCGCCGAGTCCAGCCAGCCGGGGAAGGCCACCGGCCGTAGCATCAGCGCGGCCACTAGGGCGACCAGCGCCGGCGCGGTCAGGACGCGGCGAGCCAGCTCCGCCCGGGGCAGGGACGCCCCGGCGACGATCGTGACGGCGCCGAGCACCACGGTGTTGAGGAGCAGGAACGAACCGAGCTGGTCGACGAGCACGGCGATGGGCACCGACGACGCCCCGAAGAAGACCGTGACCATCGGGAAGCCGACGAAGCTGGTGTTGGCCACCGCCGTCGCGGCGATCAGGGCCGTCACCGTCTGGCGGGACAGCCCCATCAGCCGCGCCGCAACCAGGTACAGCGCCGTGGACAGAACGAACAGCAGGTAGGGCGCGGCCACCACGAGCGCGAGGTTGTCCGGGAAGGTCACGGTGTGCATGGCGCGGAGGACGAGCGCCGGCAGCGCGATGTCGAGCAGCCAGGTGTTGACGACCGAGGCGGCCTGGGCGGGCAGCCGCTGCCGGCGCCGGACCACGATGCCCGCGACCAGGCCGACCAGCAGGACGACCAGGGCGGACATCCGGCCATCGTGGCAGTCGACGCCACCGGGTAGAGGCCGCACGTGGGCCAGCCCACGTCAGCCGACCCCGGGCAGTTCAGCCGGCCCCGGGCAGTTCAGCCGACCCCGAGCAGCACGGCCGGTCGGCGGGCGGCTCAGCCGTTCGGCGGGCGGGCGGCCGGCCTCGGTGTCAGCCGGTCGGCGGG
>NZ_JAMQQF010000302.1 GCF_023716945.1 Frankia sp. AiPs1 | reverse complement strand
CGCGGAAGGGCCGGGGCGGTCGGTCCACTCCGGCCCGCGACCGGCCGCCCCGATCGGCCCGCGGGCGGGGGTTCCCAGGGCCGCCGTTTCCAGCGCCGCCGTTCCCAGCGCCGCCGTGCCGGGAGCCAGCGACCCCGGAGCGGTCCAGGCCGGCCATGCGCAGCGCCGGCGGACAGGTTGCGGGCGGGCGCGGCTGCGGCCGGGGGCTGCGCACCCGTATGCGCACCCGCAGTCGTCGCCACGCCCGGCGGGCGCCGCCCAGCAGTACGCAACCAGGGCGGCGTGGCAGTCGTAGGCGTAACGGCATTGGCGGATGGCCTTCCTCGTTCTCGTCCGCGGCCGTGGTCGGCCGGAACCGCCCGGTGAAACCAACCTCGTCGTTGCTACTCACAGTGAATCGTTGAGAACGAAGAGTACGAAGACGTTCGCGTCATTCGCAACCGTCGTAATGGCGTGGCTAACTGCTCCGCAGCGACGGCCAGCCGAATTCTCCCGCCGCGACGGGCCCCGAACTCGTTCCGGAAATGGCAGCTGACCTGCGACGACGAATGGGGTGACGAAAGCGCCCGCGCCGGGGCCCACCGGCCGCCATCCACTCCACGACGCCCGCAGAGAGACCACACACGACACGCCCGGGAATCGGCGTGGCTCCGCGTCTGGGACCAGTGTCGGCCGAGCCGCGGACCACCCGAGGACCAGTCCTCGCCGGCCCAGGTGGTGCCGGCCCAGGCGGTGCGGGCTCAGGTGGTGCGGGCGACTGCCTCGACCATCGCCCCGGTCAGGGTGGCGACGTCCGCCGGCGACGTGATGAACGGCGGCATCGTGTAGACCAGCCGGCCGAAGGGCCGCACCCAGACGCCCAGCTCCACCAGCAGCGGCTGGATCACCGTCATGTCGACCGGTTCCCGCGTCTCGATCACGCCGATGGCACCGAGCACCCGGACGTCGGCCACCCCCGCCAGCTGGGCCGCCGGGGCGAGGCCCGCGGTGAGCCCCGCGGAGATCTCGGCGACCCGCGCCCGCCAGGGTGAGGACAGCAGCAGCTCGACGCTGGCGTTCGCGACGGCGCTCGCCAGCGGGTTACCCATGAACGTCGGGCCGTGCATGAACGCCCCGGCGGGCGAGTCGGACACCCCGGCCGCCACCTCGTCGGTGCACAGCGTCGCGGCCATCGACAGGTAACCGCCGGTCAGCGCCTTGCCCACGCACATGATGTCGGGGCTGATCCCGGCGTGGTCGCAGCCGAACAGCTCCCCCGACCGGCCGAAGCCGACGGCGATCTCGTCGGCGATGAGCAGCACCCCGTGGTGGTCGCACAGCTCGCGCACCCGAGCGAGCCAGCCGGGTGCGTAGAAGCGCATGGCCCCGGTGCCCTGCACCACTGGCTCGAGGATGACCGCGGCGACCTCGTGGGCGTGCCCGGCGAGCAGCCGCTCGAACTCGGCGACGTCGGCGTCCTCGCACGGCTCGTCGTAGGCGCACGTCGGCGCCGGGGCGAACAGGTGGCGCGGCAGGAGCTGGCTGAACAGGTGGTGCATCCCGGCATCCGGGTCGCAGACGGACATCGCGCCCGAAGTGTCGCCGTGGTAGCCCCGACGGATGGTCAGCAGTCGGGTCCGCTCCGGCCGACCGCGGCCGGTCCAGTACTGCAACGCCATCTTGATGGCCACCTCGACGGCGACCGACCCCGAATCGCAGAGGAACACCCGACGCAGCGGCTCGGGGGTGATCTCCACCAGCGTCTCGGCGAGGCGCACCGCCGGCTCGTGGGTCAGGCCGCCGAACATCACGTGCGACATCGACCCGAGCTGGGTGCGCACGGCCTCGTCGAGCACGGGATGCCGGTAACCGTGGATGGCCGCCCACCAGGAAGACATCCCGTCGATCAGCTCGCGGCCGTCGGTCAGCGTGAGGCGCACCCCGGCGGCGGACGACACGGCGAACAGCGGCCCGGTGTGCGACGCCGAGGCGTAGGGGTGCCAGACAGACCGCCGGTCCCGGGCCACAAGATCGGCCCCGCCCGTCCCGTCCGTACCGCTCGCCCGAGCGCCGGCTGGCGACGGGAGGTCCGGAGACGTCGAGGTGGGCACGGCGGCGACGGCGGCTGAGGGCTTCACCCCTCCCACTCTGGTGCATCGACGACGCGGGCGGCCTTCCCGGACGATGCGTGCGCGACGCACGTCACGCACGCCGGCCCCGACCGCCGGGCCCACGGGCCGCCCACCGGCCGCGATGTCGACCAGCCGTGCCCGACGGCGACGCCGCCCAGCGCACCGGGCAGGATGGGCGGCGTGGTCATCCCGATTCACGACATCAACCCGCTGAGCCGGCGGCCGATCATCACCTGGCTGCTGATCGCCGCGAACGTCGTCATCTTCGTCTTCTTCGAGCCCGTGGTGAGCTCGGTCGCCGGGATCGGGACCTCGACCCCACAGAACGTCTGCGAGCAGCAACGGTTCTTCCAGCAATGGGGGGCGATACCCCGGGAGCTGCTACACAACGCCCAGCTCTCGGCCGCCTACTCCGGCCACATCGGCGTCGACGCCGCCGGCAGTCCCGGCTGCATCGTGCAGTCGCCGCCGAGCTTCGACAAGATTCCGCTGCTCTCGGTCCTGACCGCGATGTTCCTGCATGGAAGCTGGCTTCACCTCATCGGCAACATGCTGTTTCTCGGAGTCTTCGGCAACAACCTCGAAGATCGCATGGGCAGGCTGTTCTACCTGCTCTTCTATCTGGTCTGCGGGTACGCGGCCACGTACGGCTTCGCGCTGTTCCAAAGCGGGTCGTCAAGCACCCTGATCGGCGCCTCGGGCGCCGTCGCCGGGGTACTCGGCGCCTATCTCGTACTGTTTCCCAGGGCACGAGTCATCGGCCTGGTATCCGTCCTGTTCTTCCTGCCGTTCTGGTTGCCGGCCTGGATCGTCCTCGGTTTCTGGTTCGCGCTGCAGTACGTGTACTTCACCGGATTCGGCGTCGCCGACGGAGGCGCGGTCGCCTACGGTGCGCACGTCGTCGGCTTCATCGTCGGGGCGCTGCTCGTCGCGCCGTTCATCCGCCAGCTACGCGCGGCCGGACCGGGCACGCCGCCCCGGGTGCCGCAACACCGGTGGATTCGCGGGACCGGCGCCTCCTCCGCCGCAGCCCGGCATCGTCGAAGCTACTGATCTTCCTCGGTGCGGGGTGGTCCGGTTCCGCGGGGCCGACCGACCAGCAAGATCCACATCGCTAGGCGGCCTGGTCAGGCAGCTTGGCGGTGCGGTGTCGTCTTCTGGGGTGTGGGGTTCTGGGACGGTAGGAAACAGATCTACTTGGCCACTCCGAGTTGGCAGGTCGCGGATGTTGGCCAGTGCCAGCGCCGCCGGACGCGGCCGTTGTTAGCAAATGCCGGCATATCCCGCAGCGTAAACAGCTGCTTCGTGCCTTGCTGGGGATCAGGGCAATGGGAGGAGCGCGGCCTGCACCGCCGCCGCGCAGAGCTCTTCGGAGACGTCCACGAGCCTGCCGGCGGCCTGCGGATCGGCGTGGGCAGCTGCGACGAAGTGGTCAACGTGGCGCAGGTTCGCGCGGGTGAGCAGAGTCTTGTCGTTGGTGACCCATTCGCCGCGCGCCGCCAGCACGGCATGCGCGGCTTGGGAGGTTGCCTGGGCGACCAAACCGGCGCACTGGGCCAACCGGCTTCGGGGGGCGTGGTTGACCCGTGCGTAGTCGAAGGTCAGGCGCGCGTTGTCCCACCAGACTGTGGGCGCCTGTTTCCGTAGCGCCGCCGGGTAGTCCACCGTGGGCAGCTGGCCGCGTAGCACCCGGCTGACCGCGAGTTCCGCGAGGACGAGGTAGGACGGGATGCCGGCGAGGTGGAACATCAGCGGCTCGATGCGGAACCGGCCCTCGGCCGCGGCGGCGAGCTCCTCCTCGACAACGTCGAGATCGCGGTAGTGCACGTCCGTGCGGCGTTCGTCGACGTCCAGCCAGGCACCGCCGTTGAAGACGCCGCCGCCCCAGGCCCCGACCTCGAACACCTCGCCGGGCCAGCCGAGGTCACGCAGCGCTTGGGGCTCGAAACGTCCCCGGTAGTAGACCGCGAAGTCCCAGTCGCTGTCCGGCCGGTGGGTGCCCTCGGCCCGTGACCCACCGAGGCTGACCGCCTGAACCCCGGGCAGGCTGGCGAGGTGCTCGGCGACGTGGTCGAGGAAGGCGACGTCGTCCATGCTCGGACGTTAACCCGGCTCGACAGAGGGCCGATGATCACGTGCCGACGTTCTCCCATCCGCCTCGGCAGGCCGTCCCCGCACCACAGGCATCGCCCTTCCGCAGCCGTCGCGCCGCCGTCGCGGGGCACCACCCGAGCCGCCGAGCGGCCGTGGGGACCCGGCGCGGCGAAGGTTGGACCGCCCACGGCACGCTCCTGGCCAGGGCAAATTCCGTTGGCATCCGGCGGTGCATTGCGGCACGCTTGACCGGCTATGACCGACCCGTCCCCGATATCCGCCCTCGTTACCAGTGGTCCCGAGACGCCCCCGCCCGGCGGGGGTGGAAACGTCTACCGGCGGACCCTCGCCACCCCCGGCGCGGCCCGGTTCATCGGGCCGGCATTCGTGGGACGGCTGCCGATCGCCATGCACGCGCTGGGCACGGTGCTGTTCGTGCAGGACCGGTCCGGCTCGTATGCCGTGGGCGGCGCGGTCGCCGCCGCCGGTGCGCTCAGCGAGGCGGTGTGCGTGCCGCGGGTGGGCCGCGCTCTGGACCGTCTCGGCCAGGCCAGGATGCTGGTCGCCGGGCTCGCTGGGCACCTGCTCGGCGCGGCGGCGCTGCTGGTGACGGTCTGGGTCGGTGCCCCCCGCCCGCTGTGGTTCCTCGCCGCGGTGGTCGCCGGCGGCTGCCTGCCGCCCGTCGGGACCTGTGTACGGGCCCGATGGAGCGCGCTCCTGGGCGGCGGCGCCCTGTTGCCCGCCGCGCTCGCGTTGGAGGCGGCGATCGACGAGCTGGTGTTCATCCTGGGGCCCACCCTGGTGACGGTGCTGGCCACGCTCGTCGACCCCGCCGCCGGCCTGCTGGCCTCGGCGGTCCTGCTCGGCATCGGCGCCATGGGGCTCGCGCTGCAGCACGGCACCGACCCGGGGCCCCGGGCGGCGTCGACCGCGCCACCGGAGCGGATCATGCGGCGGCCCGACACCCGTACACTGGTTGCGATCGTCTTCGCGATCGGGATCGGCTTCGGCGGGATCGACGTGGCCATGGTCGCCTTCGCTCGCGAGGAGGGGCTGGCGGCCATCGGCGGGCTGCTGCTGGGCATGTTCGCGGCCGGCTCGGGAATCTCCGGTCTGATCACCGGCGCCCGCCCGCACAACCGCCCGCTGCGGGCCCGGCTGCTGCGCTCGATCGAGCTGCTGACGTTCGGCCTCTCACTCCCGCTGGCCGGGGTCGGCGTCGCCACGATGATCCCGCTGACCGTCCTCGCCGGCGCCACCGTGGCCCCCACGATGATCGACGCGAACGCGATGATGGAGCGGATCGTCGGGCCGGGCGCCCGCACCGAGGGCTTCGCCTGGCTCACGATGGCGGTGGTCGGCGGCCTCGCCGTGGGCTCCCCGCTGGCCGGCCGTCTGATCGACACCGGGGGCGCCCGGCTGGGCTACCTCGTGCCGGCTGGCGCGGGCCTGCTCGCCGGCCTGACGGCCCTGCTCGGGCGCCGACACCTCCCGGACGTCGATGCCCATAACCCCGCCCCGGCCGGCGTCCCGCGCCCCGCCTCCGAGACCATCGGCGCGGCCGCTCTCACCGACTGACCGCCCCCGTCCACGGCGTCAGGAGACTGTTCGCCCGGCCAACCGCCGCCCGACGACCGCTCGCCGGGCGGCGGTTGGCCGGGTGGGGGCTGGAACCGGGTGGGGGCTGGGACCGGGCAGGGGCTGGGACCGGGCGGCGATGACCGGAGGCCGCTCAGGAGGCGCTGTCGTCGCCCGCCTGGCCTGCGGTCCCCTCCCCGGTCCCAGCGTCAGCGGGGCTGCCAGTCTCGGCGGTGGGAGCCGGCGCGCCGGACGTGGCCGGCACAGCAGGCGAGGCCGGAGCAGCGGGCGAGGAGGCAGGCGAGGTGGATGCAGTGGTCAGGGTGGGCGCAGCGGTCGAGGCGGGCGCAGCAGTGGCGGCGGCGACCTCGGCGGGCCGGCGACGGAGCAGGCCGCGCCGGGCCCCGGGACGGGGTGTCTCGGCGTCACAACGCCGCTTGCGGCCCTTACGCCCCGCCGCGGCGACGACGGTGGCGTCATCACCCGTGCCCTCCGCTGCCTTCGCGGCGGGATCCGCGGCCTCGGCCTTCTCCGCGGACTCGGCCTTCTCGGCCAGCTCGGGCTCCTCTGCGGCCTCGGCCTTCTCGGCGGACTCGGCCTTCTCGGCAGACTCGGGCTTCTCGGCCAGCTCGGGCTTCTCGGCCAGCTCGGGCTTCTCCGCGGCGTCGGCCGCATCGGCGAGCTCGATCCGATCAACGGCCACCGTCTCGTCCACGGCAGCGGTTGCGTCGACAGCCTCCGCCGCGTCGGCCGGCACAGTCCCTTCGCTCGGCTCGGCCGCACCGGCGGACTCGGCTACCTGAACCGGCACCGCATCGGCGAGTTCGGCGGCACCCGCATCGGCGGCCGGCTCGGCGGCTGGCGTCGAGGGCAGCACCTCGGTGGCACCGGTTTCCGTCGAGGTCGCCGGGGTGGCGCCGTCGGACGCGGCGGGTCCGTCGCTGTCGACGGAGCCCTCGGCGTCGGCGGAGCCTTCGGCGTCGACGGAGCCCTCGGCGCCTGCCGCTTCGACGAGGGTCCCGTCGGCCACGGCCACGGCCTCGCTCGTCGCCGGCCCCGTCTCCGGTTCCGCCGTCTCCGGTGCGGCCGCTGCCGGCTCGGCCGGGGTCTCGGCCGACGGCACGGCGACCGGCTCGGCCGGCTCGAGTTCGGTCGGTTCGGGCACGGCCAGCTCGGCGACGTCCGGCGCGATCAGACCGCCGATGTGCACCAGGACCACGGCCCGGGTGTTGGGCGTCACGAC
>NZ_JAMQQF010000301.1 GCF_023716945.1 Frankia sp. AiPs1 | reverse complement strand
GCGCCCAGGCGGCCAGGCCGGTCTCGATCAGCGGGACGGAAAAAAAAAAAAAGCCGACGCCGGCGGCGAGTTCAGCGACGGCGGCGAGATCTCCGCCGGCGCCGCCGTCGTCCTCGGCGACGCCGACGACCGGCCAGCCGAGTTCGGTCAGCAGCGCCCACAGCTCGCCGGGGGCGGTGTCGGTGTTCGCCCCGAGCACGTCGTCGACGACGGGACGCAGATCGGCATCAAAGATCATCGCGGTAGCTCCGCCCGGCTGATGACGGTGTACAGGACCTCGGAGGAACCGCCGCGGATCGACGCGCCGGGCACGACGGCCAGGCCGTCGACGAGCAGCCGGTGGGCCTCGGCGTCGCCCTCGCAGACGTCGAGGACGTACCGGGCGGTCTCCACGACGTCCTTCTCGAACCGGGTGCCGGCGAGCTTGAGCCCCGCGGCCAGACGCACCGGCGCCTGGCCCTGGTCGAGGGCGCCGGCGAGCTGCAGGCCGAGCTGGCGCAGCGCGGTCAGGCGCGCGGCCAGCTCGCCGAGGCGCTCGGTGGCGGCCCGGTCGGGATGGCGCGCGACGGTGCGGATCATCGCGGCGAGCACGGGGTAGGTGCTCAGGTAGCGCTCCACCCCGCCGCGCTCGAAGGCGAGCTGCTCGGTGACCTGCTTCCAGCCGGCGCCGACCGTGCCGAGGACGCGCTCGGCGGGCACGTGCACGTCGTCGAGGATCACCTCGTTGAAGTGGTGCTCGCCGACGAGGTCGAGGATGGGCCGCACGGTGATGCCGGGGGTGTCGGCGTCGACGAGGAACTCGGTCAGGCCCTCGTGCTTGGACGCACCCTCGCCGGTGCGGGCAAGGATGTACAGGTGGGTGGCGTGGTGCGCCGACGTCGTCCACACCTTCGCCCCGGTGATCGACCAGCCGCCGTCGATGGCGCTCGCCCGGGTGCGCACGGCGGCGAGGTCCGAGCCGGCCTCGGTCTCGGACAGGCCGAGGCCCACGACGACCTCGCCGCGGCAGATCTTCGGCAGGATCTCGGCACGCTGGCCGTCGGTGCCGACCCGCAGGATCGTCGGGCCGATCTGGCGGTCGGCCGTCCAGTGCGCGGTGACGGGGGCACCGGCGCGCAGCAGCTCCTCGGTGACGACGAACCGCTCGGTGTTCGACCGCCCGCCGCCGCCGTACTCGGTCGGCCAGGTCATCCCGATCCAGCCGTGGCGGCCGAGCTCGCGGGTGAAGTCGGGGTCGTAGCCGCGCAACCAGCTGTCGTTGCGCGTCGCGATGCCGGCCGCGGCGACGAACGCGCGAACCTCTCGGCGCAGCTTGTCGTGGGGGTCGGCCATCAGCCGACCTCGTCACGGGCGACGATCATGAGAGTTCCTCCGGGTACGCAGCCGCCGCGAGACGGCGTTCGCACCGCAAATCGTAGTTGACGATTTCGTCAAAAGTAAACCGCGGCCGCGGGTCGCCGCTCCCACCGGGAGACGGCAGCCCGCGGCCGGGGCCCGCCGACGCTAGAGCTGCAGCAGGGACTTGAGGTTGTCCGAGAGGATCAGCTTGCGGTCCTCGTCGGAGAGCACCGCGGCGTCACGGGCGAAGGCGCCCGGGGTCGGCAGGCCCTCCGGGTGCGGCCAGTCCGAGCCGAAGATGATGTGCCCGATGCCGAGGGCGTCCTTGAGCGCGAGCAGGTCGTCCTCGTAGAACGGCGCGACCCAGACGTGCTCGCGGAAGCTCTCCACCGGGTCGACGGCGAACTTCTGCGGGATCTTGCCATAGGCGCTGCGGATCCGGCGGACGAGGTCGAGCACCCAGGTGGAGCCGGCCTCGATGGTGGCGACCTTCAGCGCCGGGTGCCGCTCGAACACGCCGTGGCCGACCAGCGCCGCGATGGTGTCCTGGATGGGCCGCTCGACGTGCAGCTGCATGATCTCGGGCAGCGGCGTGGTACGCAGGCCCTCGAAGGCGCCCTCGCCCCACTTCTCGGCGACCCATTCGTAGCCGGCCTCGCCGGTGTGGTAGGACACGACGATGCCGGCCTCGGCCGCGGTCGCCCAGAACCGGTCGAAGATCGGGTTACCCGGCGAGCGGGTGATCGAGCCGGCCCGGACCGGGCCCGGCACCAGCACGACGATCCGGGCGCCGGCGTCGCGCACCCGCTCCAGCTCCTTGACGGCCAGGTCGGGGTCGGCCAACGACAGCACCGGCGTCGCGATGATGCGGTCCTGGTACGAGTAGCCCCACTCGTCCTCGACCCACCGGTTGAACGCCTCGACGATGGCGTGCAGCGCGTCGGGCTTGTCGGTGAGCAGGTCCTCGACGGCGACCCCGACCGTCGGCAGCATGATCGTCGCGGCGACACCCTGCTCGTCGAGCTTGGCGATGCGCGCGTCGCGGTTGGTGTACTCCGGCTGGCTCTCCTGCAGCCTGCCGACGAAGGACGCCAGCTCCCGGCCCTCGGTGTTCTGGCTGCGGAAGTACTGCTCGAACACGCCGGGGGCGGCGACGGTGGGGAACGTCGGGTCCGGGTTGGTGGTGTAGAGCTTGTTGTTGATCACCATCCGGGTCCGGCCGTCGGCCGTCTGCAGAATCTTGATCAGCCGCTTGTACTCGGGCGCCAGGTGGCGGGTGAGCGCGTCGGCCGTCTCGTAGTAGTGCTGGTCGGCGTCGTAGAGCGGGTAGCCCAGCGACGGGAGCACGGCCGCGTCGCCGGGGGCTGCCAGGGTGGTCATGGACTCTCCTCGTTCACTCAGAGCGTGGGGGCGGGCTTCAGCGCGGGGACGGCGGGGACGCGAGGGTCTTGCCGAACAGCTCGATCTCGGCCAGGCAGTCGTCGATGCCGCGGGCGTGCGACTCGACCGACAGGTGCGTCACGCCCGCGGCCTCGTACCCGGGGACGGCGGCCGCAAGCGCTTCGGCGGCCCGCGCCGGATCCCGGCTGACCTGCGGGGTGAAGCAGACGTCGAAGGTGGTCGGCCGGCCGGCCGCCGCGCGCAGCCCGCGCAGGGTGGCGATCCGCTCGCCGATCTCGTCGGCGGCCAGGCTCGGGGTGGTGGTGATCTCCGCCATCTGCGCGGGCTGCTCGAAGGGCAGCCAGCCGTCGGCGACCTCGGCGACCCGGCGCATCGCCGCCCGGCTGTTGCCGCCGATCCAGATCGGCGGGCCGGGCCGCTGGGCCGGGCGGGGCAGCATGACGTGGCCCGACGCCGGGAAGTGCGGGTCGTCGCGCTCGACGACCTCGCCCGTCCAGGCGGCCTGCATCGCGGCGATGGCCGCGTCGAACCGGCCGCCGCGACCGTCGAACTGAGCGCCGAGCACGTCGAACTCGGGCTTCTGGTAGCCGGCGCCCATGCCCACGACCAGCCGACCGCCGGAGAGCAGGTCGAGGCTGGCCACCGACTTCGCGGTCAGGTAGGGATTGCGGTAGCCGGCGACGAGGATGAACGTCAGCAGGCGCACCCGCCGCGTCGCCGCCGCCATGAACGCCAGCGAGACGAACGGGTCGAAGGAGTGGTGGCCGCCGCCGTCGATCCAGGCGCTGGACGGGAAGGGATGGTCCGTCGTGGAGACGATGTCGAAACCGCTCTCCTCGGCCGCGACCGCCACGTCGGCGAGGTCACGCTCGCCGATCCACCGCTCCCAGTGCTTCACCGCACGGGTCGGAAACTGGTAGTTGAGCTGCACGGCGTCAGACCGCGACCGGAGTCTGGTCGCCGGCCGGGTCGCGCACCGGCAGGCCGAGCAGCCGCCGCGCGTTGTCACCCATGAAGTCGCGGGTCCGCTTCTCGTCCATGCCCTCGGCGTAGGCGTAGTAGCCGCGCGGCTCGGCGAGGCCCTCCGGGTGCGGGAAGTCGGAGCCGAACAGCACCCGGTCCCAGCCGACCGTGGAGATCACGTCGGCGACGGAGCCCTCCCAGAACGGGCTGACCCACACGTTGCGCCGGAACACCTCCAGCGGATGCTCGGGGAACGCCTGCGGCATCTTGGCGTAGCCGGACTCCAGGTCGTCGAACAGCGGGTGGATCCAGGCGCTGCCGTTCTCGATGCTGGCGACGCGCAGCTTGGGGAACCGGGTGAACGTGCCGTGGCAGATCAGGCTGGTGAGCATGTCGGCGATCTCGCGGTGGCCCAGCGTCACCCAGCGGAAGGCGCTCATCTCGGTGAAGTCGTTGGAGTCCGGCGGCTCCCACCGGTTGATGTAGTCGTCCAGCGGCGGCTGGCTGGAGTGCAACACCACCGGGATGCCGGCGCGCTCGACGTCCGCCCAGAACGGGTCGAACTCCGGCAGCGCCGGGGAGCGCCAGCCCCGCAGGCCCTTCACCGGCGCCGGCTTGATCAGGACGACCTTCGCCCCGTTCTCCAGCACGTAGTCGAGCTCGCGGCGGGCGTCGTCGACCAGGGCGCAGCTGATGACCGGCGTCATGAACAGCCGGTCGGCGTGGGTGTAGCCCCAGGTCTCGAGCATCCAGCGGTTGATCGCGTGGATCATCGCGACGACGAGCTCGGGGTCCTCGGCGGCGGAGTGCTCGACCAGGTTCGCCAGCGTCGGGTAGACCAGCGCCTCGGTGACGCCCTGGGCGTCCATCTCCACCAGGCGCGGGGCGGGCTCGCGGAACGACGGGCGGGACTCGATGGCCCGCCCGGTCATCTCCCGCAGCGACTGGCCCTCGCGGTTGCGGCCGGAGAAGAACTTCTCCCAGGCACCGGGCGCCGCCACCCGGTCGAACGTCGGGTTCGGGATGTAGTCGGTGATCCGTCCCTTGATCGCGATTCTGGTCGCCCGGCCGACCTGCACGAACTGCACCGCACGCCGGTAGCGCTCCGGCAGGTACCGGGTGAGCGCGTCCGGAGTCTCGTACATGTGCTGGTCGGCGTCGAAGATCGGCGCGTCGGTGAACTGCGTCACGGCTGCTGCTCCTCGCTGCCCGGGGGGGAACTCGCCGCCGGCGTCATGTGCCGTCGACCGTGGGCGACCGGGCTTTCGCCACCTCGGTGCTGTCCTTGGTACTGCTACGCGAGCCAACATTAAGCCGACTTGACGAAACTGTCAACTTTGTCGGAACGTAGCTGACACGGACATGTGCGACGCCACCCGAGCGCTTCAGCCGACGATGGGCGCCGGCGTCGACAGGTCCGTCAGGCCCGGCCGCGGCGCGCCCTCCTACACTGGGGAGAATCATGAGCGACCCTCCTGCCGTCGACGCGGTGAACCCGGTTGACGCGGATGACCCGATTGACCCGGATGACGCGGTTGACCCGGATGACGCCGATGACCCGGATGACGCGGCCCCCAGGACCATGGGCCTGCGCGCGGCCCGCACCCGCGGCCTCATCCTCGACGCGTCCCGCCGGCTGTTTCTGGAACGCGGCTACGCGGGCACCCGGGTCAACAACATCACCGATGCCTGCGGCATCTCCCGCGCCGGCTTCTACACGTACTTCCGGGACAAGCGGGAGATCTTCAACACCCTGGGCGAAGCCACCCACCGCGAGATCCTGCAGGTCATGGCCAGGTGGGAAACCATGGCGCGCCCGTGCACCCAGGCGGAGGTCGCGGCGTGGGTGTGGGAGTACTTCGCGTTCATGGATCGCCACGGCGCGTTCATCCTGTCCGCCCAGTCAGGCCCCGGCGAGCAGGCCATCGGCAGCGCCCGCAACAAGATGGAACTGCGCGTGGTCTGGCTGCTCGGGGTCCACCTGCGGGGCCGCCAACGGACGCCGACCGACGCCCCCGAGGCGCTGGGCCTGGCGGTCCAGTCGATGATGGACCGCGCCTGGTACCACTGCCACGGCCAGCACCTGCCGGTCGACGACACCGACGTCGTCAGCACCATCGCCGGGTTCATCATGGCGGTCCTGACCGCCTGACCGGCCGACCGGCCGACCTCAGGACGCGGGCGGCTCGAAGCGGGCGCGCAACTGGGCCTTGGCGACCTTGCCGAGCCCGGTGCGCGGCAGGATGTCGAGCAGCTCGAGCTGCTCGGGCAGCTTCTGACGCATCAGCCCGGCCTCGCGCAGCCAGCCCGACAGCTCCGCCAGCGACGGCACCGGCCGACCGGGGCGGGCGACGACGACGGCGCACACGCGCTCGCCACGATCGGCGTCGGGCAGGCCGATCACGGCAACATCGGCCACGTCGGGATGGCGACCGAGCAGCGCCTCGATCTCCTGGGGGGCGATGTTCTCGCCCTTGCGGATGATGAGGTCCTTGAGCCTCCCGACGATCTCGATGTGGCCGGAGGGGACCAGTCGGCCGAGGTCGCCGGTGCGAAACCAGCCGTCGGCGGTGAACGCCGCGCGGGTCGCCTCGGGGTCGGTGTAGCCGTGGCACACGCCGTGGCCGGCGACCTGCACCTCGCCGACGGCGCCCGGCGCGACCGCCGCGCCGCCCTCGTCGACGAACCGCAGCCGGTTGACCGGCACCGGGCGACCGTCGGTCGCGGCCAGCACGTCCGGCGGGTCGGCGAGGGCGGCCACCGCCACCATCGGCACCTCCGTCATCCCGTAGTCGTGCGCGAGCACCGCGCCGAGCACGCGGTCCACCTCGCCGACCAGGTGCGGCGGGCAGGGGGCGCCGCCGCCCTTGAGCGAGCGCAGCGTCGGGACCAGCCGCTCGCCGGGGCGGACCGCGGCGAGGTCGAGCAGCGCCGTGTAGAACGGCGTGCTGCCGCCGGTGGCGGTGACCCCGTGCCGGCGGAAGAGCTCCACGGCCTGGTCGGGGACGAACGCCTCGAGCAGCAGGATCGGGAAGCCGGCGGCGAGCGCGGCAAGGAGGTACTGGATCCCGCCGACGTGGGCGACCGGGTAGCCGACCGCGCCGACCTCCCCCGCCGCCCGGCCCAGACCGCTCACGCCGGCGAAGGAGATCGCGGTCGCCAACAGCGTGGCGTCGCTGTGCCGGGCGCCCTTCGGGATGCCGGTGGACCCGGAGGTGAAGTAGATCCACCGCACCTCGTCCGGGAGATGGTCCGGGAGATGGTCCGGGCGGCCGGCCGGGCGCGCGCCCGGGCCGGGCGGGTCGGCCTCCGGCGCGTCGTGGC
>NZ_JAMQQF010000300.1 GCF_023716945.1 Frankia sp. AiPs1 | reverse complement strand
CGGGCATGCCGGGGTGCCCCGGCGGCTGACCCCACGGTCCGACGCCGGGGGGGTCGGGTTGTCGCCCGCCCGGGGCCGGTCCCGTTCGGTCGGCGGGCGGGCCCACGGGGGCCGCCATCGGACGCCCGTCCGGGCCAGTTCCAAAGCCGGGACGGGGATCTCGGGAAACCGGCGGCCGAGGGTGAGCCGGCGACGCCTGGGCAGGCGCGGGCGCGCGGGGCGGGGCGGGGTCGGCCCAGGACTCCGGCGGGATCGCCGAGGACACCTCGAAGCCCACGAACGCCGAATCGTAGGCGCGTGCCGGGCCGCGCTGGCCGCCGGCCGCCGGAGATCCGTCCGGCGCCGGCGCACCCGGCCGGGGGGCGTGCGGGGTCTGCTCGACGGGGCGCGAGTCCTCGGGCGGCGGATCCTCGGGCCAGCCCGAGGACCGCAGGTCCAGCTCGATGTCCGTCATGCTCGCTCTCCCGACCGACGACGCCGGCCCGGCGCCCGCGACCCGGATGGCCGCGGGCGGAGATGACGACGACCCCACACCACGATGCAGGACCCGCCTACAGCACGACCGGCCGGGGTACCGGCACGATGAAGGAGCCGCCGCGCGCGGCGTACTCCTCCTGCTGGGCGATGATCTCCTTCTTCACGTTCCAGGCCAGCAGCAGCAGGTAGTCGGGCTGGCGCTCGAGCAGGACGGCGGGGTCGAGGATCGGCAGCCGTGCCCCGGGGATGTACTTGCCCTGCTTGTGGACGTTGCGGTCGACCACGAAGTCGATGAGGTCCGTGGTGATGTCGCTGGAGTTCAGCAGCGTCGCGCCCTTGGCCGCGGCGCCGTAGGCGGCGACCGTCTTCCCCTCGGTTCGCAGCGACCGCAGCAGCGCGACCAGCTCCTCCTGCACGGTGCGCACGTCGTCGCCGAAGGTGGCGTACCGCGCGAACGAGTCGAGGCCCGCGGCCCGCTCGGCGCCGAGCACGGCCGCGACCGACTCGTCCGGGTCGGCGGTCACGGCGTGCTGCATGCTCCAGCGCAGCGTCCCGCCGTGCAGCTCGGGGAACTCCTGGACGCCGACGAGCGCCAGGCCGTGGCGGCGCATGAGGGCGTCCACCGCGATGGTGGAGAAGTAGCAGAAGTGCTCGTGGTACACCGTGTCGAACTCGGTGTGGGCCAGCAGGGCACCCACGCCGGGGTTCTCGACGTCGACGAGGCCGCCGTCGGCGAGCAGGATCGAGAAGCCCTCGACGAAGCTGTTGAGGTCGGGGACGTGGGCCATCACGTTGTTCGCGATGATCACGTCGGCCCGCAGGCCTTCCGCGACGAGCTGGCGGGCGAGGTCCGCGCCGAAGAACTCCTCGCGGGTCGGCACCCCGGCCGCCCGGGCGGCGGCGGCCGGGCCCGGCGTCGGCTCGATGCCGAGCACCGGGATGCCCCGCTCGACGAACGCCTTGAGCAGATAGCCGTCGTTGCTGGCGACCTCGACGACCAGGCTGTCCGGGCCGAGATTGCGGCTCGCGATCAGGTCGATGACGTGCTTCTCGGCGTGCCGGACGAGCATGTCCGAGAACGACGAGAAGTACGGGTAGTCCTCGTCGAAGATCTCCGATGCGGGCAGCTCGTGGGTGAGCTGGACCAGCGCGCAGGACTCGCAGAAGCCGACCTCGAGCGGGAACGACGGGTCGGTGGCGTCGAGGGCGTCGGCGCGCACCAGCCGGTTCGCGATGGGCGTCGACCCCAGGGAGAGGAACAGCTTCGGGGCGGCCCCGCCGCAGGACCGGCATGCGGTGACCGGCGTGGCGATGCCGCCGGAGGTGGCCGGTGACTGGTTCGCGTCGGCCGCGACGGTTCCGCTACCGCCCTGGGACGGGTTTCCGGATGACATGCGCTCCCCTTGGGTGAGATGTCGGCATCGATCTGGCCCGCGTCGGTGCCTGGTGCACAGCCCGACGGGCCGGACGCGGGATCCCGGTCGGCCCAGCGAGCCGAGCGGGGTGGTGACCGCACATCCGGCGCAGGGATGTGGCGGCCCAAGAAAAATCCTGATCTTCACGGCACCGGGGTCAGGTGCCGCGTCGCCCTCCGGGGCCCGACAGTAGCGCCCGCATCCTCGCCGGCGTTGAGTTTCGCAGGCCCCGAGAGTGATCAGACAACGGGGGGTGGTGGCAACGACAACGGATTCAGACTGTGACGCCGGCGGCGCCGGGGGTGTGAGCCTTCTCATGGTCGGCATCCGCCGCCGCTGACGCCGCCGCACCGTTGCCCGGCAGCCCGAGCGGCCCCCCGGAAGCCCCGGATGCCCCGGATCCCCCGGCCGGTCCGTCCGAGAGCAGCGGCCAGGCCCGGTCCTTGTCGGAGATCACCGACACTGGCAGCGGCCAGGCGACGCCCAGGCGCGGGTCGTCGAAGCGCAGCCCGCGGTCGTGCCCCGGCGTGAAGGCGACGTTCATCTGGTACGTCGCCTCGGTGGCATCGGCCAGCGTCTGGTAACCGTGCGCGAGCCCCGCGTCGATGAACAGCGCACGGTGGTTGTCGGCGGACAGCTCGACCGCGACGTGGCGCAGATATGTCGGCGAGTCGGGTCGGGGGTCGACCACGACGTCGAGCAGCGCGCCGCGGGTGCAGCGGACCAGCTTGGTCTCGCGCACCGGTTCGCCGGCCCAGTGCATGCCGCGGATCGTGCCGGCGGTGGCGTTGTAGGCAACGCTGCACTGGGCCACCTCGACGGCGAGCCCGGCGGCCGCGAACTCCTCGGCGCAGAACGTCCGCGCGAACAGGCCCCGGGCGTCGGTGAACGCCTCGACGTCGACGATCCACACCCCGGCGATCGCCGTCGGGGTGACGATCACGGATGCGCCCAGAACAGGTCGGCGTCGAGCTGCCCGGTGCCGATCAGGTACTGGAGCTGCTTGAGCCGGGTGTGCCCGCGGCCGGTGAAGGTTTCCGCGTCGAGCTGGATGCGGCTGAACACCTCGTGGAGCTGCTGGGCGCCGCGCAGCGCGTTCCAGTCGCAGGAGAACCCGGGCAGGGTGTTGGCGATCTTGTCGAACGACACCCGGTAGCTGCGGTTGTCGCCGCCGTTGTCGCCGAAGCTCAGCTTGCAGCCGGTGAAGACGCTGGCGACCGCGTCGGCGATCTCCTTGACCTGGTAGTTCTGCTCGCTGTCGCCCACGTTGAAGATCTGGTTGTGGACGACGTCGCGCGGCGCGGTCAGCGCGAGGCGGATCGCCTTCGCGATGTCGAGGCCGTGGACCAGCGGGCGCCACGGAGTGCCGTCCGAGGTCATCGCGATCTCACCCGTCGTCCAGGCGACGCCGGCGAGGTTGTTCAGCACGATGTCGAACCGCTGCCGCGGCGAGGCGCCGTAGGCGGTGGCGTTGCGCAGGAAGGTCGGCGAGAAGGAGTCGTCGGCCAGCGGGGCAACGTCGCGCTCCACGTAGACCTTGCACTCGGCGTACGGGGTCTGCGGGTCGACCGGCGAGGTCTCCGTGACGTCCTCGCCGGTCGCCACGCCGTAGACGCTGCACGAGGACATGTAGACGAACCGTTCGACGCCGGCCTGCTTGGCGAGATTCGCCAGCCGCACCGAACCGAGGTGGTTGACCTTGTACGTGACATCCGGTGCGAGCGCGCCCAGCGGGTCGTTGGACAGCTCGGCCATGTGCACCACGGCGTCGACGCCGGCAAGATCGTCGACGGTGAGGTGGCGCAGGTCCTTGTCGAGGGTCAGCGGGGTCCGGTCCGTCCCGCGGTACAGCCAGCCGTACTTGTAGTAGCCGGTGTCGACCCCGATGACCTCGTGGCCATCGCGCATCAGCTCGGGCGCCAGCAGGCACCCGAGGTACCCCTCCGTGCCCGTCACGAGCACCTTCATCCGCGAGTCCTCTCCCTGTCGGCCGCGGGGTGGCCCGATCGGGCCAGACGGTCCGGCCTCAAACCGTACCGACCCGACTCCGCCCCCCGGCCGCCGACATCCCGCGGCGGCCCCGAGCCCCACGCGGTCGGCACGTCCCGCCACAAGGCGCTAGAGCACCGTCATCCGCCGTCACCGGAAGAGGACGGACAACGGCCGCCGCAGCGCTCAGCTCGAGTGATCTTGATTTCCCGCGGGACCGCGGGACCGCGGAACCGCGCCACGCGTCCAACCGCAGCCCCGAACCGGGCGATCCGCCCGACCTGGTCCCCGGTGCCGCGCGCAACCGAGGCGGTCAGCGGTTGGGGGGCCGCATGACGCGGGCGGGCGCGGCGAAGACGGTGGAGCCGGCGGGCACGTCCGTCATCACGATCGAGCCGGGACCGATGCGGGCGTCGTCACCGATAGTGATCGCGCCGAGGAGGTGGACGCCGGGGGCGAGCTCGACCCTGGCGCCGACCTTCGGCACGTCCCGCGGCGACGCGGACCCGCCGGCGTAGCCGATGGTCAGGTTGTGCCGCAGCGTGCAGTCGTCGCCGATCTCGCAGAACGGCGGGATGAGGATCGTCTGGTGATGGCCGATGTGGACCCGTCGGCCGAGGCGCGCCTTCTCGGAGAGCTCGACCCCGTAGAGGTTCCGGATGACGAGGTTGTTGAGCACCTTGTAGACCACCGTGATCACGGCGCGCAGCGGCTGGCGCCGGGTGCGCCGCCACTGCCCGAGGCGGTAGACGGCGAGCACGTGCAGGCCCGGGTGGGCGAACGAGCCGTAGTGCCGGCGGAAGTCCTCCCGCAGGATCTCCCGCAGGCCCAGCTCGGACGCCTCCCGGCGATCGGTCTCGGCGGCGGTCGGGGCGGGCGCGGCGGTGACGTCGTCCGGCGCCGCGATCGGCGGGGCGGGTGCCCCGATCGCGGGACCGACGGTCTCCGGGCCGGGGCCGTGAGCGGCGGTTCCCGGCGCGTCATCGTCAGTGGTGGTTACCGGGCCCGGGCCGTGAGCGGCGGAACCGTTGGGCGTGGACGGGGGGCTCCCGGGTTCGCGGGGGGCCGCCCCGTTGCGGGCGGGGCCGGCCTCAGTGGACACCGCTGAGCTCCTCGATGTGCTCCCGCATGTCACCCACGGTGGCGAAGCTGGCGAGCCGGTCGTCGGCGATCTGGATCGAGAACTCCCGCTCGACGGCGTAGATCAGGTTGATGTGCGCGAGCGAGTCCCAGCCGGGAACGTCCTCGGCGGTCATCGTGTCGGAGACGATGAGGTCGTCGTCGCTGAAGATCTCCCGGAAGATCTGCTGGAGTCGATCCTGCACGATCACCTTTGCACCTCTTCCATCCTGCGGTCCTGCGGCCGCGTCTGGGCGAACACGTGGGAGGACAGCTCGGCGCCCGGCACGCCCGGCCGGTCGGACCCGTCCGGCCGGTCGGACCCGGCCGGGTCGACGCCGGCCGCCGCCACGACGACGACGCGCATCAGGGCAGGCGGCGCATACGGCGCGTCCGCGGCACGGGACCAGTGGGTCGTGCCCGGCGCGGACGGCTCGTCCGGCGCGTCCACCCGGGTGAAGCCGAGGCGTTCGTACAGGCCGGCGACCAGGGCGTTCTTCGCCGATGGCCGGTGCTCGCCGACGACCCGGGCGAGCCCGCGCCGGCGCGCCTCGGCGAGGATCAGCCCGGCGACCTCGTCCTCGAGGGTCCGGCCGATCACCCGGCAGCTCATCAGCCAGGTGTCGACGGCCAGGGCGTCGCCCGTCTGGACCGCGATGACCACGGCGACGAGGCCGTGGTCGGCGAACCGGTCGGCGAGGCGAACACAGAGCACGGCCGTGCCGGGATCGGCGGCCAGCCGGGCGATCTCGTCGGCGCTCCGACGGCGCCCGGTCAGGTTGAACTGGTTGGTCTTGCCGACGAGCTGGGCGACCCGGGGCAGGGTCAGCTCGTCGAGCCCGACGACGGTGGCCGTCATGTCCAGCCCCCGGTGGAACTCCGCCAGCGACGGGGCCGCGGCTTCGGCGGCGGCGAGTTCGGCCCGGGCCCGGTAGGTCGCCGTCCGCGCGGCGTCCTCCGCGGTGAGCGCGGCCGTTTCGAAGAACGGGTAGTCCGCGAGCGCCCGAACGTAGCCGTGCGGGTCGGCGGGCAGCGCGAGGACATCGACCTCGCCGACGAGCTGGCGCACCGCCTCGCGCTCGGCCGGGTTGTCGTCGACGAAGACGAGGGCGTCGAGGCCGAGGCCGAGGGTGGCGGCGATCCGGCGGAGCTGGGTCGGCTTGTCGTCCCAGCAGGCGCTGAACATCGCGATGTCGTCGAGGCGCAGCCGCATGCCGGGGTGGCGTTCGAACGCCTCCCGCGCGTCGGCCTCGTTGTTCTTGGAGCAGACGGCGAGCACGACGCCGCGGTCCTTCAGCTCGACGACGTAGTCCTGGAAGGCGGCGAAGGCCTCGCCGACGGCGCCGTCGCCGAGCGCGATGCCCGCGAGCCCCTCCTCCCCCAGAACACCGCCCCACAGGGTGTTGTCCAGGTCGAGAACCAGGCACTTGCGACTCATCCCGAGCTGCGCGCCGATCACCGCCGCGGTGTGCCGGGCGAGCAGCGGCACCTGCGCGAGCGACACCGCCTGCTTGGCGCGATGCCAGTAGCGGGCGTCGAACCAGGCCCGCTTGCCGACGTCGGCGGCGAGGCGCTCGCAGTCGACCAGGCCGATCCCATCCCGGGCGGCGCGGCCGAGCTCGGCGTTGACCCGGGCGAGCAGGGTCGGGCGGGCACCGCCGGTACGCAGCGCCAGGTGCCCGAGGGCGACCTCGCCGGGCACGGCGAAGGTGTGCTGGACGATCCGGGCGCCACAGCGGGCACGGATCGTCTCCCACAGCGCCGTCCAGCGGCCCACCTCGGCGGCGACGGCGGCGTCCGGCTCGTCGGCGACGGCGGGCAGGGCCGCCTCGCCCGCGTGCACGGCGAGCACGACCACGTCCGGCGCGAAGCTGTACAGCCCACTGCCGGGGTCGAGGATCTCCTGGCGGTACTGCCCGTAGCCGCACTCGTAGGTCTCGATGGCGACGCCCGCCCGCGCGGCCGCGAGCGGCAGCAGCGCCGCGAACTGGGACGTCGTGTAGCTACCGAGGACGGCGACCCGGACCGAGCGCGGCAGCGGCGCGACGGCGGGCAGGCAGCGGCGCAGCACGC
>NZ_JAMQQF010000002.1 GCF_023716945.1 Frankia sp. AiPs1 | reverse complement strand
GGCGGCGCGGATGGCGGCGGCGCGGACGAACCGCGGCTGGCCGAGCAGGTGCTCGCCGGCGACGTCCGAGCACCGGTGCCGGCGGACGTGCGCAAGATACTCGACGAGATCGTCCCCACCCGCGGCGCGGACCGCTCCGCCTACTTCACCCGCCTGTGGAACCGGGCGGAGGAGGCGAAGAAGAAGCTCGGCTCGGGCGGCCGGGACGGCACCGGTGCCCCGTACGAGCTGCGCAACGCCCACGAGTACGTGGACCTCCGGGCCGAGTACCAGCAGTATCGCGGCACCGAGGACGTCCAGGTGCTCCTGGACCCGACCGACTTCCGACGGCTGGCCATCCCGGTCATCGACCGGGCCGCCCAGATCGCCGCGGAGCTGGTGGCCGCCGCGTTCCGCAACGAGGACGACCCGCACCTGGACCAGGTGGCCCTGTCCGGCGGGACGACGGCCATGCCGCTGGTCCGCTCCGCCGTCGGCACCCGGCTCGCCGACCTGCGGCTGAAGGACGGCGTGCCGCTGACCTGGAACCCCGGCGCGCTCGTCGTCGAGAACACCTTCGCCAAGGAGGTGGCGTCGATGGGCGCGGCCTTCGGAGCCAGCATCGCCGAGCTGGGCGAGGGCTACGACGCCCAGCGCCGGAACATCGCGGGGGGTGCCCGGGCGGAGATCAGGGCCGGCAGGCTTCGCATGAGCCTGCCGTGTGACTTCGACGTCCGGTCGTGGGGCCAGATCGTGGACAAGGCGCTGCGCGCCGGCGACCCGTTCGTCATCGGGGCGGCCGGCACTCCCGGGACCGCCCGCAGCGCCTGGATGCCCCTGCGCGGGCTGGTCAACCTGTACCGCCCGCTCGACCCGTCGGAGGACATCCAGTGGGCGCAGTTCCACTACGTGGAGCAGGCTCAGCAGGAGGGCTACGACGCCACCGTCGACCCGCGCTGGGCGGGCGGCGCCAGCCACTCCGGCCCCCGGGTCTACCTGCAGATCGAGGTCGACCAGGGCCTCTCCCCCACCATCAACCTGTGCCTGGGCAGCCCGCACTGGCTCATCGAGAGCGACGGCCTGGCCGTCGGGGACGCCTTCGACCGTCAGCTCGGCCTGGTCGCGCCCCTCTACGCGACGCCCGACCCCGACCGGCTCGACCAGGGCGTACTCATCTTCCCGGCCGGTAGCCCGGCCGGCGGCGCGCCGGACGATCCCACCGGCCGGCCTGCCCGCGTCGGCGCGCAGCCGTTCCCGGAGACGTTCGCCCGCATCGACGCGCGCGCCGACCAGCCGGCCACCGTCGGCGGGTTGCTCTCGCGGGTGCCCCTGCCGCAGCGCCTGGGCGGCGCCGGGAGCTGGACCTTCTTCCTGCGCACCGAGGACGGCCAGGACGTGCCGCTCGGCCCGCCGGTGGCGCGGCCCGCCGGCACGCCCGAACACGGCGCGACCTGGCTCGCCTCCCTGGACAGCACCGGCCGACTACGCGTCCACCTCGGTCGCCCGCCGTACTGGGAGGCACGGAACTTCGCCGACGTACTCGCGCACCCCGGCACCGTACTGAGCCGGCCGATGCTCCCCGTGCTGCCCGACCTGAACCCCGACTGGGACCCGTTCACCGGCGACCACTGAAGCGAGCAGCGAGGCGAGCACTGAAGCGAGCACTGAAGCGACCCCCGAACCCGGCCGACCTGACAATCCGCTGAGCCCGAGCACCGGAGAGCACGCCATGACCACCTGTTCGACACCGGGCGAGGCGACGGCGCCCAGCCCGCCCCCCGACACGACCAGACCCGGCACGACCAAACTCGACACGACCAGACCCGGCACGACCGAACGCAGCACGACCGAACGCAGCACGGCCCAACTCGGCCCGGCCGGACCCAGCGCGGCCGGACCCAGCGCCAACGCCGGCCCGGCGGCGGAGGTCGACGCCATCGTCGCCGTCGTGCGCGAGGTGGCCGCCGGCCTGGGCCGCACCGAGTCCGCCGCGGCGGATGCGGTCCGGGCCGAGCTGGCGAGGTCGAGCTGCGGACTGCACGACCGGGCGTCCCGGGACTGCGAGCGGGACACTGCCGAGAACGTCGCGCTCCTGCGGGCCTGGGCCCGCGCGCTCGCTCGGCTGAGCTCGCTGGCACCGCCCGGCGCCCCACCCACCCGGCCTGATCCCGCACCACCGAGCCGGGACGATCTCCTCCCCGCCGGCCGCGATGATCTTCCGGCGGCTCCGGAAAGTACACCGAACCGCGGGTCCGAGCGCACCGCGGCCGCGGGCGGCATCGTCACCACCGATCCGGTGGCGACGAGCCGCACCGAGTCGCAGGGCGGACGGGACGCCGACCTGCGGGGCGGACAGGACGCCGATCTGCACCGGTCGCTGCTGGCCACCGCGCGGTCCTTCGCCGCCTCGGCGCCGGCCCGGCCCTTTCGGCTGGCCGTGCCGGCGGATCTCGACGCCGTCCGGCTGTGGCAGTGGATCCATCTCGCCGTGCTGCGCCTGCCGGATCCCGATGCGGCGCGGCGGCAGATCCACCGGGAGCTCGGCGTCGAACTGCCGGCGGCGCCGAACGGGCAGGCGGTCCTGCTGCCCGACCTTCCGTGGACTGGCCAGGGTGGGGTGCCGCTCGGCCACGTCCGGCCCGACGTGGCGAAGGCGCTGGGTCCCAAGGCGCCCCGCTTCGGCCCGGCGGCCGTCGTCGTGAGCGACATCCTGCAGCTCGTCGGCCTCGCCGAGGTCGATCGGGCCCTGCAGTGCGGCCTGTGGCGGATCGTGTCGGCGAGCTCGCACCGGTCGCTGGCGGCGCCGGCGCTGCGGGAGAAGTACCGGACGGTCACGCTGGAACGCCTCGCGGCGCTGGCGGCCGCACCGGAGGGCTCGGAGCAGGAGGCCCACGAGATGTGGCGGGTCCACGAGGCGGTGGCCTCGGTGTACCCGTGGCCGCTGCCCGCGCAGTCCGGCAGTTGGTGGGCGACCGCGGTCGGCCGGATGTGCGACGTGCTCGCCGGCACCGTCGCCGAGGTGCCACGCGAGCGGCGGCCCACGATCGAGCACATCATCCCGGGCTCGGAACGCTATGCCGCCATCACCCGTCGCCAGGAGGACATCGCGATCGACGATCCCCCGGCCGGGCGGGCGCTGCGCGAGCTGCGCGCCTACTACACCTGGCAGGACGACCACGGCGACCACGAGGAGTTCGGCCGCTGCGTGCGGACCGTCGGACAGCTCTGAGCCGGCCGGGCTCGTCGATCACCCTGGCCGCCGTGGTGGTCCCCGCCTCCGGGCGTCGGCCGGGGCGCTTCGGATAATGGCTGGCTATGACGGTTGCCCGTTCTTCTGCGCAGGCCGCGCGCCAGGCGGTGGTGGAGGGGGTGTTGGAGCGGATCACCTTCGTCAGCGAGGAGACCGGCTACACCATCGCCCGCCTGGCCACCGAGCGGTCCGGCCCGGACCTGCTGACGGTGGTCGGCCCGCTGCTGGGCGCGCAGATCGGGGAGAGTCTGCGGCTGACCGGGCAGTGGGGTAGCCATCCCCGGTACGGCAGGCAGTTCCAGGTGGACTCGTACACCACGGTGTTGCCCGCGACGATCCAGGGCATCCGCCGGTACCTCGGCTCGGGGCTGATCAAGGGGATCGGGCCGGCGATGGCCGAGCGGATGGTCGCCCACTTCGACACCGACATTCTGCGGATCATCGAGGAGGAGCCGGCGCGGCTGATCGAGGTGCACGGGCTGGGGCCCAAACGCACCAGGAAGATCGCCGAAGCCTGGGAGGAACAGAAGGCGATCAAGGAAGTGATGCTGTTCCTGCAGGGGGTGGGGGTGTCCACCTCGCTGGCGGTGAAGATCTACAAGAAGTACGGCGACCAGTCCATCGGCGTGGTCCGCACGCAGCCCTACCGGCTCGCCACCGACGTGTGGGGAATCGGGTTCAGGACCGCCGACACCATCGCCCAGGCAGTCGGCATTCCCCACGACAGCCCCGAACGGATCAAGGCCGGGTTGCAGTACACCCTGTCGCAGGCCGCCGACGACGGGCACTGTTTCCTGCCCGCCCCGAACCTGATCACCGACGCGACGAAGATCCTCGAGGTCGAGCGGGAGCTGATCGGCCCCTGCCTGGATCAGCTCGCCGCCGACGAGGGCGTGATCCGCGAGGGCGTCCCGGCCGGGGACGCCACCGTCCCGGCGGTCTACCTGGTGCCGTTCCACCGCGCGGAGACGTCCCTGGCCGGCGGGCTGCTGTCGCTGCTCACCTGCGCCGAGGAGCGGTTGGCGGCGTTCGCGGAGGTGGACTGGGACAAGGCGCGCAGCTGGCTACGGGGCCGCACCGGTCAGGACCTGGCCGACGAACAGGCAGCGGCGGTCACACTCGCGCTCACCCGCAAGGTGGCCGTGCTCACCGGCGGGCCCGGCTGCGGCAAGAGCTTCACCGTCCGGTCGGTGGTGGAGCTCGCCCGGGCCCGCAAGGCCCGGGTGGTGCTGGTCGCGCCGACCGGGCGAGCCGCCAAACGGCTGGCGGAACTCACCGGCCACGAGGCCTCCACCGTCCACCGGCTGTTGGAGCTGCAACCCGGCGGCGACCCCAGGTATGACCGGGACAATCCGCTGGACGCCGATCTGGTGGTCGTCGACGAATCCTCGATGATGGACGTCATCCTGGCCAACAAGCTGGTGAAGGCCGTCGCGCCGGGAGCGCATCTGCTGCTGGTCGGTGACGTCGACCAGCTTCCCTCCGTCGGCGCCGGGGAGGTTCTGCGTGACCTGCTCGCCGCCGACGCGATTCCCCGGGTCCGGCTGACCAGGATCTTCCGGCAGGCCCAGCAGTCCGGCATCGTGGTCAACGCCCACCGCATCAACGCCGGAACACCCCCGCAGCTGACCGGCTTCGCCGATTTCTTCTGGTTCACCTGCGAGCCGGCCGACGACTCCGGCCTTCATCCGGCGGAGGAGACCGCCAAGATGGTGGTGGACATCGTCGCCCGCCGCATCCCGAAACGTTTCGGGCTCGATCCCCGCCGTGATGTTCAGGTGCTGGCGCCGATGCACCGAGGACCCGCCGGGGCCGGAAACCTGAACCTGCTCCTGCAGGAGGCCCTCACCCCCGCCCGGGAAGGCGCTCCCGAGCGCCGCTACGGCGGGCGGGTGTTCCGAGTCGGCGACAAGGTCACCCAGCTGCGCAACAACTACGACAAGGGGAAGGCCGGGGTGTTCAACGGCACCGTCGGCGTCGTCACCGCCATCAACACCGAGGACCAGACGCTGACCATGCTCTCCGACGAGGACGAGAGCCTCGTCTACGACTTCGCCGAACTCGACGAGCTCGCCCATGCCTACGCCGTCAGCATCCACCGCTCCCAGGGCAGCGAATACCCCGCCGTCGTGCTTCCCCTCACCACCTCCGCCTGGATGATGCTGCAACGCAACCTTCTCTACACCGGCGTCACCCGGGCCAGGAAGCTCGTCGTCCTGGTCGGCTCCCGCAGGGCGCTGGCGGCCGCGGTCCGAACCCCGGGAGCCGGCCGCCGCCACACCGCCCTCACCCACCGCATCACCCCCTCCTGAGCGCCGCCAGTTCGGCGAGCTCTGCCAGTTCGGTCAGCCACAGGTCGGCCAGCGACTCGTGGCGGGGGACGCTCGCGCTGGCCGTGAACGTGACATGGGCCTGCTCGCCGTAGCCGAACAGGCCCACGGTGAGGTGCTGGCGGCCGACGAAGAGCGGAGGCAGCCCGACCAGTCCGGTCACGGGCCGCCCCGCGACGGCCAGTCGGCAGCGCAGGCTCCCCGGATTGGAGGCGACGAGCGCGACCTCGCGGGTGCGGGAACCCGAGCTCGCGACGTGGGCGAGGAAACGCTGCGAGGCGTGCGGGGACAGCTCGGCGTGGGCGACATGACGGCGCTCGACGACGCCGAGTCCACCCCCCCGCTTCAAGCGCCGTGTGAGCCCCGCGACGCGGACGAGCCGCCGGCCGGGATCGGGTTCGCCGCAGGGCAGGGCGATGCGGACCCCGGTGGTGAAGTTGGACATCAGCTCCTGTTCGGCGCTGGTCCGGATGCTGATGGGCATCAGCGCGTGGATGGGTCGATGAGACCGGCTCCATTCCGGCAGCGACCACTGCCGCAGCGCGCCGGCGAGGGCCGCGAGGTAGACGTCGTTGACCGTGACCGCGTGCCGTCGCGCGATCCGCCGCAGCGCGTCGAGTTCCGTCGTCGCCCAGGTGTGGCGGGCCGGTCCGCGGGCCGGACCGCCCCAGGCCGCCAGGGCCCGGGTGGGCGCCAGCCCCTGCACGTTGCGGCCGGCGAGGCGCAGGTAGTCCGCCGGCCGGGGGGCGGCAAACGCCTGCGGCAGGGCCACGCCCGTGTCGTCACCCTCGCCGAACAGCAGGTGCAACGCCCGGAAGAGGGCGCCGCCGTCCTGGTGCACGTGACTGGCCCGGTACAGCACCAGGGTGCCGGGGAGAGAGTGCCCGCGCAGGAGGTGGAGCCGCCACGGCGGTCGACCGAGGTCGACGGGCTGGGCGGCGAGCCGGTCGATGACGCGGCGCAGGCCGTCGTCGCCCGACCCCGCCGGGACGGCGGTGACGACCACGTGGTCGTCCACGTCGACGTCGCCGCGTGCGGCCCACCGGGGCTGGGGCTGCTCGGCAGCCGACCCGCGGCCGCGGTGGTCCCGGGGAGGCGATGCGACACAGTGGAGTCGTTCGGTGAGATCTGGCGCCGCGCGAAGCCGGTCCGCGACATGCGCCCGCAGACCGGCGAGGTCCAACGGTGGTCCGCCGACGTACAACAGCACGCCGATGTCGAGGAACTCGCCGGGGAAACGGCGGGTGAAGGCCAGATAGGCGTGATCGCCCATCGTCAAGGACCGGTCCTGCACAGCGCCATCCCCTTCCGCGGTCGGGTATGCCGCGGAATCATCGCATAAGTCCGAGTTCTCGCACCCCGGCGGCGTCCGCACCTTCCGGCCGGCGCCCGGCGTACCGCTCAGCCGGAGGGGGCCGTACCGCTCAGCCGGAAGGGGCCGGATCGCTCAGTCGGAAGGGGGGATGACGGGACGCGGGCGCATCGCCGCGGGAATGGTCGGTTCCGCGTCGACGACGCGCATGAGCAGGCGCAGCAACTGCTTCTGCTCGTCCGGCGAGAGCGTCTGTACCGACGCTGGAGGAACGGAGAGCATCTCCTGGACCTGGGCGAGGACGCGTCGGCCCTCCTCGGTCATCGCGACCCTCTTGGCCCGCCGGTCGGTCGGGTGCGGCTCGCGCCGCGCGACGCCGCGGCGCTCGAGCAGGTCGACGATACTGGTCAGATAACTCGGGTCGTGGCGGAACGTTTCGAGGAGTTCTCGCATCGGGCGCGGGCCACCCGACAGCACCAGCAGGATCTTCATCGCGGCCGGCGTGAGATCGAACGCCTGGCACACCGCGTGGATCCGGCCGGGCGCCTCGCCGCTGAACATCAGTGCCAATATCGCGCGCCACGCTTCGCGCGCCGTCGCCTCGCCGTCCGGAACGTCGCCGTCCGTAGCCTCGCGCGCGGCGGCGTCCCGGGCGGCCGCCACTCCGGCGCCCTCCCGAGCGTCCTCGATCATCCGTCGATCGTAGCGTCCAGCCGCCGCCAACTTATCGTGGTCATCACCATATATTTGACTCAACTCAATGAAACCGGGAAGCTGGGCGTCGACAAGCCGGTCCCGCCCGGTCGCCCGAGAGGCGACGTTCCGGTTCCCACCCGATCGGCTGCGACGTCGAGCGGACAGGCCGCACGCGACCAACCGCCCCGGCGTCCGCCGCCTTCGCCACGGAGATCAACGTGCCCGATCGACCCGACGCCGCCCCACCGCCCGCGATCCCCACGCCCGGGCCCGCGCCCGCGCCCACGCCCACAGCGGCACGGGCACCGGCACCGGCACCGGCACCGGCACCGGACGACAAGCTCGACCCGGCGCTGATCCGGCTGGCCGCCACGGTGATGCTCGGCGCCATCATGGTGATCCTCGACACGACGATCGTCTCGGTCGCCATCCATGCGCTGGGCAGCGAGTTCCACACGTCGCTGTCGACGATCTCCTGGGTGACCACCGGCTATCTGCTCGCGCTGGCCGTCGTGATCCCGCTGGCCGGCTGGTCGGTCGAACGGTTCGGTGCGACGAGGATGTGGAACATCTCGTTGACGCTGTTCGTCGCCGGCAGCGCCCTGTGCGGTGTCGCCTGGTCAGCGGAGACGTTGATCGCCTTCCGGATCCTGCAGGGTCTCGGCGGCGGCATGATCATGCCGATCTGCATGACCATGCTCGCCCGGGCCGCGGGCCCGCAGCGGATGGGCCGGATCATGAGCATCATCGGCGTCCCGACGCTCATCGCGCCGGTCCTCGGCCCGGTCGTCGGCGGCCTGATCGTCGACCATCTGAGCTGGCGCTGGATCTTCTACGTGAACGTGCCGATCGGCGTGCTCGCCCTGTTCCTGTCCTGGCGGGTGCTGCCCCGCGAGGACCGCGGCTCGGCGCACCACCGCCTCGACCTGCCCGGCCTGGCACTGATCTCACCAGGGCTGGCGGCGCTCGTCTACGGCCTGTCCGAGGCGGGCAACGGCGGCGGTTTCGGGGCCGCGAAGGTGCAGGTCAGCATCGTCGTCGGGGTGGTGCTGCTGGTCGGCTTCGTCGCGCACGCCCTGCGCCGCGACGGCGCGCTGCTCGACCTGCGGCTCTTCCGCGACCGGACGTTCAGCGTGGCTGGCCTCACGACCTTCGCGATCGGCGCGATGCTGTTCGGCGCCATGTTCCTGCTGCCGCTGTACTACCAGATCGCGCGCGGGCAGAGCGCGAGTGACGCCGGACTGCTCATGGCACCGCAGGGACTCGGCGCCATGATCGCGATGACGATCGCAGGACGGGTCGTCGACCGCCGCGGCCCCCGGTCGGTCGTCCCGCTGGGCATGGCCCTCGCCCTGCTCGGCACGCTCCCGTTCACCCAGATCGACGCGCACACCAACGAGGCGCTGCTGGCCCTGTCGCTGTTCGTCCGCGGCCTGGGCTTTGGAGCGGCGATGATGCCCGCGATGACCGCCGCCTACGCGACGCTTGCGCCGGCCGCGGTGCCGCGCGCGACCACGACCCTGAACATCCTGCAGCGGGTCGGCGGGTCGCTGGCCACCGCGCTCGTGGCCGTCGAGCTGCAGCACGCCATCGCCAGCCGGCTGCCAGGCGCCGGTGGCGGCGAAGGCGCCCTTGTCCGGTCGGCCGGGGTGAAGCTTCCCGACCCCGTCGCCGGCCAGGTCTCCGGTGCGTTCGGCCTGACGTTCTGGTGGATCGTCGCGCTGACCGGCGTCGGCTTCCTCGCCAGCCTCTTCCTCCCCGGGCGCCGCGCCACCCCCGCGGCGGACGGCCCCGCCCCCGCCCAGCCGCAGGCCCGGTTGCCCGAACCGGTCACCGTGGAGTAGCCCACAACCGCCGCGTGGGCATTCTTTCCGCGAAATCCGCGTCACCCTGTGTTGCCAGTGACTCCAACAGCTCGCTGGCAGCCGTGTTTGCGTCCACCCACGTCAAATCCCAACCAGGGGCCGTCCCAGGGCGGTTCAGGGAGCGGTTCAAGAGGCGTTCAGGGGGCGGTGGTGACGAAGTCGGCCGTCGTGACGGAGACGGTGGTGAGGGGGCCGGTGACGTCTCCGACCAGGACGGTCCAGCGTCCGCCGGTCCTGTCGATGCCGCCGGTGGGCGCATTCTGCGGCGCCCAGACGATGTCGCGCGGGCCACAGGAGTAGTAGCCGGCATAGTCCGGATGGTCCACCGGGGATCCCCAGGCGCCACCGTCGCGCAGCCGGCAGCGGTCCCCGTTGGCCAGGACCAGGCCGAGCGGGACGGGGTTCCTGGGCGGGGAGACCGTGGCGACGAGCGACTGGGCCGTGAGCGCGGCGAGCGTGGCCGAGTACGGGTCGCGCAGGCAGAGCATCCGGTGCGCCTGGGGAGTCGGCCAGCAGGTGTCGGCGCCGGCGGCGCTGGGCGAACAGAAGTAGATGTTGCCGCTGACGGCGGCCGGCGCCGGGCTCACCTGGCTGGTGTCGCCGCAGTCGATCGGCGCGTCCGGATGATCGTCGCGCCCGTCGACGGTCCAGCCCTTCGCCGGTTGTCCACGGCGGTCGACGGGCGCCAGGTTGACCAGCCGAGTCACCGCGCCGCCACGCGCGCCGCCCGCCCCCGAGCTGCCCGCCCCGGTGCCTGTCCCGGCGGTCGAAACCGTCGTCACAGCCGCCTGCCCGCCGGTGCGCCCCTCGCTGGCACAGCCGGCGAGCGCCGTCACCGACGCCGCCACGAAGATGGCCGCCCACCACCGTGCGCCGGCCGCTCGCCGACCCGCCCTGCCTACCCACACGTCCGCCTCCCGGCCAGGTCCCGTCGAGTCGACACATGAACCGACCCGCGGAACGTAACCGCCCGCCGCCCGCCGCCTCCCGCCCTGTCCGACACCCGACGACCGCATGCCAGGCTCTCTCCTCCAGGGGCTGGAACTACGGGCGCCTCCGGGCGACCCCGCACCGCCGCCACGCCACCGGCCACCACGCCGACGGGCCCATCGCCCGCAGGACCAGGACCGTTACCCGAGCAGCCGTGACCGCTGCGCATGGCCGTGTTCACTGGCCGCTGTGGATGAAGGAGGCCCAGACGGTGGGGACGTCCGCCCACACCTCGCGCAGCTGTTGGACAGCGGCGTGCAGTGCGGTGGCGCTGCTGGCCGCCTGGGCATCCGCGGCTCGGGCGAGCTCCTGGTAGAAGCGGGTTGCCACGGTGAGGGTGATCCGGTCCGAGACCGGCCACAACGAGCCGACGACGTGACGGTAGCCGGCGAGCTGGAGGCCGGACAGAAGGTGGATGGCCTCGTCGACGAGCGCGGGTGATGATCGGGCCGTGGTGCAGGCGGAGAGGAATCCCAGGCAGGCCGCGTCGAGGCGGAGGGCGTGCAGGTCGGACACGGTCAGTGGGGCAGTCTCGTGGTCGTGAACGAGCAGGAGGCTGTCGGAGGGGCGGACCGGATCGCTGGTCGCGTGGCAGGCGAAGTGCGCCCAGGTGCTCTCGGGCGCGGCGGCGAGGACCGCGGCCCGGGTGGCGTCCGCGTCGCGCAGGACCGATACCTGGCTGGGAAACGTCTCGCGAAGCATCGCGATCTCACGGTCGGCGCCGGGCAGGTTGCGCTGGCCGGGTGTGGCGGGCATCGCGACGGCGAGGACGCGCGGCGTCCCGGGCTCGGCCGTGGCCTCGCCGTGTCCCTCGCTCTGTCCCTCGCTGGGTCCGGATGCTGGGGGTGCCGCCCAGCCCGGTCGCGTGCGGCTCCAGAGCAGGGAACGGACCGTCGGCGTGTAGGAGCTGACGACGCGGTCGATGACCGTCTGCCCCTCGGGTGCGTCGGGATCGTGCCGCCCGGCGGCGTGCAGCGGTAGGTAGCTGAGTAGTCCGGTGGGGCACCACCACAGGCGCGGTGGTGGGCCCTCGCTGTCACCGGGTGGCGGCAGCGTCCCCAGCGACTCCAGCCGGTTGAGGACGGGTTCGGCCACTCGGTGCCAGAGCCAGGCCAGTACGCGGCGTGCGGTCGTGTCGGCGTCAGTGCGGTCCGTGGGAGGCACGGTCGGATCCGTGCCGACGTCGACCGCCCGCAGCAGGCCGATCACCTGTGCCCGGACGTCGTTTTCGGTCACGGCGGGCAAGGCCAGATGGTCCACGCCGTCGACCGTCACGATCAGGGCATCACACCGGTACCTGCTGACGTTGACGACGACGACGGGTCCCTCGGCCGCGGCCTCGCGCAGCTGCTCGACCGGGGGTGGCCGGAGGAAGTTCGCGCAGCCGGGCCGGGCCCGGATTCGGTCGGTCAGCTCTGCCAGTTCCGCGACGAGTTCCCGCCGGTGCCGGGTCTGCGCGTGAACAATCGTGGTCTGGTCGTGATCCTGCTGCAGCGGGTTGTTCGCCGTGGCGTCCAACAGCAGCCTGACGGCATCGAACCTGCTGGCGAGTTCCGGCGCCGCCAGGGCGATGTCGGTCAGGTCGGCCCGGATGTCGTAGGCCTGACCGAGGAGCACCCCCCGCCCCTGGTCGAGGCGGAGCAGGGCCTCCTGCGGTCGACCGGCTCGGATGAGCGCCGCCGCTGCGTCGCGGGCGAGCCCGGAGATCTCCGCCAGCCGTACCTCCTGGTCGTTTCGGTCGAGATCGCGTGGTGCGAGGCGGGCCAGCAGGTCGATCGCGAGCGCGTAACTGTCGGCGGCCGCGTGCAGGTGCGGTTCGCGGTGTTCGTCGTCGGGTGCGAGGTCGGCCAGGGTCGCGGCGGCCTCGCCGCGGGAGGCGGCGGCGCGCACCCGGGTGACGGTCGGGGCGATCGTCATGGCCGCGGCGCGGTCCAGGGCGACGTCCGCACGTTCGAGGTCGGCGCGTTCCCCGGCGACGGCGTGCCGGGCCTGCAGCGCGCGGCCGAGATGGAGCAGCGTTCTGGCCTGCTCGGGCTGCTCGGGCTGCTCGGCCTGGAGCAGTGCCAGCGCGTCGTCGGCCATCCGGACCGCCTCGTCCAGGTCGGCGTCGACCGGGCGGTAGTCGGGACTGCGCCGGCCCGGCGGAGTCCCCCGCGGGCGCCGCGTATGTCGTTCGACCAGCATGGCGCAGATGTTGACCAGCACCGCCGGGTGCAGGCGCTCCTGCGGTGAGGTGGCGGCCAGGCCGGCGCGGGCGATCTCGATCGCCTCATCGAGATCCGCCCAGGGGTCCAGGGAATCGGGGCCCTGCTCGAAGAACGCGGCCACGGCCGGCGGCAGGCTGCTGATCAGTTCATAGCGGCTGAGCAGGGCTCCACCCAGCGTTGTCAGCGCGGCGGCCCGGTCGGGATGGTCCACCCCGGCGAGGTCGACGACGCTGCGGGCGAGCTCCACCGCCTCGTCGGCCAGCTCCTGCGGAGCGTCCTGGTAGACCCAGCTGGACCGGCTGATCAACGACTGCAGCGCGGCGGCGAGGTTGAGCCGGACCAGTACGGTCGCCTGGTCGTCGGCCGCGAGCGTGCCTGCGGCGAGCCGAAGTACCTCGATCGCCTCGGTCGCCGCCGCGCTCGCCCCGGTGTGTTCGAACCGTTCGACGAGGGCGACGGCCAGGTTGGCGCGTCGGGCGGCGAGGTCGACATGGTCCGGCGGGGTGGCCGCGACCGCCTTACGGGCCATCTCGATGGCCTGGTCGAGGTCGGCCTCGTCGCCGCTGAGCGCGCATCGCGTCCGTAGGGCGATGCCCAGATTCGTCAGGCAGGTCGCGCGTTCGGCATGCTGCAGGCCGAACAGCTTCAGGGCTCGGGTGCCCGCGGCGAGGGCGAGATCGAGATCGGCCGGGTCGTTCCTCCGATCGAAACGGGCCTGCGCGGCGGCGGCAAGGCTGGTCAGATGGGCGGGAAGGTCGGGATGCTCCGCCGGGGTCTGCTCGACGGCTGCCGCGGCCACCGTCACGGCTTCGTCCAGGGGATGCTGGTCGGTGCGGGTCGGGGGGAGGGAGCCGGGTGGCAGCCGGGCGAGCTCGGTCAGCATGACGCTCAGATGGATCAGGCGGCGGGGGCGCGCGGAGTCGCTGGGCGCACGGCCGGCCAGCGCCGCCCGGCCCAGCTGCAGCGCGGCCGCGAGATCCTCGATGTCGCCGGTGAGCCGATACCGTGCGTCCAGCAGGACGCTGAGATTGGCCTGCACGAACGGGTCGTCCTCGTCGATCGTCTGCGCCTGCCGGGCGAGGTCGACGGCCTCGGCGAGCAGAGCCGCGTCGCCGGTTCGGCGAAACAGTGTGCGCAGGATCAGCGCGGCGTTCGAGCGCCGGGTGGCGGCACCGGGCTGACCGGGATCATCGGTGGTCACGGACTCGCGGGCCAGCGCGGCGGCGTCGGTCAGGTCGGCGTCGGACTGCGTGTGACCGTGGCGGGCGAGCAGGGTGGCCGCGACGTTGCCGAGTACCCGGACCCGGTCGGGATGGCCCGCCGGCGCGGCCTGGACGGCCTGGCGTCCGACGTCGGCAGCGGCGGCGAGGTCGTCGCCGCCGCCGAGGTGCTCGTGGCGTGCGCGCAACGCCAGGCTGAGGTTGGTCAGCCTGGCAGCCAGCCCGGCGGCGCCCTCGGGGGTGGCTGTCACCGCCGCCCGGGCGGCGGTGACTGCGTCGTCCAGGTCCGACTGTTCGGCGCTGACCAGGTAGCGGCCGTGGAAGATGCCGGCGAGGTTGGTGAGCATGATCGCGCGGTCGGGGTCGTCCACCGGCAGTCCGACGATTGCCTGGGCGACCATCGCGACGACGATGTCGAACAGTTCGGTGACCCCACTGCGGGCCGCGACGGGCCACAGGGTCAGGGCGCTGTCGTGCAGCGGCCACGGCCCGTCGGCGTCTGCCGGCTGTGCGCCGTCGATCGCCTCGGCGATGTCGCTCGGGACGAGCGTGGGATCGATCGCATGCAAGGGGGTCAACAGCGCCATGGCGGCGGACAGGTCGACCTGACCCCGCCCGGGGCCGAGCGCGTGGCTGCGGGCCCAGTAGTACCAGCCTGCCGTGCGGACCTGCTGGACGAGCGTCACGAGCGCGTCCCGATCGGGCGTCTGCCCCTCGTCCCCCTCGTCCGCCTCGTCCCCCTCGTCCTCGCCGTCCTCGGCGTGCCCCCTGGGGCGGGGCAGCGGCTGGAAGTCCAACAGGACGCCGAGGTGTGGCTGCGCGGCCAGCAGCTGTGCCATCCGTCGATCTGTCGCCAAGGCCAGGAGCTCGGCGGCATCGCCGGTCTCGGCGAACCTCTCGATCAGCCGCCAGACGATCGCGAAGTCGATCGCACCGATCACTGACGTCACCACCTGATTATGTGTCGATCTGCTGTCCAGTCAGGCATTGCGCCGGTTGAATCTGGTCCAGACTGTCCGCAGGGTCCGTGGTGCGGCTCGGATGTCGACGATCTGGAGGGAAAATGATCACCGATCGGCTCCGCACCGAAGCTCACCAGGCGCTGGACCTGCTGGTCGAGCTGACCGGCGACGACGAGAGCTGGCGTCGGATCGAGGCGGTTCTCGCAGCGCTGGACGAGGCGCTGGCCCGCGCGGACGCCGAGGCCTTCCGATCCGCCCTGCGGGCACTCGACCTGGAAGCCAACCGGGTCCGGAATCGTCACGGCGAGGGCGGTGTGGACGCCGACGACGACCCGCCGAATCCGCCGAAGGGCATCGGACAGCAGTCCCGGGACCGCGCCCACGAGCTCCAGGAGCGGCTGCTGCCGGTCACCGACCGATCCCCGGACCACGCCCTGGAGGAACGCCGGCCGTGACTGGGCCGCGTGCCCCGGCGCTGCTCACCTATCTCTGGCTGCGCCCGGATGCGACCGACGGTGGGACAGGATGGCAGCAGACGGCGCGCCTGTGGCGATGGATCCGCCGCGACCTTCGGCTGACCGCGGCCATTGCCGGTCTGCACGTCCCCGTCGACCTTCCGGCGCACCTCCCCTCGGATGCCTCCGCGCTGGTTGCCGCCGCGGGAGGCGACCGGCCGGGAGTCTGGCAGGCCCTCGCCCGGGTCGAGCACGACCTGCTGTGCATCTCGGTCATGCAGGCACCCGCCGACCAGCCTGAACTGCACTGGCCGGAGCTGGAAGCGACCTGGCTCTCGATCCTCCATCCGCCGCACGGCGCTGGCTCGGTCGACGGCATCACTGTCGGCGAGGCCCGGCTGTTCCTCGGTCTGTCACCCCCCGGGTGCCCCGACGATGAGAGGGGCAGCCTGGTCCAGGCCGCGCTTCGGCCGCCGACCCCACTTGCCTGGCGGCGCCAGGTCACCGAGCTGGACAGCCGAATCTGCCTCTGGGAGATCACGGTTGCCGCGTCCGACGACCGGTCGCTACGCCGGTTCGTCGTACTGGGCCCGCAGGACCACGAGGTGCGGGTCGACCAGCTCGTCTGGACGGCGACCGGCGACGGCGACCTGACCCCGCTGGCACGGTTCCTGCTGCATGCGGCCAAGCTGCGTCACCAGCTGCGGGTGTTCGCCGGCGGACGGCAGCTGCGTCAGTTCCGGGAGGACGTGGACCGCCGCATCGACTGGATACTTGACGGCGACGGCGACGGCGACGGCCCCGGCGACGGCGGCGACGACAGAGCTGGCGACCACCATGGAGTTCGCGCCACAGATGCGGCCGGCCCGGCCAGGCCAGGCGATGCCCTGCGCGACGGTCCGGTGGACGGTGGACGGGACTCGGCCCGACTTCACAAGGACCTGGTCATCGCGGCGACAACGCTGTCCAGACTGCGACGGATGCGCCAGAGTATCGAGATCATCCACGGCAACATGCGGCGCAACCTTGCCCGGGCCGGGCTGCTGGGTGCGGAGCGGGAACCCGACGGTCCGATCGGCGACGATCTGAACCTCGCGCAGTGGTTTCGGCAGCGGTTGGACGACGAGGTCGCCGGGCTGACGGAGCTGACGGGCCGGGCCACGGACGTCGACAAGGTGCGCGGATGGTTGGCTATGCGCCGACCGGCGGCCGCCGCCGATCCGGCGCTGACGCCCGAACCCGGCCCGGACGACCTCGTTCTTACCCGTGAGCAGCACCACAGATTCTGCAACGAGCTGGCCCGCGTGTTCGGCTCCGGAACGCCGGGCGCGCAGCTACTCGACGAAATCGGTCTGGCCCGCTCCGGTCAGATCAACCCGATCGGCCTCAGCCCGTGGGCTTGGTGGACCGAGACGTTTCGGGAGCTCGACCACGGCATCATCGTCGCCCCGTACCGGCAGCTGCTCGCCGGCGCGCTGCGCCGGTACCCGGACAACACGCTGTTCACCGAGCTCGCTCGTCACTGCTAGTGCGGCTGCCCGCCTGTCGTGTCCAGCGAGGACGGGCCGGCTGGGTGGTGACCGTCCCAGCGCAGGCAGGCCGGGCGAGCCGCGGAGAACCGGGCGGGCGTCTCATGGTTTGTGGTCGCGCACAGGCCGCAGACGCGGTGTGGGGGCTCAGGCCGCACCATCGACATGCAGCGCTCCCAGCGGCTCACCGCCCAGGGCCCGCTAAGCCCTCCGCTCTCCCCCATCGGCTCGTGCCCGCTCCACCGCCGATGGGCGCGTCGACCGCAGGACCGCGTCCAGAAGCCCCGGGAACTTCTGCTCGAGTTCGGGGCGCAGCGACACGAAGCAGCGGGTGCCCTCGGGTCGACTAAGGACGACGCCGGCGTCGCGCAGTGTCTTCATGTGATGACTCAACGTTGACTGCCCGACCGGCACGACGAAGTCCGGTTGCAGATGCTCCTGGCCGTCGCCGAGCACCTTCACGATCTCGAGCCGGATCGGGTCCCCCAGCGCGGACAGCACGGTAGCCAGGGTGATCTGGTCGGCGGGGGGATGCACGACGCGACGCATGCGTCGATGTTACGCTCATCTATCATCGACGATTATCGATTAAAGGAACCTGTCTTGAGCGACCTCCCAGAGTCCAGGGCTCTTGTCACCGGCGGCACGCGCGGGATCGGCGCGGCCGTGGCCCGACATCTCAGCGACGCCGGTGCTCGGGTCGTCGTGTCGGCGCGATCCCGCGGCGACTACGACGGACCCGGCCACTTCGTCGCGGCCGACCTCTCCACCGCGGACGGCCCCCGACAGCTTGCCGCCGAGGCGGCGGCCCACCTCGGCGGCATCGACATCCTTGTCGACAACGCGGCCAGCCAGACCCGCGTTCCCGCCGGCGTCCTGGCGATGACCGACGCCGACTGGTTCACCGACCTGAACGGCAGCCTGCTGTCGGCCGTCCGACTGGACCGCGCGGTCGTGCCTGGCATGATCGCCGCCGGTGGCGGCGCCATCGTGCACATCGGCTCCAACGCGGCCCGGCTGCCGCAACCGGCCGCGCTCGCGTACGCCTGCGCCAAGGCCGCGCTGGCCACCTACAGCAAAGGACTCGCCAACGAGGTCGGCCGTGGCAACGTGCGGGTCAACCTGGTCTCGCCCGGCGTGATCGAGACCTCCGCCCTCGCCACCCGGCTGCGGGTCCTCGCCGACGAGTCCGGCACCGACCTCGACACCGCCCGCCGGCAGTTCATGACCAGCTTCAGTGTGCCGCTCCAGCGGCCCGGCACCGCCGACGACGTTGCCGCGCTCGTCGCCTTCCTCGTGTCCCCGGCGGCCAGCTACCTGACCGGGACCAACCATGTGGTCGACGGAGGACTGCTGCCCACCGTCTGAACACTCGACGGCGCGGCCTCCCCCGACAGCCCGCCGGTCGCCCGGCGCCGGTCGCCGGTCGCCATGAATCTCAACAGATCACTGGAGAACTACTCATGCGCACCATTGCCATTGTCGGCGCCGGTCCCGGACTGGGCCGTTCCATCGCCCGACGATTCGGCGCGGAGGGTTTCCGCGTCGCACTGGTATCCCGTAACCAGAACAAACTCGACCGGTTGGTCGACGATCTCGCGGCCGACGGCATCCAGGCGCAGGGCTTCGCCGCCGACGTCACCGACCGCGCCGCACTGGCCGGCGCGCTCTCGGCGGCGAAGGACCGGTTCGGCCCGATCGACGTCCTGGAATACTCGCCGGCGCCGCCGGATGCGCAGACGGCCGGGCTGGCGCCCGTCGACGCGGTCAATCTGACCGTCGAGAGCGTCGCGCCCCAGATCGAGTACTACCTGTACGGCGCGATCACCGCCGTACGCCAGGTGCTGCCCGACATGCTCGCCCGGGGCGAGGGCGCGATTTTCGTCAGCACCGGCGCCTCGTCCGGCCCCGTGATTCACCCGCCGTTCGCCAACATCGCCGCGGCCAGCGGTGCGCTGCGTAACTGGATTCTCAACCTCCACGCCGCGCTCGCCCCGCAGGGCGTCTACGCCGCGCACGTCGCCATCGCCGCCTGGATCGGGCAGGGCGGACCGAAATCCCAACCCGACGCCATCGCCGAGACGTACTGGGAGCTCCACGAAAGCCGTAGCGACGCTGAACGCTTCTATCTCGACGAGGAAATCAGCCTGTGACCGGCCCCCTCGACGGCAGGACCGCACGATCACCGGAGTCTCCTCTCTACGAATGACCGAAAGCGGCGGCCGAGCCGAGCGCCAGACCCTCAAGAACGGCGCCTGCTGATCGCATCTGCCAGCTGCGACTTCACGACAGGACCAGCAGGCCGGCTGTCATCCGCGACCATCGCGTCTTCGTGGTTATACGTGAACCCGAAGAATCGCGTAGCGGCCGCACCATACCTCCGTTCCTCCACTTCCGAGGACGGTTGCCATCGGGGTCGGTGCCGGTGGCAACCAAACGGCCGCCACCTTCGTCGTGCGCGGGCTCCTTCACGGTGCTGTCTGTGCAGGTCATGGCTGCGATCGCCGGACAGCTCAGCGCAGCTCGTTGATGCGGATCAGGTTGTCCGCAGGGTCGCGGACGGCGTAGTCGCGAACACCATACGGCTGCTCGATCGGCTCCTGGCCGACTTCGGCGCCGCTGGCCTGCAGCCGCTCGAAGGCGCCGTCGAGGTTCGTGGCCAGGGTGACTGGCCGAGCGGCTGGACATCAGCCCGCGCACCGTGCGCCGCGATGTCGACTGCCTGCGCGAGCTCGGCTATCCCGTAGTGGCGTTCAAGGGGCCCGCCGGGGGTACCGGCTCGACGCCGGCACGGAACTACCCCCGTTGCTGTTCGACGACGAGCAGGCCGCCGCTCTGGCCGTCGCACTCCAGATCGCCACCACCACTGGTGCCGGCATCGAGGAAGCCGTGGTGCGCGCGCTGAACACCGTCTGGCAGGTCATGCCCGCACGGCTGCGCCGCCGGATCGACACCCTCCAGATCACCGCTGTCGAGCGGTCCGCGATCCGACCGAGCCCACAGGTCGACAACAGGGTGCTCATGACGCTCAGCGCTGCCGTCCACGCCCGCGAGGTGCTGCGCTTCGATACACCCCCGCATCCCCACCGGGAGCCGGCGACGACCGCCCCGGGCACAGACCCACCACCTGGTCACCTGGGGCGGGCGCTGGTACCTCGTGGCCTGGGACCTCGACCGCGACGACTGGCGCACCTTCCGCCTCTGCCTCGCGGTCCAGTTCCAGGTCCACGAACCGGTGCGGCATCTCGCCGTCCTCGCCGGCAACCGCCTGGAAGGGCAACCGCTTGGAAGAAGGAGACCCGACCCTTCAGCAAACCCAGCTCACCGAGGCAACGTCCGGGTCCGTGCACCCGGACCATCCGTTCCTCGTCGGTGCCGACCCGTTGGTCACGAGTACCTTGCCACGCAGGATGATCAAGAACTCCTCGGTCCGTTCGTCCTCCCGGACCAGTACCACGCCCGCTCGGACCTGGCGCCGTTCCCCTCGGGCGGCCAGGGTCGCGATCTGATCGTCGCATAGCCTGGGATACGCCCCGTACAGGTCGAGTATCTCAGTCAGATCAGAAAACTCCGTCAGGTCGAACGCGTACGGCCGATAGCAATCACATTGCCGGTCCGCGACTATCTCCCCGCGATCTTCCCAGGGCCCCGCGGCCCCGCGCGGAGGAACGGGAGCATGCGGTCATATGGCCGAGATAGCGCTTATGTGAGCTCGAGAACTGATCTCTTGCAGAACCGGCCCACCTGTTTCACTCTGGCTACGTGGATGTGGGCAGAGTGGACCTGGGTAGAAAAGAAGCAGCGAGGACCGGAAGAGATCATGGCGGTGAGACTGAACAGAAAGGCCTATGACCATGCCCGGAGGCTGATCGAGGACAGGAAGGTCGTGCTGGACGAGCGGGACGACTGGAGCGAGCATCAGCCGTCAGCTCAGCAGGAGAACAGGTTCGTCGAGGAGCACGGGCTCGGTGAGTACCAGAGGTGGTACCTGGGGATCGACGACAAGATCGGCGAGGACCGGAAGACGCGGTACAAGTTCCCCTACAGAGACTTCGAGAACGTGCACCGGCGCGGGGTCCTGTCGGCCGAGTCGAGAGCCGGGCAGTACAAGAATTTCGACATTGAACAGGCCACCGCCCACCTGCATGGAATGCTTGACGTCGTACGCGCCGGATAGTGGCGCGTACGCGACCAGCCAAGGGAGGATCATCATGCCGGTTATGGGCGTGACCAGATTCGAGCGATTCTTTCGGACCGCCGCGGGTCTGGACATAGACAAGAACGACGTGAAGCGTTGTGGCGATTTCGTCAACGACAAGGTCTTCGATCTGCTGCTCATGGCGCAGGCGACCGCGAAGGCGAACGTCCGAGACGTGATAGAGCCCTGGGACCTGCCCATCACCAAGGGGCTCCAGGAGAGCATGCACCGTTTCCGGGATCTCGACGAGGAGATCGAGCTGCGTCCCGTCCTGGAGCAGATCGCGACTCGCCCCCCGCTGGACCTTGCCTTGGGCGACGACACCGCGGCCCGTCTTCCCCTCATCGTCGGCGGACTAAGCCTCGCACTCGCCAGCGCCTTCACGATCATCGAACCGAAGCTCAAGAATCCCGGGCCCGACGAATGGGAGCGCGTCAGCCGCATCTTCGGCCTCCTCCTTTGAACCTCGTTTGAACACCTGGGGGAAGTCGCGCGAGGAAGGGAAGGCGTGGTCAGGTCAGCGCAATCGGGTCAGCACAGTCATGTCACGGCAGTCGGGTCAGCCGTTGGACGATCCCGCGCCGGATGTCTGCGCGCTGGGCGCCCCGGCTTCGGATGACTCGGCTTCGGACGACGACTCGGCTTCGGACGGCCTGGTGGTGGAGTCGGTGTACTGGGCCGAGGTGTCATCGATCGTCCGGCCGCTCTGCGTGGCCGTGGGCCCGGAGATCTCGATGTGGCGGGGCTGACTGCTGCGGGCCTTCGCCAGCCGGACGGTCAGCACACCGTTGTCCAGGCTCGCCGTCACCGATTCGGGGTCGATGTCTCCGGGCAGCGTGATCTGGTGCTCGAAGTGGCCGAGCCGACGGGTCTGCCGGCGCAGCTTGCCGCGGCGTTCCCGCTCCTTGATCTCGCCGGTGACGAACAGCTCGTTCTCCTTCAGATCGATCGAGATGTCCTTGGGGTCGACGCCGGGCAGTTCGAGTTCGACCAGGAACGCCTCCTCGGTCTCCTCGACGTCCACGGCCGGCACCATCGCGGCGAGGACCCCGTAGGACCGGTGCTCCCCGCCGATGACATCGCCGAGAAGGCTGCCCATCCGGGTCCAGGTGTCCTCGATCTCGCGGAACGGGTCCCAGCGAGTCGTCGGCACCGGACGGTCGGTGCCCGCGCGTGTTGGCAAGTTCATGATCCACCCCCATGGCTGTTACTCATGGTTCCTGACGTGCACTCCAATCGTCGTCCGCGCCCACTTCGCCGGCAAACGCAGACACCGTGCATGTTCGCACCGGCGGCCGCGGCCGCCAGCACGAGCCGGTTCCCGCGGCCCCCGGAGATCTCGGGCGTACTCGGTTGAGTATCCGGCACGCGGGCAATCTCCAAGAACGACCGCGTCGTTCGGGGAGATAGCTTGGATGCCCTGTGCAATGGCGCAACCACGACCCACGTCGGGTGGGGGCGATCGATATGTCACATAACAATAACAATTTCGGGACAAATGAAAGCAGTACCCGCAGTTCCCGATCGAATGACCTTGGAGCCGATGCTCCTCGAGCAGGGGTTCTCCACCGCGGCGACCCGCGCCTTGATGATGCTCGGAGTGAGCGGGGGACGGACCGTGTGGACGGGACCGGCCGCACGGTCAGGTCGCAGAAAGTGGTCGCCACCTTCAGTACCTACGCCGATGCCGAACGGGCCGTCGATCGACTTGCCGACCTTCACTTCCCGGTTGAGAAGACCGCCATCGTCGGCCGCGACCTGCACACGATCGAGAAGGTCACGGGTCGGCTGACCTGGGCCTCCGCGGCAGGCCGGTCGGCGCTCGCCGGTGCCCTTCCGGGCGCGCTGATCGGCTGGATCTTCGGCCTGTTCAACTGGATCAATCCTGTTCAGGCAGCGGTGCTGCTCGCGCTCTACGGAGCCATCTTCGGCGCAGTCCTCGGTGCTCTGATGGGTCTGCTGATCTACGCGTTCAGCCGGGGCCGGCGGGATTTCGTCTCCGTGTCGACGCTGAGTGCCGATCGCTACGACCTGCTCGTCGATGCCGACGTGGCGGACGAGGCGGCCCGGTTCCTGGCGGAGACCGAGTTCGGCCGTCTCTCGTCCGCCGGGAGCGACCGGAGCTGACATTAGTCACCCGCCGGCCCGGCACGCGCGGTGGCGTGTCGTTCGGACGTGTCGGCCGCTGGTCCGCCGCCTTGCTCTGGTTCGCCGGGTGGCGGCGTGTTGCGGTCTTCGTCCGACCGGTCCTACCGTGGTCGTGAGGCCTGTCGTGGCCCCGCCACCTCCACCAGAAGGCTCCCACCGGGAGGTCATCGTGGGAAAGGCAGTTGGAATAGATCTGGGGACTACGAACTCGGTCATCGCCGTCGTCGAGGGCGGCCAGCCGACAGTCGTCCCCAATATTGAGGGCTCGCGCACGACGCCTTCCGTCGTTGCTTTCACGGAGAGCGGCGAGCGGCTGGTGGGTGAACTCGCCCGCCGGCAGGCGGTTCTCAACCCCAAAGGCACGATCACCGCGGTCAAGCGGTTCATCGGCCGTCGGTACAGCGAGGTCACGAGCGAGCTGAGGACAGTCACGTACGACATCACCGCCGGGAAGGAAGACGCAGTACGGATCTTCGTTCGCGGGCGCGAGTACGCCCCCGAGGAGATCTCGGCGATGGTGCTCCGGAAACTGGCCGACGACGCCGCCAAGTTCCTCGGCGAAAAGGTCACCGAAGCCGTGATCACGGTGCCGGCGTACTTCAACGACGCGCAACGGCAGTCGACCAAGGACGCCGGCCGGATCGCCGGCCTGGACGTACTGCGCATCATCAACGAGCCCACCGCCGCCGCGCTGGCCTACGGGATGGACAAGAGGTCGCACGAGACCGTACTGGTCTTCGACCTGGGCGGCGGCACCTTCGACGTCTCCGCCCTCGACGTGGGCGACGGCATCGTCGAGGTGCGGGCGACCGCCGGCGACACTCATCTCGGCGGCAACGACTGGGACCGCCGCCTCGTCGACTTCCTCGCCGACGAGTTCCGGAACCAGGCCGGCATCGACCTGCGCGACGATCCGCAGGCACTGCAGCGGCTCTTCGAAGCCGCCGAGAAGGCGAAGGTCGAGCTTTCGTCTGTCTCCCAGACCCAGGTCAATCTGCCGTTCATCACCGCCGACGCGAACGGCCCGAAACACCTCAACACCACCATCACCCGCTCGCAGTTCGAGAAGATCACGGCTGATCTGCTCGAGCGGTGCATGCCGCCGCTGCGCCAGGCGATGGCGGACGCGAAGGTCTCCGAGCAGGACCTCGACGAGGTGATCCTCGTCGGCGGCGCCACCCGTATGCCGGCCGTGCAGGCCCTGGTGCGCCGGCTGACCGCCGGCAGGGAACCGAACATGACGGTCAACCCGGACGAGGTCGTCGCCGTCGGCGCCGCCATCCAGGCCGCGGTCATCAAGGGCGAGGTCTCCGATGTGCTGTTGCTGGACGTCACCCCGCTCTCCCTCGGCGTGGAGACGCTCGGCGGCGTGAGCACGAAAGTGATCGAGCGCAACACCACCATCCCGGCGCGCCGGAGCGAGACGTTCTCGACGGCGGAGGACAACCAGTCGGCCGTCGACATCGTGGTGCTCCAGGGCGAACGTGAGATGGCCGCCGACAACCGCACCCTCGGCCGGTTCCGGCTCGAGGGCATCCGACCCGCCCCACGTGGCCAGGCACAGGTCGACGTCACCTACGACATCGACGCCAACGGCATCCTCAACGTCACCGCGAAGGACACCGGTACCGGCGCCGAGCAGCGGATCACCATCTCGGACAACACCAACCTGCCGCAGGACGAGATCCAGCGCATGGTCGCCGACGCCGAGCAGAACCGGGCCGAGGACACCCGGCTGCGCGAGAACGCCGACGCCCGCAACCAGCTCGACACCATCGCCTACCAGGTCGAACAGCGGCTCACCGAACTCGGCGACCAGGTCCCCGTGCACGAGAAGGCCCGCGCCGAACAGCTCGTCGCCGACGCCCGCCGCGCGCTGGCGGAGCACGCCGACGTCGACCGCGTCCGGCCGATCATCAACGATCTCCAGCAGGTCCTCTACGGCCTCCCAGCCGGCGCGCAGCGCGAGGCGGCATCGACGGCCAGCGGCGGCGCCGGAGCAGGAGCCGGCGCGGGCGCAGGCGCAGGCGGATCTGGCGGCGGCGGCGCTGGAGCCGGTGGACCGGGCGAGACCTCGGCCGGTGGGGACGACGTCATCGACGCCGACTTCACCACGCGTGACGATGGGTGAGAACCGATCGGATGCCGAGCGGCCCGAGACCACCCCGACACCCGACCTCGCCGCGAAACTCGAGCAGTGCCAGGCCAGCCACCTGCGGACTCTCGCCGACTTCGACAACTACCGTCGGCGGACCGGACGCGAGATCGGCGCCGCGAGGGCAGCCGAGCGGGATCGTGTGGTTCTCGCCTGGGTACCGGTGCTGGATCACCTCGAGCTCGCCCTCTCGCACGCGGACGCCGACCCCGACTCGCTCGTCGACGGGGTGCGCGGGGTACACGGGCTCGCTCTGGACGCGCTGCGGAACTCCGGGATCACGCGACTCGACGACGAGTCCGGCGCCTTCGACCCGACGCGCCACGAGGTCGGCGCCGTCGTCGACAGCGGCTCAACGTCCCGTCCGCCTCCGGCGGGCACCGTTGTCGAGGTGCTCCGGCCGGGCTACCTGGCCGACGGCCGCGTGCTGCGCCCCGCCTCCGTGGCCGTGAGCGCCGGACCGAAACCGAACAACGGAGCAGAATCGCACCACGGGCCGAGGCGGGATACCGGGTCAGAACCAGGAAAGGGACCAGGACCGGATACCGAGCCGGAAGCATCGTGACATGAGCAGCGGCCAGGCCACGCATCGGGCCAGCGAGGACTTCTACGAGATCCTCGGGGTGCCCCGGAACGCCGACGCCGACGCGATCCAGCGGGCGTACCGGAAACTCGCCCGCCAGTACCACCCCGACGTCAACTCCGATCCCGGGGCCGAGGAACGGTTCAAGGACTTGTCGGAGGCGTATGACGTGCTCTCCGATCCCGACACCCGGGCGCGCTATGACCGGTTCGGCGCGGATTTCCGCCGGATGCCCGAAGGCGCCGAACGATGGGCGGGCGCAGGCGCAGGCGCGGGTGCCGGGACGCGTGCCGGCGCCGGTGGCCCGGGCTTCCGGTTCGAGGGGTTCGAGGGGTTCGAGGGGTTCGACTTCGAGGACCTGTTCGGCGGTACGGGCGGCGGATTCTTCCGCGGCCGAGGCCGGGCGGGACCGGTGTCCGGTGCCGACCAGGAGGCCGAGATCGAGGTCACCCTCGCCGAGGCCTACCGAGGCGGTCGGCGCACGGTCTCCCTGGCGGGCCCGACCGGGCCCCGCGAGGTCCAGGTCACCATCCCGCCCGGAGTGACCCACGGGCAGCGGCTGCGGCTCACGGGCCAGGGCGGGCGCGGGCGGGACGGCGGAGACCCGGGCGACCTCTACCTCGTGGTGCGCCTCGCGCCCGGCCCCCGATTCCGGGTCGAAGGCCGGGACGTGCACACCGATCTGCCCCTCGCGCCGTGGGAGGGCGTGCTCGGCACGAAGGTCGCCATCACCACCCCGGACGGCGAGCAGGTGACCGTCACCGTCCCGCCCGGCACCTCCACCGGCCGCAAGCTCCGCCTGCGCGGCAAGGGCCTGCCCCGCCCGGCGCGTGGGTCGAGGCGCGGTGACCACGCCGGCGACCTCTACGCGCACGCCCGAGTCATGGTCCCGGCCAACCCCACTGCGCGGGAGACGGAGCTGTTCCGCGAGCTCGCCGAGGTCTCGTCCTTCAACCCCAGGGAGAGGTCATGACGACGCTGCTCGTGCGCGCCAGCGCCCGTACCCAGGGCCTCGACCTGGACGCGTTCTGTGTCGCGGCGCACCTGCATCCCGAACTCGTCCGACGGCTGGTGACGCTGGGTCTCCTCGACGCGGAGATCGACCCCGCCGGCCACTACACACTCGCGACGACGGCGGTGGCACGCGCCGGCCGTATCGAACGGCTGCGCCGCGACCTCGGCATCACCTACACGGCGACCGGGGTCGTGCTCGACCTGCTCGACCGGATCGACGAACTCGAACGGCTCCTCCGTGCCCGACCCGCCCGAGGCGAGGTGCATCCATGGACATGAACAAGCTCACCGAGAAGTCCCGCGAGGCTCTTGACGCCGCGCAGGCACGAGCGGTGCGCCTCGGCCACGTCGAGGTGGACGGCGAGCACGTACTGGCCGCGCTGCTCGAACCGCCCGAGGGGCTGGTGCGCCGCCTGCTGATCGCCTCGGGCGGGGATCCGGCCGCGGTCGCCGAAGCGGTCGAGAACGAACTGCGGCGCCGGCCCAAGGTGTCCGGACCCGGCGCGCGACCCGGCGAGGTGTATGTGACCCAGCGGCTGTCCCGCCTGGTGGACGCCGCCAGCAGGGAGGCCGGTCGGCTCAGGGACGAGTACGTGTCGGTCGAGCACCTCCTCCTCGCCCTCGTCGACGAGGGACGATCCAGCGCCGCCGGCCGGGTTCTCGCCCAGAACGGCCTCACCAGGGAGAAGCTCCTCACCGCGCTGACCGAGGTTCGCGGCAACCAGCGGGTGACGTCGGCAAACCCCGAGGCCACCTACGAGGCGCTGGAGAAGTACGGCCGCGACCTGGTCGCGGAGGCCCGCGACGACCGGCTCGACCCGGTCATCGGCCGCGATTCCGAGATCCGCCGGGTCGTGCAGATCCTCTCCCGCAAGACGAAGAACAACCCGGTGCTGCTCGGCGACCCGGGGGTCGGCAAGACGGCGATCGTCGAGGGCCTCGCCCAGCGCATCCACCGGGGCGACGTACCTGAGGGACTACGCGACCGGACGGTGTTCCAGCTCGACCTGGCGGCATTGGTCGCCGGAGCCAAGTACCGGGGCGAGTTCGAGGAGCGGCTCAAGGCGGTTCTGAGCGAGGTCAAGGCGGGCGAAGGCCGGATCCTGCTGTTCGTCGACGAGCTGCACACCGTCGTGGGCGCCGGCGCCGCCGAGGGGTCGATGGACGCCGGGAACATGCTCAAGCCGATGCTCGCCCGCGGCGAACTGCACCTCATCGGCGCCACCACCGTCGAGGAGTACCGCAAGCACATCGAATCCGACGCCGCGTTCGAACGCCGCTTCCAGCCGGTGCTGGTCGACGAACCGTCGGTGGAGGACACCATCTCCATCCTGCGTGGGCTGCGCGAACGGTTCGAGATCTTCCACGGCGTGCGGATCCAGGACGGTGCGTTGGTCTCGGCGGCGGTGCTGTCGCACCGCTACATCTCCGACCGGTTCCTGCCCGACAAGGCGATCGATCTCGTCGACGAGGCGTGCGCCATGCTCCGCACCGACATCGACTCGATGCCCACCGCGCTCGACGAGATCACCCGCAAGGTCACCCGGCTGGAGATCGAGGAGGCCGCGCTGGCGAAGGAGAGCGACCCGGCCAGCGTCGCCCGGCTCGACCAGCTCCGCAGGGAGCTCGCCGACCTGCGGGCGGAGGCCGACGCGATGCGCGCCCAGTGGGAGTCGGAACGGCAGGCCATCCGCAAGGTCCAGGAGCTGCGCGAGGAGATCGAGCAGGTCCGCCGGCACGCGGACGAGGCCGAGCGGGCCTACGACCTCAACACCGCCGCCGAGCTGCGCCACGGCCAACTCCCGGAGCTGGAACGCCGGTTGGCCGCCGAGGAGGAACGTCTGGCTGGCCGCCAGCACGGGCAACCGTTGCTGCGTGAACTGGTGACCGAGGAGGAGATCGCCGACATCGTCTCCCGCTGGACCGGCATCCCCGTCACCCGACTCGTCGAGGGCGAGCGCGAGAAGCTGCTGCGCCTGGACGACATCCTGCACCAGCGGGTGGTCGGCCAGGACGAGGCAGTCAGCCTGGTGGCGGACGCCGTCATCCGCGCGCGCTCCGGTATCAGGGACCCCCGGCGGCCGGTCGGGTCGTTCATCTTCCTGGGACCGACCGGCGTCGGGAAGACAGAGCTCGCGCGCACGCTCTCCGAGGCGCTGTTCGACTCCGAGGAGGCGATGATCCGCATCGACATGAGCGAGTACCAGGAGCGCCACACGGTCAGCCGGCTGATCGGCTCTCCTCCCGGCTACGTCGGCTACGAGGAGGGCGGGCAGCTCACCGAGGCGGTGCGCCGCAAGCCGTACTCCGTGGTCCTCTTCGACGAGATCGAGAAGGCGCATCCGGACGTGTTCAACACACTCCTGCAGGTCCTCGACGACGGCCGGCTGACCGACGCGCGGGGCCGAACCGTGAACTTCACCAACACGGTGATCATCATGACGTCGAACATCGGCTCGCAGTGGCTGATGGACGCGGTGACGCCCGACGGCGAGATCGAACCCGAGGCCCGGGCCCGGGTGACGGCCGACCTGCGGGAACGATTCCGCCCCGAGTTCCTCAACCGGCTCGATGAGATCGTCCTGTTCAAGCCGCTCACCCTGGCCGAGATCGAACAGGTCGTCGACCTGCTGGTGGCGGACCTGCGCCGGCGGCTCGCGGACCGCCAGATCACCCTGGAGATCACCGAGCCGGCCCGGTTGTTCATCGCCCGCGAGGGGTTCGACCCGGTCTTCGGCGCCAGGCCGCTGCGGCGGTTCATCCAACGCGAGGTCGAGACCCGGATCGCCCGGGCACTGGTCGCCGGCGACCTCACCGACGGCTCCCGCGTCGCCGTCGACCTGATCGAGGGCCATCTCACTGTCACGCATGACGTGCCCGCGATGCAAGGGGGATGACCGCCGCCGAACCACCACTACCGGGTTCTGGTAACTCGTAGGATCTGGCGGTGGCGTCGCCTCCGGTACGGCCGATCCCGGTCCACCGCGTTGCGCAGGATGATGCCCTCGCTCTGGGCCGTCACGGCAATCGTGCCCAGGCCGAGATCATCGAGGCGGCTCGTGCGCTGTTCGGTGCGCGGGGCTACCACGGGGTCACAGTAGAGGCGATCGGCGAAGCGTCCGGTCGCACCGGCACGTCGGTCTATCGGTACTTCGCGAACAAGACCGAGATCTTTCGGGTGCTCATGGCCGACCTCGGTGCGGATCTGCTGCGTCACGGTCGCCGTCTCGGTCGACTGGGCCCCGAACACGGTGGGTTCGACGAGCTGCGCATGTGGCTGCATGGCTTCGGTCTCCTCGTGCACCGCCACAACGCGACGTTCTCGCTGTGGCGGGCCGCCGACCCGGGCGACGCCTCGCTGGTCGAACCTGCCCGGCGGTTCATCGACCGCTGGTGCGAGGTCGTCGGGGCGCGGATCGAGGAGGCGGGGGTGGATCTGGACCCGCCCGCGCTGGCGACCGCGCTGCTGACCACCGCGCAGCGCGTCCACGAGCTGCGCACGCGCGTTCCGTGGACGTGTTCGGAGACCGACCTCGCGGAGACCTTCGCCCGCGTGTTCCAGCTCGCGATGTTTCCGGCCAGCGTGACGGGGTTCGGCGAGATCAGGCAGGCACCCCGGCGCACCCGCCGAACGCCGGGCCTGGTCGTCGCCGAGTCGGTGCCACGGCCGTCGGGTTCGGGAGCGGGGCCGGGTTCGGGAGCGGGGGCGCTGCGCCTGCGCCGTCCGCTGACCAGCCGGGGCGCGGGCACCGTCCAGCGGATCATCACGGCCGCGGCGGACGTCTCCGCCCGGCAGGGGCTGCACGGAACCAGCATCAAGGACATCGCCGCGGCGGCGGACGTCGGTTATGCCAGCGTCTACACCTACTGGCGCGATCACGGTGACATCGTCGCCGACCTCACCGACCAGGCTGCCGCCCATCTCACCGGCTGGTTGGGGTCGGCTTCGGCCGTCGGCAGGGGCCCGGGCTGCCTCCCGACCGTGCGGCCCTGGGTGCAGCGCTACCTGGCGGGCTATCCCCGCCACGCCGCCGTCCTCCGGTCGTGGACGATCGGTGCAGGCGAGGCTCCGGAGCTCAACGGCGTCCGCCGCTCGGTCGCGACGCTCGCCCGTTCGACCTTTGATCAGATGATGGACGGCTCCCCGTTGGCTGGTCTGCTCAACCGGCGCTGCGCCGAGGCGGTCGTGTGCGCGCTGCTCGTCGAGTTCCCCTACAACACCCATCTGTTCCTGCCCGGCTGGCCGGGGGAGAACACGGCGGACGACACGGTCTCGGTGATCCTGGCGCGTGGTCTCCTCGGTGACCTCTGAGGGCGAAGTTGACGATCTTCTCAACGATTCGGGCACCTCTCGGCTCTAGCCGCTCAGAGAGCCCTTGCAACGAGCACATCACCAGAATAATGTTTACAAAATCGTCAAATCATCGAGTACCCGGGGCTCGCCGAGCACCTGGGTTGCCATCGCCGCTCCGAGGGAGGCGTGGCACGCGGCGAGCACCACTGCGCCCGATCGGGCAGCGAAGGGACGGGCAGCCATGGTGAGGACGGATCCGCTGGGCCTGGTTGACCGGGCGGCCCTGGGGGCGTTCCTCGCCCGGTGCGTGCCCCCGTACCGGGAGCTGTCGATCGAGCTGCTCGCCGGCGGCACGTCCAACCTGACGTACCTGCTGCGGCTGGACGACCGCCGGTACGTGCTGCGGCGCCGGCCCCTCGGCCAGACGGCCCCCAGGGCACACGACATGCACCGGGAGTTCACGGTGCTCGACGCCCTGCGCGGCCGCGGGCTGCCCACTCCGGCCGTGCACGCCTACCACGAGGAGACGGACGTTCTCGGTGCGCCGTTCTACCTGATGGACTTCCAGCCCGGGACCATCGTGCACGGCCCAGGCGACGCGGCGGGCATCTCCGCGCCGCAGGCCACCGAGCTCTCCCGCCAGGTGATCATCACGATGGCACGTCTGCACGAGCTGGGCGAGGACGATCTGCGCCTCGACGGGTTCGGGCGGCCCGGCGACTTCCTGCGGCGGCGGATCACCAGCTGGCTGCGGCAGTGGAACGCCGTCGCGCACAGCGATCTGCCCGAGGTCGAGCGGCTCGGCGCACTCCTGCTCGACCGGATCCCCGCCCCGCGGTACTCCTCGCTCGTGCACGGCGACTACCGGCTGGGTAACCTCGTCGTCGACCTGTCCGACGGGCAGGTCCGCCTCCAGGCGATCCTGGACTGGGAGATGGCCACGATCGGTGACCCACTCACCGACCTCGCCCACCTCCTCATCTACTGGGAGAGCAGCCGCGGCCGGATCACCCATCCGGCCCAGCGCGTCTGCGAAGGCCCGGGCTTCCTTCCTGGACGGGAGCTGGCGGGCCTCTACGCGGCAGCCACCGGCCGCGATCTCAGCCAGCTCGTGGTGTATCTGGCCTTCGAGCACTGGCGCGCGGCGATCATCAAGGACGCGATCTACCTGCGTCGCGTCGCCGGTGACATGGACGCCACCGAGGACCTGCGGGAGTACGCCCAGTTCGTCCGGTTCCACCTGATGGAGGCCGCCGACCTGCTGCGGACCGCCAGTCACGACCATTGACGTCACATCCGTGCGTGGGACCGGCCAAGTGGAGGGGACGACGGTGAGCAAGGACTTCGACGATCTACAGACCCAGGTCCGGCGGTTCATCGACGAGGAGGTGATCCCCGCCGAGCCCGAGCTGGACGAGGGCGGGGACGAGGCTGTCGCCCGGCTGGCGCGGCTGCGGGCCGCGGCGAAGACCCACGGGATCTGGGCCCTCGGGCATCCGGCGGACCTCGGCGGAGGCGGTCGGTCCTTCATGGAGACCGTGCTGCTCAACGAGGCCATCGGACGATCGCACTACGGGCAGAACGCCGTCGGGACATGGTCCATGCAGGATTCGCTGATGCTGCGGGAGCACGCCAGCCCCGAGCAGCGCGACCGTTGGCTGGGGCCGCTCGTTGCCGGCGAGATCCGTTCGTCGGTGGGCCTGACCGAGCCGGAGGTCGCCGGCTCCGACCCCACGCTGATCCGCTCCACCGCGGTGCTCGACGGTGACGAGTGGGTCGTCAACGCGCACAAGTGGTTCACGACCGGGGCCAACATCGCCGCCTTCACCACCGTCTTCGCCGTCACCGACCCCGACGCCGACCGGCACCGCCGGGTGTCAGCGATCATTGTGCCGACCGACTCCCCCGGTTACACCGTCGTGCGCAGCGTGCCGACACTCGGCAGCCGCCACAGCGTCACGGGCGACCACTGCGAGATCCGCCTGACCGACGTCCGGGTACCCGCGACCAACCTGCTGGGCGCGCGCGGCAACGGCTTCGTCATCGCCCAGAAGCGGCTCGGTCCCGGCCGCATCTTCCACGCGATGCGGTGGCTCGGACAGATGCAGCGAGCCTTCGAACTGATGGTGGCCCGCGCCCACGAACGCTTCGCCCACGGTTCCCGCCTCATCGACAAGGGCGAGATCCAGCGTTACATCGCCGAATCCGCGACGGACATCTTCTACCACCGGGCCGCGTTGATCAACGCCGCGGAGGCCGTCGACCGTGGTTCACCCGCCCGCCTCGAGATCGGGATGGTCAAGACCCGTGGTGCCGCCCTGCTGCACGACGTCGTCGACCGGGCCATCCAGGTGCACGGCGCACTCGGCCTCACCCCCGACACACCGCTGGAAGCGATGTACCGGCGGGCCCGCTACGCCCGCATCTACGACGGCCCCGACGAGGTCCACCGCGCGACGATCGCCCGCCTGCTCGGCAAGGACATCACCCTCGCCCCCTGGACAGCCGGCGGGGCTCCATGAGCCTCTCGCTTTTTGGGGTACCGGCTCTGGAAGCGAGGCGAGGCGAGGCGAGGCGGGGCGGGGCGTTGGGTGTTGGGTGCGGGGAAGGCGGGGGTGGGGATGGGGATGGGTACGCGGAAGGCTTTGAGGAGCTGGAATCCGCCACGGCCTCCGCACGCTTAGCCACGAACCACCGGAAGGCCTAGTAGTACAGCAGCAGTGATCTCTATGTGGCTGCTGCTGGGCTGGAGGTCCGCTGGGCGGCGCGAATCCGGGTCTGGAAGTGGTAGTGGCGGGCGCGTGCCTGGGGGCCGCGGCGCCAGTCCGACCACCAGGTGATCACGGCTGGTGGGATGACGGCCTGTCCGAACAGTGCGGTGATGTGACGGATTTTGTTGAGGGTGAGCGGGGCCATCATGTTCCTGTCCGGTTCCGTCTGCTCGGCGATCGGGAGGCCGCGGGGAAGGCGCTGGTATCCCCTCGCGGTCATCGTCGGTCGGACGGATGGCGGGTTTTCCTCGTGGTTCTCCGCGCGGTGACAGCGAGCCAGGCGTGAGCGAGCATCGCCAACGTGATGTGCCGGTACCAGGCGTGGTAGAGCCGAACCTGATAGTGGTCGAGGCCAATCTCGTTCTTGCCTGACTGGGGGCATTCCTCGATGCCCCAGCGGCGTCCCGCGACGGTGACAAGGGTGGCGAGCGGGACCGGCCGTGGGCTGTGGGTGAGGAAAAACGCGAGTTCTTTCTTCCGGGTGCGTGAGCGGCGGATCAGGATCTGCTGGGGCCGGTTGTCCGGTCCGGCGAGGTCGATCGTGTCGACCAGCGCCCAGTCGTACAGCCGGGGTCCTTTCGAACCATCGGCGCAGGAATATGTCTCCCAGGCTCGAGCGGGGTGCATCACTCTTTCTCGGCGTTCAGGTCACCGCCCTGACCCCGCAGATCGCCGGACAACTCGGCCTGGATGTCACCACTGGCGTCCTCGTCCTCGCCGTCGTCGCAGGCGGTCCCGCCGACCATGCCGGAATCCGCCCGGGTGATGTCATCCGCACCTTCAACGGAAAACCCGTCACCTCGACCGAGGATTTCTTCGCGGACCTTCGCGGCCTCCAGCCCGAACAGAAGGTCACGTTCGGTCTCCGGGGCTGAGGAGGCGACCGGCAGGTGACGGTCACGCCCTCTGACCGGCCGATCTGACTGTCCGGGCCGGCCTGTGTTCGCCGGCGCCAGACGGGGCACACCTGCAGGGGAAGCATCCGACCACCCGCTGCGAAAGGGAGAGTCATGGCTGCCGCCGCAAACACCCTCGAGGACGAACGTGAGCTGTTGGTCGGCTGCATCGAGGACGCCTTCGAGGCGATCCGGCTGCTACCGGGGCTGGACGCGAACGGCCCCGCTCTGGTCTGGCTCGCCGACCATCTCCTGGACACTCGCCGCCAGACCGCTAAGGAAAGTTAGACGGTCAGCAGACGGGCGCCGGGTAGTGATCCTTGATGGCACTCGGGGACAACCTCGCCGACTAACCCATATTCGATCTTGACGGCGATGTAGAGGTGATGTGCCCCGTTGAATCCGGACAGTCGCTATTAAGCTGTTTACGCTGCGGGCTGCTTTTTCGACGGAGCCGCCGGCGCGCCAGTAACCACTCCGGGAAGTACGACCCCGTCCGCACCTTCGGAATCGCCAGATCACTCGTTCCCGCGCGGGTCGCCCACTCCCGAATCCGGTACCCATTTCGACGCTTCGGCCGATTCGGTGATATTTCCCCGTACTCGGCGTTACAGACCCCGTCGACCTCGTGACGGACACCGTCGACCTCGGCGTTCATCAACTCCTCCGCGAACGCCTTCAACACCGAGCCCAACAGATCCGGACACGCCGACGGCCGCTCGGGGGTACGTACCCCCGAAGACAGACGTCGCGACGCTGGACCGTACCGCACGTGGCGCTGGACTCGGCGGGCCCGGTGAGCCGGACCGCCTTCACGGCGGACCACAACGCCGTCACGTAGAACAGTCGATGTTCGGAGAACATGATGACCATCGCCATCGATCCGCATCTCCGTCTGGTGCGTCCCGTCGAACCGCTCACCCCACAGGGGTGCGCCGAATGCCTGCGGATCGGCTCCCCCTGGGTGCACCTGAGGCTCTGCCTGACCTGCGGTCATGTCGGATGCTGCGACTCGTCGCCGTTGCGGCATGCCCGGGCCCACGCGCACGCAATCGGGCATCCCATCGTGCAGTCGTTCGAGCCGGGCGAGGACTGGCGGTGGTGCTACGTCGACGAGGTCTACGTCTGACGACGAGGTCCACTTCGGCACACCCCGTCCGACAGTCCGGCACTCTCCGGTCCGTCCACCTCGAACGGCCTGGTTGTTCTGAGGTGCCCGGACCGCGCAGGTTCACCCCTTCGTCCCGAGTCTGCGGTTGCCATCAAGGTACGCCCAGGGAAGCATGGTCTATGTAGTCAACAAGCAACCATGAGTTACGCTCGGAAGATCTGGATCATGAATCTACCCACCTGGGGGTAGGCCATTTCGCCAACGCGCCCCTGCGGTCGAAGCGTCCGACGCCGGGGCGTCCAGCACCCAGACCGCCTCCGCCGATTCGCCCTCCCGCGATCAGTTCACTGGCAGCTCCGGGTCCGGGTCCGAGCTCTGATCATCGATTTTCGTCGACCCTGATGGCGAACGGAGGATCCGATGCAGCCCAGCCAGGAGGACATCGGCGGCGCCGGGCCGGCGGCTGCCGGGCAGATCACCGAGACGCCGGACACCCACGGGGCCTACCCGCGTCTGGGTGTCGACCAGCTCGCCGCACTGGAGGCCGTCGGCCGACGACGCCCCACCACGGTCGGGGACCTGCTGTTTCGGGAAGGCGACCGGACGACCGACTTCTTCGTGGTGCTGTCCGGTCTGGTCGCTTCCGTCGATGGCTACGGGACTGCGCGCGAACGGCAGATCAGCCTGCACGGTGAACGTCGCTTCCTCGGTGAGCTCAGTCTGCTCTCCGGGCAGACGGCCTTCACCTCCGCGGTGGTCCGGAAATCCGGCGAGGTCCTTGCCGTCCCACTGGACCGGCTGCGGCGGCTCGTGGCGACCGATCCTGGCCTGGGGGACCTGGTACTGCGGGCCTACCTGGTGCGCCGGTGGCTCCTCGTCGGCCTGGGCGCGGGACTGCGCATCGTCGGGTCCCGCTACAGCCCCCAGGCCCGCCGGCTGCGGGATTTCGCCGCGCGCAACCGGCTGCCGCACCAGTGGGTCTGTCTGGAAAACGACCCGTCCGCCGAGGAGCTGCTGCGTACCCTCGCCGTCGAACCGGCGGACACCCCGGTGGTCGGCTGGGGACGACGGGTGCTGCGCAACCCGAGTATCGCGGAACTCGCGCGTGCGGTCGGACTGCCGGCGCCCGCCCAGGCGGGATCCACCTGGGATCTGATCGTCGTGGGCGCCGGCCCCGCCGGCCTGGCGGCGTCGGTGTACGGGGCATCCGAAGGACTGGCGACCGTCACGCTGGACTGCCTCGCCACTGGCGGGCAGGCCGCCACCTCCCCCCGGATCGAGAACTATCTCGGGTTTCCGTCCGGCATCTCCGGCGGCGATCTGGCCGAACGAGCGGTGCTGCAGGCGGAGAAGTTCGGAGCCTGCCTCAGCATGCCCTCCCGGGCCGTGGCCCTCGGCCGCAACGACGGGCTGCACCAGGTGACCCTCGACAATGGTGAGACGCTGGCTGCGCGGACCGTGGTAATCGCGACCGGGGCGCGGTACCGGGAGTTGACCGTGCCCGGCCTGCAGGAGTTTGAAGGCACGTCCGTCTTCCGCGCGGCGACGCTGGTCGAGGCCCAGACCTGCCGAGGCGATCCCGTCGTCGTGATAGGCGGCGGCAACTCGGCCGGACAGGCGGCGCTGTATCTGGCCCGGCACGCCGGCTTCGTGCACCTGTGCATCCGCCACGATGATCTGAGCCGCGACATGTCGCGGTACCTCGTCGACCAGATCGTCCGCAGCCCGTCCATTGAGGTGCGCCGGCACCGGGAGATCAGCGGCCTGCGCGGAGGGGGCACTCTGGAGGCCGTGATCCTCGAGGACAAGCAGACCGGCGCACAGGAGGAGGTGCCCGCCCGGGCCCTGTTCTTGTTCATCGGGGCCCGCCCGCACACGGACTGGCTCGCCGATCAGGTCGCCCTCGACGACCGGGGATTCGTCCGGACGGGGGTGGACGCCGAACCGGCCGCCGAACCGGACATGGCCGGCGACGGATCGCCCGATCCCTGCCCCCTGGTGCTGGAGACCAGCCGGCGCGGGGTGTTCGCGGTCGGGGACGTACGCAGCGGATCGGTGAAGCGGGTGGCCGCCGCGGTCGGCGAGGGCGCCATGGCCGTCCGTCTGGTCCACGAACGGCTCTACCGCGCCTAGCCGGGCGTCGTTTCTCAGCCGGGTGTCGGAAGGGTGTAACGCAGCAGCGCGCCGACCCGGTCGGTCGGTGATTCCGGCACGTCGGCCGGGACGCTGTGGACGGCGGCTCCGGTGCCCAGCGCGGCCCGGATGAGCGCATCCACCCGTCCAGCCCGGATCGGGTGGGCGACCGCCGGCAGGTCCGCGGGATCCAGCGCGACCTCACTGAGGTCCGGACCGATCCAGGCCGGCGCGCCGGCCGGGATCCCCTCGGCCAGCAGCAGGTCGCTCACCTGGGCCAGGCGCAGGGCAGCGACCGTGGCCCGCGGCCCGTCAGCGGCATCCAGCGCGATCCGGCCCCCGGATCGCGGTCCACCGCCCGTGTCCGCGGGACCCGACCCTTCCGGGTGGCCGACACCCGCCGCGGACACCGATCCGAGGGATCTCGGAACCGTCCCACTCGCCGCCCCGACCAGCGAGGTCGCGCGGCGGCGATACTGCTCGAACTCGGCCAGCAGACTCGCCGTCCGCCGGGTCCGCTGCTCGGCGAGCACGTCCATGACCCGACCGGCCAGATGGTCGTCGGACCCGTCCTGGGCGCGGCTACCCTCGACGACCACGACCCTGGTCGCGACCTCGACCGGCAGCTCCTCGCGGACCAGCGAGAGCTCCTTCTGATCACCGGCCAGGATCACCACCTCGGCGGCGATGTCGCGCGCGGCCCGGACGATGCGATCGGCGTCCTCCTTCGCACCGTGCTTCCAATGCTCCTCGACGCGGCGCTCATAGCGTCGCTGGGCCCAGCCTCCGGTGCGTGTCTTGTGCCATGGCGGCCGGGTCGTGTCCTCGGAGACGCCGCCGGCCGGCAGGGGACCGTCGGTGTAGGCGAGCACGTCGACCCCACGCCGATCGACCAGGGCGATCACGTGCGGGATCCGGCCGTCGGCCCAGTCGAGCAGCGGCAGCAGGTGTGGCAGCGGTCCGACCGCGACGACGTCGACATCCGACCGGCCAGGGAGCCATCGCGCGAACGGGACGTGGGCGGATCTGCCCTCGCCGACGGCCACGACCACGCGCGTCCCACCCTCACGGTGATGGGAGTCGCCCCGCTCGGCGAGCAGCGCATCGCGGGTAGCCGGCCCGACGCCCTGGCGTTCGAGATCGGCGAGGATGTCCGTCCACCGCAGGTCGTAGAGACGGGCGGCGTTCTCACGGGCATGATCTGTACTGGCGTACACGGTCACGACCGGACCATCGAAGTCATACAGGCTGCGCAGCTCGCTCATGTCCATGAGGCGCTCCTCGGCAGGTGACAGAAGCGGTGAACCGATTCGACGCCGCGGGCGAGCCCCTCGACCAGGACATCCCGTGGGCGGCCCATCGGACACCTACCTGAAGGGGTGCGCCTTGGGCGCGGACCCAAACCTGCCCACCACGCCGGCAACCCGGCCACCCGGCAACCTGGCCACCCGGGCCGCCCCGGCTGGCGTCGTGGGTCCCCCCTGCCGGTGCCGCGGATCACGCGGGCCACACCTGCCGCCGCCTCCGGAAAAGGACAGAGCTGGCATTCGCGGCATTCCGGTGCGGGCGCTCGCCGAAGCGGAGCAGCGGGGGGAAAAACGCCTTTGATGGGTCAGTTCCAGCTCGACAACACCGGGGACCAGCGAGGTTTCGACGGCAATGAGATTGGAATGCCAGCAGAATCGGCATCAGTGAAATCAGCCCGGGTCTGAACCTCCCGCGCAGGTCCGGGCCCTGGTGGGAGCCGCACACCATACCCAAGACACAGTTGGGCCCCGGAAGCACCGGAAAGTTTGACATGTGTCGTCAAGCGCGCTTTCTGGAGGGATGATGACAATTCTTGATGACGGACGGACGCGAGCGAACGAGGGCCCGGCGGCCCACGAAGATCGGCTCGGCACCGCCCTGGGATGGTTCAGTGTCGGACTGGGCACGGCCGAGATCGCCACCCCGGGGGCGATCACTCGAATCGTCGGGGTCGACAACTCGGCGACGAACCGGTTCATCTCGCGGACCCTGTGTGGTGCGCGCGAGCTGGCGGCCGGCATCGGAATCTTCGGGGACGAACGTCCGGGCCGTTGGCTGTGGGGACGGGTCGGGGGCGATGCCATCGATCTGTCGCTGCTGACCGCCGGTGTCTATCGGCACCGCTACGAGCCGACGCGCCTGGCCCGACTGCTCTTCGCCACCGGTTCGGTCATCGGCGTGACGGTACTCGATGTGATCGCCGCCCGGCGTCATGCCGGCCCACGACGCGTGTCCGGGCACACGGCGCGGGCGCGGGCGACCACCACGGTCCGCCGCACGCCCGAGGATCTGTACCGCCAGTGGCATGACTTCGATGCGTTGCCGTCGTTCATGTACCACCTCGACTCGGTGCACACGACCAACGGCACCTCGCACTGGAAGGCGAAGGGGCCCGCCGGTACGAAGGTCGAATGGGATGCGGAGATCGTCGACGACCGTCCGGACGAGTTGATCGCCTGGCGGTCGGTGAAGGGCTCGAAAGTCCACAACGCCGGGACGGTGCGCTTCCTGCCGGCACCGGGCGATCGTGGGACCGAGGTCCATGTCGACCTGCAATACGACATTCCCGGGGGCACGCCGGGGTACGCGGTGGCGAAGCTGCTCGGCGAGGAGCCGAGCCAGCAGATCACCGACGATCTGCGGCGTTTCAAGCAGCTGATGGAGACCGGTGAGGTCGTCCGTTCGGAAGGCAGTCCGACCGGAGCCCGCAACGCCGTGCATCTGCTCGGGCAGCACCCAGCCCAACCGCTCGGCTGATCGTGCGTTCGGCTGGCCTCGCCACCCGGTTTTTCGTCGAGGGCCAGCATAACCGCCAAAAAGAGCCAGCGCTACCATCCTGAATTGTCGGAGGGCTGATTCATGCGAGCGAACTGTTGGCTCGGTCGGGGCGAGGTTGAGGTCGTCCAGGTACCCGAGCCGAAGATTCTCAACAGCCGCGACGCGATCGTTCGGATCACCAAGACCGCCATCTGCGGATCCGATCTGCATCTCTACAACGGATTCGTGCCCACGATGAAGAAGGGGGACGTACTGGGGCACGAATTCATGGGTGAGGTCGTCGACGTGGGCCGAGGGGTCGAGAACCTCAGCGTCGGTGACCGGGTCGTCGTGCCGTTCCCCATCGCGTGCGGACGGTGCAACACCTGCCTCGCGGGCGACTACTCGGTGTGCGAGAACTCGAATCCGAACGCCGCGCTGGCGGAGAAAATCCTCGGACACGCCCCCGCCGGCATCTTCGGATACTCCCACATGCTCGGCGGCTACCCCGGCGGGCAGGCCGAGTACGCCCGGGTGCCGTTCGCCGACGTCGGCCCCATCAAGATCGAGGACGACCTGCCGGACGAGCGCGTGCTGTTCCTCTCCGACATCCTGCCCACCGGGTACATGGGGGCCGAGTTCTGCGACATCACCCCCGGCGACGTCATCGCCGTCTGGGGAGCCGGGCCCGTCGGCCAGTTCGCCATCGCCAGCGCCTACCTGCTCGGCGCCGAGCGGGTCATCGCCATCGACCGCTTCCCCTACCGGCTGGCAATGGCCCGCGACAAGGCAGGGGCGGAAGTCATCAACTACGAGGAGACGGACGTCCGCGAAGCGCTGCTCGAGATGACCGGCGGACGCGGACCCGACGCCTGCATCGACGCCGTCGGCCTGGAGGCGCACCACGCCTCGCCGGCCGCCTACTCCTATGACCGGGCGAAGCAGGTCACGGGGCTGGAGAGTGACCGGCCGTTCGCCCTTCGCGAGGCCATCCGGAACTGTAAGAACGGCGGCATCGTCTCCGTCATCGGTGTCTACGGCGGCCTGGTCGACAAGTTCCCGATAGGATCTTTGATGAACCGGGGACTGACGTTGCGGGCGGGCCAGTGCCACGTGCAGCGCTACCTGCGGCCACTGCTCGACCGGATCCGCGCCGGTCAGATTGATCCGAGCTTCGTCATCACGCACCGTCTCAGCCTCGACAACGCCCCCGAGGGATTCGCCACGTTCAAGAACAAGGAAGACGAGTGCGTCAAGGTGGTCCTGACCCCCTGACGCTCGACCACATTCGCTGGGCCACGCACGGGTAATCGGCCGAACGCGGCCGTGCCGCTGGCCCAGCGGTGTCCAACATGGGATCCCCACCACCGCCCGAGGCGGGCATCAGCCCAGAGCGTCGGTGATCGGCGCGTCCGTCCCCATCGTCACGATCAGCTTCTGGTTGGCGAACTCCTTGATGCCGAGGTGGGACAACTCCCGGCCGTAGCCGGACCGCTTGATGCCGCCGAAGGGCAGTTCCGGCTCGGATGACGTCGGATGGTTAATCCACACCATCCCGCTCTCGATCCGGCTGGCGACCGCACGCGCCCGGGAGATGTCGCTGCTGAACACCGCACCGCCGAGACCGTAAGGCGAGTCGTTCGCCAAGGAGACCGCCTCGTCATCGTCTTGTACCCGATAGACGACCGCGATCGGTCCGAACAGCTCCTCGCGAAAGGCGCGCATCTTCGGCGTGACGCCGACGAGGACCGTGGGTTGCACGAACGCTCCAGGGCGGTCGACGCGCCCGCCGCCGACGACCGCGCTCGCTCCCTTGTCCAGCGCGTCGCGGACCTGGTCCACCAGCGTCCGGGCGGCCTGCTCAGAGCACACCGGTGCCAGCGTGGTGGCCTCGTCGACGGGGTCGCCTGGAACCAGCTCGCGCATCCGTCCGGCCAGCGCGGTCACAAACCGGTCGAATACCCCGGATATCACGATCACCCGCTTAGCGCTCACGCAGCTTTGCCCCATGTTGTGCAGCCGGCCGACCAGGGCCGCTTCGACGGTGCGGTCAAGGTTGTTGTCATCGAGCACGATGAACGGGTCGCTGCCGCCCAGCTCGAGGACGCTCTTCTTGACGTTTCGGCCAGCGGTCTCACCGACGCTGACACCGGCCCGGTCGCTTCCGGTCAGCGATGCGCCCCGAACGACATCAGACTCGATCACCCGGTAGACCTCGCGGCCGGGAACCAGGATGGTGGTGTACACGCCTCGCGGCGCGCCCGCGTCGGCGAACAGCTCCTCGACGGCTAGCGCCGACTGTGGCGTATTACTTGCGGGCTTGAGCAGAACGGTGTTCCCCAACACCAGGTTGGGCGCCGCGAACCGGACGGTCTGGTAAACCGGGAAGTTCCAGGGCTGGACGCCAAGGATCACCCCAAGCGGATCATTGATGATAGCGGCCGAACCATCCTTGAAATCCAGCGGCTCGTCGGCGAGCAGCACGGAGGCCGTGTCGGCGTAGTACTGCAGGATCCGCGCGGAAAGGTCAATCTCGACGCGGCTGTGCCGGATGAGCTTGCCCATCTCAAGCGTCACCAGCCGGGCCAGGTGCTCGGTGCGCTCACGCACCAGCTGCGCGGCTCGACCGACCAGCGCGGCCCGTTCGTCAACGCTGGTACCGCGCCAGGACTGAAATGCCTGGTGTGCCTCTCGGACCGCGTGGTCGACGGCCTGCTCGCACATCGGCGGGAACTCGCACATAATTTCGTTATTATATGGGTTGATGCTGGCGATTGGACCATGATGGACCGCGGAAGACGTAGGCATGAGCTGTTCCCTCCTCGACGTTCCGGACACATGCGTCCCTAGAGCGAACACCGGGCAAAGGCGAATGTGTATCCTCAGCACGACCTAGCTTGGTTTACCCGGTGGTCTTGGTCGTAGTCCGACAGGACGGCGCGGGGGCGGGCCTTCAGCCGGCCGTAGCGACGATCCGTGCACACCTGCCACCGATCCACGTCGAACCAGGCGTGACCGCCGGCGTCCACCTGGTAGCTACCCCTCCGATGCCGGGAGTGGGAGCGTTGGGGTGGGTGGGGGGTGTGACCAGGAGGCAGCCCTGGCCTGGCCGGAGTGCTCACCGGTCCGGGTGAGAGTGGCAAGGGCGGGTACGTCTTTCTGAACCGGGTGGTCAGGGGCAGGCCGAGTTCCCGCAGGCGGGCGGCGAACTCGGCTGCTGTGGTGAACATGGGCGTGCATTTCGGTGGATTGTGCGGCGTGGCGGAAGGCGTGCATGGTGTAGCGCGTATCACCCGGTGGTGCGAGAGGTCCGGGAAGATGGTGGGCATGGATCAACTTGGTGCCGCGCTGCGGGCGTGGCGGGACCGGCTGGACCCCGCGGCGGTGGGCTTCGCGCACGGCTCGCCCCGTCGGGTTCCCGGTCTGCGACGCGCGGAGCTGGCGACGCTGGCCGGCATCTCGGTCGAGTACGTGGTCCGACTCGAGCAGGGACGGGTGCCAACCCCCTCGGCGCAGGTCTGTTCCGCTCTGGCTCGCGCCCTGCACCTGTCCGACGACGAGCATGCGCACCTTCTACGCATGGCCGGTCACGCCGCGGACCCGAGCCGGGTTCCACGGATGATCCCGGGAAGCCTGTACCGGATCGTGGACCAGCTCGCCGGCAATCCGCTGGCGATCCACGACGCCACCTGGCAGTTGCTGCACTGGAATCCGCTGTTCGCGGCCACATTCGGCGATCCGACGGTCCGTGACATGGGAGACCGGAACGTCCTGGTCTGGCAGTTCCTGGGCGAGCTGCCCCGGGTCCGGCAGAGCTCAGCCGAGCAGGTGGCGTTCGAGGAGTCCATCGTCGCCGACCTGCGCGCTACCACGAGCCGGTATCCCGACGATCCCGACGTCGCGACGCTGATCTCGAGGTTGAACCGTAGCCCACGGTTCTGCCAGTTGTGGAGCCGCCGATCGGTCGGTGGCCACGAGAGCTCGCACAAACTGGTCGAACACCCGGACGTCGGAGACATCGCCTTGAACACCGGCGTCCTCACCACCCAGGACACGAACCTACGCCTGGTGGTGTACACACCGCAGCCGGACACCGACGCCCGCAGCAGACTCGATTTCCTTGCCGCCATCGGTGTCCAGAGGATGTCGCCTCAGGGATGAGGACCCGAGTTCCGCCTCGTCCGGTGGACCAGGCTGCCTCCCGGGGGCTCAGCATCGAGTCCGTGAACAGCGCACGACGATGCCGTTCGGAGTCAGGAGGAGTCAGCATGACCACCACGTTCATCACGGGGGCCAACAAGTCTCTCGGTCTGGAAACCGCTCGTCGCCTCGTCGAGACGGGGCACACCGTCCTCATCGGTGCCCGCGACCCTGAACGCGGCCGGGCTGCGGCCGGGTCGCTCGGCGCCCGGTTCGTCCAGATCGACGTGACCGACGATGCCTCGGCTGCGGCCGGGTCGCTCGGCGCCCGGTTCGTCCAGATCGACGTGACCGACGATGCCTCGGTCGAAGCTGCGGCCGCCGACGTCGCCGCGCACGAGGGAATGATCGACGTCCTCGTCAACAACGCCGGCGTCCTCGGCCGGGTCGGCCCCGTCGAGGAGTACACCGCAGCCGACGTGAGCGCCGTGCTCGACGTGAACGTCATCGGGATCGTGCGCGTCACACACGCGTTCCTCCCGCTGCTGCGCAAGTCGTCGAACCCGGTCATCGTCAACGTGTCCAGTGGGATGGGTTCCTTCGGCTTGACCCAGGACCCGGCGCGGATCGAGTCCCAGTACGCCCTGCCCCTCTACTCCGCCTCGAAGGCCGCGGTCACAATGCTCACGGCACAGTACGCCAGGGAAATGAAGGACGTGAAGGTCAACGCCGCCGACCCCGGGCAGACCGCAACCGACTTCACCGGCGGCCTCGGACACAGCATCGCCGCGGGCGCCGAGTCCATCGTGACCCTCGCGACGATTGGCCCGGACGGGCCGACGGGACAGTTCATCGACCGGTTTGGGAACCTGCCATGGTGAACCTGCCCTGAGCCGGACCGCCGACCCGCCGGGGGCGTCGGGGCACCGGAACACCGGAACACCGCTCGATCGTCCGCTGCCGACTCATCAGTGCGGGGCGTTCGCAAACCGTCGACGACGAGGTCGAGCAGGCGGACATCCTGTTCCCGCCGATCGGGTTCACCCGCCATCAGGGAGCGACAGTGAAGGTGGGGGTGGTGTTGTCGGAGCCGCGCCACAGATACGCGGTGAGAGCTTGTCCTCGCTCGCGCTCGTCGTGGGGATTGGTGGGCAGCGGCCAGCGGGTCTGCTCGTAGAGGATGGTGCGGTGTTGGTCGTAGGCAGCCTCGATGAGGTCGCCGAACACCTGCGCTCGCCCGGGTATCACGGCGGTCACGGTGGTGAGGGCGAGTCCGAGACCGACCGGGATCACGAGCGGCGTGAAAGGAGTGAAGGCGCACAGCAGGATGCCCCAGAGGGTCGCGGCCACGGCGTTGTTGAGCGCGGCGCGGGCCGCCAGCAGGTCGGCGCGGGTGGTCTCGGGGAGAGCCGGCCACAGGCGAGGCCATAAGAGGACGGTGTCGAGGCCGTACTTGTCGATGGGCCGGCGTTCGGCGGCGCGCAGGATGTTCCCGATCGGGGTGGGTAGAAAGTAGCCGGGAGCCGAGGGGCGGCGTCGGCGGCGGCGTTCCAACCGGGCGTACATGGCGAGTTGGTCGACGGTGGGGGTCGCCGTGTTTGTGACCAGCGTGTGGGCGGCCTGCCACGCCGGGGCGTCCGCGGCGGCCCGGTCGGACAGCCAGGAGGCGAGCCGCCGACGGAGCGGACCGGTCCACCTCGGCCAGTAGCCCTCCAACAGCCGCAGCACAGGGGTGGTGAGCCGCTCCACGACCAGCGCGGAGGCGGCCACGGCCAGCAGGACGGTCACGATCGCGGCGATCTGGGTGGCGCCGGTTTGCCGGTCGAGCCAGCGGGTCTGCACGGTCAGGGTGTGCAAGCCACCTCTGTGGTAGGACCAGGCGGCCAGGCCGGTGAGCCAGAACAGCAGCGCTGGGGCGGAGATGGCGGCCCACCGGTCGGCGAGTCTCCCCCCGACCGAGGACCAGAACGCCGACAGCATCGGCGGGTCAGCTCCGGGTCAGCGGCTGGAGGTGACCCGTGGTGGGGCACGGTGGGATCGAGGTGCCAAGGTCAGGCCGGTACCAGACGAAGTCGCCGGCCGGACAGATGTAGCGGTCGGCGGCCACCGGGGCGAGGTCACCAGCGGGGGCGGCCGCCCCGATCCCACGGCTGATGAAGAGCTGCTCGTAAGGCGGCCGGTAGTCGGGCGCGTCGTGCAGTACCTGGGCCAGGAACCAGGCAGTGTCGTCGTCCGCGTCCAGCACGAGCCGTAGCCGGGACGCGATCGCCGAGGCGTCGGCGTCGGCGTCGGCCGCGAACGCCTCGACGATCGCCGCATCCACGTCCCCCGCAGCGGCTGGTCCGATCAGGGCTTCCAGGTAAGGGCGGATCGCCCGAGCCGCCTCCACCACTCCGTCTTCATCGCCGGCCATGGTCTCCCCCGTACGTCGACGTCGTTTTCCATCCCCATCATGATCCAGCCCGACAAAGCCCTCGACATCGACGGCACTACCACCGTCAGCCTCCTCGTCGCGTCGCCTCAGCGGCCTGGTCAGGCGCCGGCGTGCACGTGGGACGCCCACACCGACGGCCGGCCAGGCCAGCGGCGACGCAGGTCGCGAGTCGCTGCGTGGACGGCGCCGGCGACGTCGCCGGTGGCGTCCACGCGGGCGTAGATGTCGGCGGCGATCTCGACGGCGGGCCGGTCGCCGACCGGCCACAGGGTGGCGATCACATGCCGGTAGCCCGCGAGTTGGAACGCTGAAGCCAGGTGGATCGCCTCGTCGGTCAGCCGCGCGCCGGGACGGGCGGTTTCGCAGGCGGACAGGAACGCCAGTTCGGCGTCGTGCAGACGCAGCCGGGCCACCTCGACCACGGTCAACGGCCGGGTCTGGTGGTCGGCCAGGAGCAGCCGGCTGTTCGAGGGGTCGCTGAGTTCAGCGGTCCCGTGGCAGGCGAAATGAGCCCACCGCGCCCCGGGCAACACGTCCAGGACGGCTCGGCGGGTCGCGTCCGGCCCGGTCAGGACGTCGACCCGGCTACCGAACCGCTTCCGGAGCGCCTCGACCTCATCCCCGGCGCCGGGTAGATCGGCCTCGCCTGGCGTCGCGGGCATCGCCACCGCCAACAGCCGGCCGTCGCCCACGCCGACCCGGTCGTACCCGTCGCCCTCGGGCTCGCCGTCGCGGGGCGGGCCCGTCCGCCGCGCATAGGCCAGCGCCCGGATCGTCGGCGTGTAGGACGAGATCACCCGATCGATCACGGTCGCCGGGCTCGGGCCGAACCGGCTGGCGCTCTGCCCGGCGGCGTGTATCGGCAGGAACGCCAGCAGCCCCGAGGTGCACCACCACAGGCGCGGCCACGGCTCGCCCGCCGCCGGCGGACCGGTGATCCCCAGCCGCGTCAACACCGGGCCGGCGATGCTGTCCCACAGCCAGCCGAGAGTGTCCTCGAGCCGCTGCTCCAGCGTCGCGCCTGGCGTGGTGGCCGCGAACGCCTCGGTGAAGGCGATGACCCGGTCGGTGACCGTCTCCGGGGTCAGTCCGGCCAGGGGCACCACCTCGATGGCGTCGCCGGTCACGATCAGCGCGTACGAACCGAACGAGGACACCGCGACCACCACCACCGGGTCGCCGTCGGTCGCCGCCTGGAGGTCCGCGACCGGCGAGGGCCGGAGGAACCCGCCGAACCCGGGTAGCTCGCGGATTTCTTTCACCAGCCCGTCGAACGCGGCGGCCGCCGTCTGCCGACGCCGGCCCTCCGAGCGGATCGCACCGGCCGACTCGATGGTCAGAGGATCGCCCGGCGCGACCGGCAGTGGCGTCGGGTATCCAGTGCCGGCGAACTCGCCGACCGAGTCGAGCTCGTCCCGCAGAGAGACGAACCGGGTCGCGACGTCGGGATGCTGTTCGGCGAGGACGGTCACGTCTGCGCGGGTGTCCAACGCCTGCCCGAGCAGTACCCCCCGCCCCTGCTCGAACAGCTCCACCGCGTGCCCGGCCAGGCCGGCGCGCACACAGCACACCGCCGCGTCAGCGCCGAGGTCACCCACCTGAGCCACGAGGTGCTCCTGATCGGCGCGAGTGAGGCTGCGCGGCGCCAACCGTCCCAGCATTTCCACGGCCGCCTCGAATCCCGCCACCCCGTCCAGCCACCGGCCCCCAGCCGCGGCCGCGCCCGCCCAGCCGAGTGCCGCCACCGTCCGGACCCGCGGCGACGCCGCCGCTACCGCGAAGGCCTGCCGTCCGACCTCGATGGCCTCGTCCAGGTCCGTCTCCCGCCCGACCCGCTCGAAGCGGCGGCGCAGCGCTCGTCCGAAGTTGGACAGCATCGCGGCCCGGGCGGGGTGGTCGGCGGGGACGGCGTCCACCGCCTCCCGGCCCACGGCGATCGCCTCGTCCAGGTCAGCCGCCCGCCCCACCCGCTCGAACCGAAGACGCAGGACGAGACCGAGGTTGCTCAGCCGCGCGGCGCGTTCGGGGTGACCGGTGGGAGTTGCGTCGAGCGCCTGCCGGCCCACCGCGATCGCCTCGTCCAGGTCCGCCGCCCGCCCGGCCCGCTCGTACTGGTTACGCAGGGCGTTTCCGAGGTTGGACAGGATCCCGGCCGCGAAGGGGTGGTCGCCGGGGACGGCGTTCACCGCCTCCCGGCCGACGGCGATCGCCTCGTCCAGGTCCGCCGCCCACCCGGCCCACTCGAACCGGAGACGCAGGGCGATTGCCAGGTTGGCCCGCGCCGTGGCCCGGAGGAAGTCGTCACCGAGCGGGGCGGCGACCGCCTGCCGGCCGATCTCCACCGCATCATCCAGGTCGGCCCGCTGCCCGACCCGCTCAAACCGGGCTTGCAGCGCGGCGCCGAGATTGGACAACGTCGCGGCGCGATACGGATGATCAGCAGGGGTTGCCTCGACCGCCTGCCGGCCGATCTCGATCGCCTCGTCCTGGTCGCTCCGCTGCCCCGTGCGCTCGAAGCGCGTGCGCAGGGCGATCCCGAGGTTTGACAGATACCCCGCACGTCCGGGGTGATCGCCGGGGACGGCGTTCATGGCCTGCCGACCGACCTCGATCGCGTCCTCAAGGTCCGCCAGCTGCCCGACCCGCTCGAACCGGGTCAGCAGGGCCGCGCCGAGGTTCGACAGCATCGCGGCCCGGTCCGGGTGATCGGCGGGGCTCGCGTCGAGCGCCTGCCGGCCGAGTTCGATCGCACCCTCGAGGTCGGCCTGCTGTCCGGCCCGCTCGAACCGGGTGCGCAGATCGGCCCCGAGGTTCGACAGGTACAGGGCGTAGTCGGGGTGATCGCGAGGGGTGGCGTTCGCCACCTTTCGGATGACGTCAATCGCGTCGTCAAGGTCTCGTTGCTGCCCGACCAGCGCGTACCGGGCCTGCAGTGCGACACCGAGGTTGGACAGCATCGCGGCGCGGCCGGGATGATCGGCGGGGGCGACGTCGAGCGCCTGCCGGCCGACCGCGATCGCGTCGTTCAGGTCTGCCGGCCGCTCAAGCCGTTCGAACCGGGTGCGCAGGGCGGCGCCGAGGTTCGTCAGGCACATGGCGTGGTCGGGGTGATCGCGGGGGGTGGCGTTCGCCGCCTGCCGGCCGACCGAGATCGCGTCCTCAAGGTCCGCCAGCTGCCCGACCCGCTCGAACCGGGTCTGCAGGGCCGCGCCGAGGTTCGACAGCGTCGCGCCGCGGTCGGGGTGATCGGCGGGGGTGGCGTCGACCGCCTGCCGGTAGACCTCTATCGCATCATCGAGATCCCTCGGCTGCCCAATCTGTCCGAAGCGGGCCGCCAAGGAGACGCCCTGGTTGAACAGGTAATCGGCGCGGTCAGGGTGGCCCCTGGGGACGGCGTTCGCTGCCAGCCGGCCGATCTCAATCGCATCGTCGAGGTCAACCAGCCGCCCGGCCCGCTCGAACCGGACCTGTAAGGCGCCTGAGAGATCGGACAGCATCGCGGCGCGGCCGGGGTCGTCGGCGGGGGTGGCGTCCACGGCTTGTCGGAGCAGATCGATCGCGGTGTTGAGCGCGCGAGCACCACCGGTCCGCATCGTCTCGCGCAGCAGAGCGAACGCTCGGGTCGCCGAGGCTTGGGGACTGGGGGCCGAACGGTTCCGGGCCTTCCTGAACAAGGCGTGCACTCCTCCGAAACGGCGTCGAGATCGGGTTGGCTCGATGAACGGCGCGAAGAAATTCGAGGCGGCCGCGAATTCGGTCAACCGCGGGCCGGAGCTGCGCAGAAGACGCTTCCGCATCCGTGGCAGGTTCGTGCTGCCCCCTCAATCGGCAATCGCGATAGTCACTATACCTTCAAACGATCACGGGCAGGGATCCGGACCAGAACCCTGTCGGGATCTGCTGCGGCGGCATGTCGATGTGCGACGGACGAACGGTCTGATGGCCGCCGCGCGCGGAATGCGGCCACGGGCGTTGACCTTCACCCGGACCACGGACGGCTGGGCCGCGTCGGCAGAACGGCGGGTTGCCGCGGGTCTGTTGCATTGCGGGAAGGCGGGCATGAAGCCCGCCCTCAACGCCCTGGCGAGCACCTTCGAGGGCCGCCTGACCCCGACCACCACCAACCCATCACCAACCGCCACGACCGATACACCGATAGTCGGACACTCCCGGCCGCGGGTTGCTACCCGATCGCTGCTGGTCGTGCTGGGTCGGTGACATCCCACAGTCGTATTGTTCGGTCTCCGCTGCCGCTGGCCAGCGTCCGTCCGTCGGGGGAAAACGCAACCGAGTTGACGGTGTCTGAGTGTCCCCTCAGGGGCGCGGACACAGCGCGGCTGACCGCGTCCGCCAGCTGCACGGTTCCCCATCTTTCGGTGCTGGCCAGCGTACGTCCGTTCGGAGAAAAAGTGATCGTGGCAGACGATTCGCCTTTGCTGGTTGGCATCTTGCCGAGGTCGGTCGGTCGAGTGCGATCGGTCAGGTCCCACAGGTGCGCTATGTCATCGAATCCTGCGGTCGCCAGAGTGTGTCCGTCGGGCGAGAAGGCCAGTGCAGTCAGTGCCTTGAACTCGGCGGTCAGAGGCCTGCCAAGGACCGTGGGACGTGTGCGATCAGTCAGGTCCCACAATCGCAGGACCCCGTCGGCGCCGCCGCCGGCCAGGGTGCGGCCATCTGGCGAAAATCCGACGGAGGCCACGCCGCCGGCTACCAGAAGCTGGCCGAGGGGTAGGGGATGGGTGCGGTCCGCAAGATCCCACAGCTGAATCATTCGGCCCCAGCCGCCGACGGCGAGGGTCCGTCCATCCGGAGAGAAGGCAACCGAGTTTACCTGGCCAGCGGCTCCAGTGAGGGGATGGCCAAGGAGTTCGGGGTGGTTGCGATTATTCATATCCCAGAGCTGGACTGTTTTGTCCCAACCTCCGACGGCCAAGGTCCGACCGTCTGGGGAGAACGTCACCGAAGTGACATAAAGGCTGTGCCCGGTCAGGGGCTTGCCGATGGGCGCCGGTTGATCGCGATGGGTCACGTCCCAGAGTCGTACGGTTGTGTCCCAGCTGCCGCCGGCAAGGGTGTGGCCGTCCGGAGAGAACGCCACCGAGGACACCGCGTCGGAGAATCCGGAGAGAGTGAGCCCGCGAAAGGCGGCCGGGGTGGAACCTGGGGCTGCTGAGCTGGCCGTTGTCCGCGGGCCTGTGCCTGCGGCAGGGGGGCCTGGTGCCCGGGTGGTCAGCAAAACGGCCGCGATGGCGGCTACGAGCACCAGGGTGATCGGCACGAGTATCTGAAGCTGGCGGGCCCGTCGCCGTGCGGGCGGTCGGGGAACGTGTCGTCCCCTGTGACGCTGGGCCGGTATCGACCCCGCGCCGATGGAGGTTGAGCGGTCGACAGTCCGTAGATCATGGTGTGGCGTGGGGCGTGGGGGTGATGAGACCGACTCGTGATCTGCAGCGTGTGTGGATTGCCAGGAGGAGGTTTCTCCGAGACAGTCCGATCGCACAGCGACGGACAGGACGGAGGGTGAAAGCTCAGCGAGGGTGGGCGCCGCGATGCGGCGGATCTCCTCCCCCAGGTGTAGGGAGAGGCCGGTCGAGACCAGCCAGCGCGGCCCATAGACGTCGACCGCTGCAGCAGCCAGGTCACGGGCGAACGCGTCGGCGTCGGGCTGACGATCGGTGGGATCCTTTGCCAGAGCGCGCAGAATGACGTCGGCCAAGGGGGCGGGCGTGCCGATGGGCGGCGCGGGCGCGACGGACAGATGCTGGGCCCACAGTTGCGGCAGCGGCAGAGACGGGTCGAACGGGGTGGCACCGGTCAGCATCTGGTAGAGCAGGGTCCCCAGGGCATACAGGTCGGCGGTCGGGCCGAGGCGCCCACCACGGATCTGTTCCGGCGCCATGTACGCCGGAGTGCCAGCCCCGCGTGCAGTGCCGGTTACCCCGCTTCCGGCGAACAGTCGGGCAATCCCGAAATCGGTGACCTTCGCGAGACCCGCGCTGTCGAACAGCACATTGGCCGCCTTGATGTCCCGGTGCAGCACTCCACGCTCGTGCACGTACGCCAGCGCGGCGGCGACCGCCAGGCCCACGGCGCACGCCTGCGGCGGGCTGATACCCGCCTGCTGGCGCCGGGTCAGTGTTCCGCCGTCGAGTAATTCCATCACGATGAATCCGAGACCATCGGACTCCAGGTAGTCGTAGACGCGCACGATGTGCGGATGGTCGAGGCCTGCGAGTAGCCGGGCCTCGGCAACGAAGGCGGATGCATCGTCTGCCTCTGATGGCACTACCTTGATCGCGACCTGGCGTCGGAGCCGACGATGCCGGCCCGCGACTACGAGACCAAAGCCCCCGACTCCGAGCTGCGCGCCCAGCTTGTAGCCGGGAAGGGCCGCCGCTATCCGCCCCCGGTCGACGATCACGCGGGCAGAGGACGCGGCCGCGCCGGCAAGCCACCCCGAAATTTCACGCTGCCCCCGCGCCGTCAAGGCCGTCGTCGCCTACCGCTACCACCACAAATCCGAAATATACGGTGCTCCACGGCATGGGGACTGTCTGATGCAGGACCACCTGAAGGATTGCAACGACATGATCACCATGCTGGCCGGCGCGGGCTTCCGCGTGTGCTGAGCGGTGTGCTCCATCGGGACGATGGTCGTCTCGGTGAAGGGGCTTCATGGCGAAGCCCGATGGTCAGCACATGTCAGGAAGCCGGGCTACTCGCGGGACCGCCCCGCACAGGGCGATAGGCGTTGTCGCGAGCAGCGGGCGCTGGCCGGTGCGGATTGCGGTGGCGGGGGCCTGAGAGCCGAACAGCTGGAGTTCGGCGATCCCGTACCGATCGCAGATCGCGGCCAGGCGGGCCTCGTCGATCTCCGCTCCCGCGATGAACCTCACCAGGCAAGGGCAGCCGCAGGCGTCGCGCGACGGCGCCGGCCGGGTAGGTCGTGGCGTGGTCGTTTCCCGACGCCCTGACATGGAACGTGGAGCGCTTTCGGGCTGATGGCGCTTCGCACGCGCGGGCACATGGGGAAGGAGGGGGTCACCGCTCACCCGGACGGTCCGTGGACCACCCGACCAGCTGTTCAGGTGCGCTTCACCAGCACGGCCCGGGTGTAGAGCAGGTCGAATCCCTGGCGCTGCGCGTTCTGCTGGGACGTGGAGCCGGGTTGGGTGGTGACGACCGCGATGTCGCAGCCGGCGGTGACCGCGTCGGCGAGCCGGGCTGCCAGCAGCGCCGACTGCACGCCGCGACGCCGGTGCGCGGGCGCCGTCGCCGCGCCGGTGAGCTGCGCGACGCCGTCGGCCGTACGCATGCTGGCGCCACCGGCGACCGATCCGTCACACAACGCGAGGTAACGTCGGACACCGGCCGCCGCCATGTCGCGCACGGCGTCCACGAGTACCTCGCGCGGGAAGTCCTCGTGCGAGGGCACCCCCTGCGTGTCGGGGTGGGCGAAGCCGTCGGCGACGACGTCGAGCCACAGCTCGAACTCGTCGTCGCCGCTCGGCCGGACCTCGACGCCCGGTGGCCTCGCCTGTTCCGGGCGGCCGGCCAGGACACAGCCGAGCACGTTTTCGAACGACACGAGCCGGTAACCGCGGCCGGTCAGCAGCTCGCCGACCGTCGGGTCGGCGAGATGGGCCAGCTCGACCTGGACCGGGGCGCCACAGGCCGCGAACGCCCGCTCGACCTCGTCGAGGTCGGCCGCCTCGGGCGCTCCGGCGAAGCCGAGCCCGGCGACCTTGTTCAGCGGTGAGCCCTCGTCGGCATAGCTCGCCACGCCGCCGGCAAGGGGCGTGGCGAAGCCGGTTGCACCCGGTCGGCGGCGGCGGGACGCCTCGCTGCTTTCGGTGATGAGCTGGGCTTCGACCCGCTCGATACGCTCGGCAAGGGCGACGTCGCAGAACAGCGGCCGCCCGTCAGGACGTTGTGGCACAGGGACCTCCAGGGCTAAGGCCTGCGGTTCGCCGACGGTCGGAGAAGCGAGCACAACCGGGTACGCCAGCGGCGGCATGACGCCCAGGTCGTAGGCGAACACGATCATGTCGCGCAGGACGATCCCCTGCTCGCGGAGCGGGGGTTGGATGTAGGCGAAGTAGTCGGGTTTCACCGCGTGCATGCGAAACCCGCACCTCTGGTAGAAGGCGATGTTGTCGAGCGCGGAGTTCGCCGTTCCGACCAGGAGTGTCCGGCCGTGGGTGGGCAGCTCGGCCTGTATCGCGGCGACGATCTGCCTGCCGTAGCCGTTCCCTCGCTCGCCGGCCACGACCGCGAGGTACAGGATCTCGGCCGGCTCCGGCTCGCCCCAGCGCACGACCGCCGCCCCGACCGCCTGCTCGTCGACGAACGCCGCGTACGTCTGGCAGGCGGGATCACGCATCGCGGCCCGGATGCGCCCGTCGTCCTCCTCGGCGTCGTGCAGGATCGGCACCAGCCTCGCCGCTTCGGCCCCGGACACCGGGACACAGCACAAAGACATGATCATGACACTTTCTCGTGACGTCGACACGCACCGGCGTGGACTTCGGCCCTGGCCGGGGGTTCGCCGGTGGTGCGACCCGTCAGGTCGTCGAGCGGATGTTGCTCTCCTGGCGCCACCCGCCGGTGGCGTAACCGTAGTAACGGTTACACCGGTTACCTAGGCCGTCAACTGGTTAACCTCGTACGGTGGTTAGGTGACGCAGGAGCCGGGTTGGCCAGGCCTCTCAGCCGAGGAGCTCCTCGTGGCGGTGGCGAACACCGGGCACGGGGAGCACGACGAACTCGCCGATTCGTCCGCGATGCGGGCCTGGTGGGCAGGCCTGGACGCGCCGACCGACCTGGAAGCCGGACGATCCGACGCCGCCGAGGACCTGGTGACGCTTCGCGCCCTGCGGGCCGTGGTCCGCGGCCTCGCACTGCGCAACAACGGCATCGACGTCCGGGTCGACGCGGTCGGACTCGACCGTCTCACCCTGCGCCCGGATCTGCGCGGCAGCCCGTCCCTGCTCGCCGACGGCCCCAACGGCCTCGTTCGCGACGTCTGTGCCGCCACCGTCACGGCGCTTCTGCGCGCCACGGCTCGACCCGGCTGGCCCCGGCTCAAGGCCTGCCGGGGCACGGACTGCCGATGGGTCTTCGTCGACAGTTCCCGCAACACCTCGAGGCGCTGGTGCGACATGGCCGCGTGCGGGAACCGCGCCAAAAGCGCGTCCTTCCGGGCCCGCCGCAACGCCTCCGAGCCGGCTGGCTGAACACGCCGGCGTCTTCGTGCACGCCCGCGAGCTGGCGGGGCGCCGCTACGAACCGCTCGCGGCAGCGGCGGTTCGGGCGTAGACCCGGTAGCGCCGTGGTGGCTCGCCCCGTGCGCGGCTGAACGCACGGGAGAAGGCGTGCTCGCTGGCGTAGCCGACCGCGGCCCCGATGGCGGCGACGGGATCGTCGGTCTCGCGTAGCCGCTGCGCGGCGACGTCCATCCGCCACCGGGTCAGGTAGGTCAGCGGCGGTTCTCCGACGAGCTCGGTGAAACGGCGGGTCAGCGTGGCCCGGGAGACATGTACCTCGGCCGCCAGGTCGTTGACGGTCCAGGCTCGCTGCGGCACCTCGTGGAGCAGGGAGAGTGCCCGCGCGGTGACGGGGTCGTGCAGCGCACGCAGCCACGAGCCCTCACCCGCCGGCCGGGCGCGCAGCCAGGCCCGGACGACGTGGACGAGCAGCACGTCGAGCAGCCGGGCCACGACCGCACGCGAGCCGGGAGGCACACCGTTGAGCTCGTAGCGCAGCAACGCCAGGGCGGTGGCGACCGCGCCGTCGTCGGCCGGGTCACCGGCGGCGAGGTGCAGCACGCGGGGCAGCAGCGACATCAGCGGCTGGGCGACCTCGTGGTCGTAGTCGTACGACGCGCACAGGATGCGGGTGACCGCGCCGTCGCCCGGCAGCTCGACGACCCCCTCGTCGGCGCGCAGACCGATCTTCGCCGCCTGAGTCAGCGCCATCGCCGCGGTCGTCGGGCCGCTGGCCAGGACATGGCTGAGGTTGGTCGGCAGCAGGACAACGTCACCCGGCATGAGCCTGCGCGGGGTGGCACCCGCCGTGCGCAGCCAGCACGATCCGGCCAACACCGCATGGAAGGTCGCGCCCGGCTGCGGATCGACCTCGACGCCCCACGGCTCGTGCGCGACGAGCTGGGCGAGCACGGCGCCGCGGACGCGGGCGAGCTGCAACACGTCGGCGAGCGGGTCGGCCGGGGTATCCACTGTCCGATACTATCGAGTTCGCCTTCCGGATGAGCCGATCGGCTAAGTTATTGAGCTTTTCTCGTATGGATAAACTCGCGGTGGCTTTCTAGCGTGGAGGCATGTCCACACCTCAGACCGAGTCCACGTCCCTGACCGACGCGACGGTCGCCCTACGGTCCCAGCTTCACGATGCGTACGGCGTCGAGGCGCTGGCCCCCTTCGACAACGACGCGGCGGCGATGGCCGCCGACGGCGTCGGTTCCGCCGCCCCGGCCGTCGGGACCACGGCGCCCGACTTCGCCCTGCCAGACATCCATGGCACGAGCCGGGCGCTCACCGAGCTGCTGGCCGCGGGCCCCGTGGTGCTGGTGTTCTACCGAGGCGCCTGGTGCCCCTACTGCAACCTGCAGTTGCGCGCGTTTCAGGCCGCACTCGGCGAGATCGAGGCGGCCGGTGCCACTCTGGTCGCCGTGTCCCCCCAGACACCCGACAACTCGCTGTCGTTCGCCGAGAAGGAAGGCCTCGGCTTCACCATCCTCAGCGATCTCCGGAACACCGTCGCTCGCGCCTACGGGCTGGTGTTTCGCCAGGCCGACGGTTCAACCACCGCGCAGAAGGCGCTCGGCATCGACCTGACCGAGGTCAACGGGGACGACAGCCACGAGCTGCCCGCCGCCGCCGCCTTCGTGGTCGACACCGACGCCGTGATCCGGTTCAGGTCGATCTCGGCCGACTACCGCTGGCGTGTCGGCCCCGAGGAGGCCCTCACCGCACTGCGCGCGCTCACCCGGTGACACCTGGCGCGGGCGCGGCCGGACCTGAATCCCGGCCACGCCCGCGCCGCCGCCCGACCCGCGGCGGTGAACGCAGCGCACAACTAAAGCTCCTGTGACTGGCAGAGTGCTGCTGTTCAAACCGTGCGGTAATCGCCGTCCGCCTGCGATCGTCACGCGGTGTGCGAGGCGTGACGATCCGCCGCAGGGCAGGACATGGCGCAGGTTCGTGCGCGCCTGCTGATCGGACGAGTCCGGCCAGAGCAGAAAGACCTGATCACCACTGCCGCTTCTGGGCGAGGTACGCCAGCTGGTCCGGGCCCAGGCGCGTACAGACGAACGTGCTCAGTCGCGGGACCAGGCCGCAACCCGGGCGGCCGTGGCGGTGTCCGCCGGTGTCCATGACTCGTCGGCGGTCTGAACCTGGAGCACGCGGGCGTAGGTTTTTAGGGATGCGGATCGGCGAGCTGTCCAAGCGCACAGGCGTGAGTCCGCGCTCATTGCGGTACTACGAAGAGCAAGGCCTGCCGTCACCACGATCGTCCGAGAAAGGACGTCGGACATTCCCATCACAGTGAAGAAACTGTTCGTCCCGCCCGATGCCCCTGAACTGGGGCGATGCCCGCCAACCGGTCGATCGCTCCGGGCCTCTCAGCTTCGGCAGCCAGGATGCGGACGGGAGAAGCTGTCAATACCTGTGGATTGAGGGCGCGGCGGGCGGTTAGGCGGTGTCCGTGGGTCGGGACACGTCGTTGAGGACCATGTCTACGAAGGTCAGCGCGTCGGTCCGTCGGGTGAGGGGGTTGCGGTAGAGGGACCGGCGATGATCGGCACGCCGGATGCGTAGGCATTCGTCGATGATGCGATGCCACCGTGGTTCGAAGGTGGTCCGTGCGTGTTCTCCTGCCGCCGCCTTGGAGATGATCTCGCCGGTGGTGAGCGTGTGGTGGAGTCGGCTGACACCGAGCACGCCCCAGGCCGACCCGGACGAGGTGAGGCAGGCCAGGCCGGCGGGCATGGCTAGCCGGGAGCCGCGGTGCCACCATCGCCGCCAGTAGCCGTCGAGGTTGCCGCGCGTCCAGCGGGCGAGGTCCGCCGGGTTGGCCGCGATGTCGATCTCGGCAGGCTTGGGGCCGCGGATGGCCGCGCCGTGGCGGGCCAGGCTGTGCCAGGTGACCGGGTGGCGTTGGTGGTCGCAGCGCGGATGGAACCGTCGGCCGTGGGCATGCGGTCCCGGCGATGGCTGTCCTGGGTCTTGGGCGAGGTCGAGCCAGGTGGTGTAGATCCCGTCGAACAGCGGGCGGCGGGACAGGTGGGCGTGGAGGCGGGCCAGCGCCGCGACCTGCTGGTCGGCCGGGGCCGTGGTGGTGACGGCGACGAAATCGATGTCGCTGGCCCCGGGACGGAAGTCGTCCAGGGCCGCGGACCCGATCACGTAGAAGCCTTCCACGAGATCGGGATAGAGGGCATCGACCGCCAGCAGGTAGGCGCCCACGGCATCACGCACCGCAGCAGGCAGGGTCATGACCCATGATTTTCGGCCCGTGCCGAGGTGCCCTGCGAGGCGGGGCTCCTGCGACGGCCGACGGGCCGCGTTCGACCGCCATGCCGCTCGAGCAGGGTACGGCCATCGGACGACGTGACGGCGGCCAGAGACCATGCCGAGCCGGCGGCAGGCCGGTGAGCGGCGGGCCGCGGGCCTCGCCGCTTCAAGCTGCGCCCCCGCATCGCCCACCGCCTCGCGCGGCTGGACCCAGCAGCAGGCCGCGACCCACATCAACACCCACGCCGCCCGCAGACCATACGGATCGTTCTCGACACGGCCACCCGCCGCCCCACCGACAGCGTCCTGCGCCGCCACCGACAACTCGCGACCATGACCGACCGCCCCGACTACCAGCAACTACGCCCCGCCCAGCATCTCCGCGAGGAAATCCTCACCATCTGCGCCAGCACCGTCGACGCGTCTGGCCGCACCGGCGACACCGCAGCCCGATGAGCCTGCCGCAACCGACCGTCGGCCTGCTGCATCCGGGGGCGATGGGAGCAGCGGTCGGCCGACAGGACACCTTGGCTGCCCGTGTGCTGTGGCTGCCGGACGGACGCAGCGCCGCAACGGCGGACCGTGCCACGGCCGCCGGATTCCAGCCGGCCCGGGACCTCCCCGAGCTTGTCCGCGACGTGGACATCGTGATCTCCCTGTGTCCACCGCAGTTCGCCGACCAGGTGGCCGCAGAAGTGCTCGCAGCCGGTTTCCATCGAGGGCTCTTCGTCGAAGCCGACGCGATCACCCCTGAACGGATGACCTCGATCGGCGAGGCGTTCACCGCCGCGGGCGTCCGCCTCGTCGACGGCTCGATCATCGGACCACCACCCACCGAACCCGGCACCACCCGCCTCTACCTCGCCGGCGCCCCCGAAGACACCACCACCGTCGTGAACCTCTTCGCCGGATCGGCCCTGGAAGCGAAGCCGATCTCCACCCGCCTCGGCGCAGCCTCGGCTCTCAAGACCGCACAAGCCGTGTTCCAGAAAGCCAGCCGCGCCCTCGCCGGACTCGCCCACGCCCTCGCCGACCACTACGGCGTCGCCGACGCCCTCACCGAAGAAGGACGCCGACGCAGCCGACCCATCCTCGCCGAACCCGACTATCTTCCCTCCGTCGCCGCCCGCGCCTGGCGATGGTCACCCGAACTCGCCGAAGCCGCTGCCGCGCTACGCGCCGCAGGCCTACCCGACACCATGATCCTCGGTGCCGAAAAGATCCTCGATGCCTGGTCCACCTACCGCGACGCCCCACCCGACGAGGTCGACATGCTCTTCACCCGCCTCCGAAGAGAAGTCGCCAACCCCCCGAGTAGCGCGCTTTGAAGGCCGCGCGGTCGGCGGCGGATGAGTTTCCACAGCCAAAGCCGCGTTCGCGCCGGCCAGCCGCAGATGCTCGGCGAGTCAGGCGTCAACGTCGATGTGACGGTAGAGCAGCACGCTCCTGGGGCTCCAGGGCGGAACGTATTTTGGGGATCGCTCGCAGCCTCCTTGGCCAGAGGATGATCGCCGAAGGCAGTTTGCGATCAGGGCAAGTAACGCTCAATGTTGGCGGCAAGCTTGAACTGCAGGTCAATCTACCTGCCCGCCATGATGCCTATCACCAGGAAAGGAACGCCTATGATGCTCAAAATTACGGCCGCACCAATCTCCGCTTTACTAGGGGTATCACTGGTAAACAAAATTCCGAATATGACCGGCAGGGCAACCCCGGAGAATGCTCTGCGATTGTACTAAGTGTTGTACTTATCCACTGGTTTGGTGGCACACGAAGCCGAGTGTCAGCCTCGGTAACGTAATGCTCGGAGACGCGGGAGCTGGACGCCGGCCGGTACGGGTGCCCGCTGTCGACGATGTACCGCATCGCCCGCGCGGCCGGGCGGACCCGGGAACGCCGCGCCCAGGCGACCCACCCGCCGCGGCTCCGCCCGGAGCTGACCGCGACCGGCCCGGACGAGGTCTGGTCGTGGGACATCACCGCGTTGAAAGGACCAGCGAAAGGCATCTGGTACAAGCTCTACGTGATCCTCGATAGCTACTCCCGGTATGTGACCGGCTGGCTCGTCGCCGCCGGCGAGGACGCCGTGGTCGCGAAGGATTTCCTCGCCGACGCCATCGCGCGCAACGGGACCGCGCCCCGGGCGATCCACGCGGACCGTGGCGGGGCGATGGTCTCGAAGCAGGTAGCCGAACTCCTCGCCGATCTCAACGTCCACCGGTCGCGTTCCCGGCCGCGAACGTCGAATGACAATCCCTATTCCGAGGCGCAGTTCAAGACCGCTCAAGTACAGCTCCGATTTCCCGGACCGGTTCGGGTCGCTGACCCACGCGCGGGCGTTCTGTGAGGGGTTCTTCACGGCCTACAACCACGACCACCGCCACTCCGGGATCGGGTTCCACACGCCCGCTTCGGTGCACTTCGGCACCGCCGACGATGTCCAGGCCCACCGCGAGGCCACCCTCGACCGCGCCCACGCCACGCACCCTGAACGGTTCGCCCGCCGGCCACGGCCACCCCGGCTACCCGAGACCGTGTGGATCAACCAGCCAGTTCCGAGCCAGCCGAGCAACGACCAAGCGTCTCATTTGACTTGACACCTACCGAGCAGACTTGGAGTAGCACATGACCCGTCCTCCCCTAGAGCAGGACTGGGAGACGATCGGCCGATACGGACCGTTCTGCCTCACCTTCACCCTTGACGTGACACCCCAGAACCTGCTGGAACGCTACGGAGCCGATCCCGCGACAGCCCATCCCGTCGCCTTCGCCGAGACCGGTCCCGTCCTCGACCCTCGCCCGGACCAGTGCATCCTCGCCACCGGCACCCTCGGGGAATGGGCCTTCTGCTTCGAGACCCTGGGAGTCGAAGGCATCATGTCCGCGACCCTCGCCGCGCTGTCCCACGGCACGCAGTCAGTCGCCGTCAACAACGACGCCAACGCCATGCACTACCTGACGCACTGGGCCGACGGGCAACCCCAAGAGGAGTTCGAGCCCGGGGCACCCTCCACCCTTCGCGCCGCCGGCCCCCATCCCTTCTGGGATGCCACCGAGCGTCACCGTGCCCTCCACCCCGACCAGAGGAACGTCGTCGCCGCCTTGCGGGCCGCAGGCGACCACATCGGCGGCCGCCTCACCGTCCGCACACTCACGGCTCCGCTCCTCACGACCGTGCTGACCGTGCCCCGCTCGCGGCCCCCGTCACCCGCAGCCCCCCTCCCACTCGTGCACCCGCCGCAATCCACCTCGAAGCTCGGCCGGCGCCTCGCCGCCCTCGACCCCCTCGACGCGGACCCGACGCCGACGACCCTGCACAGCCGCGTAGACCTGTCTGGCCCGGGCCTCCCGCGAACAGACAGAGAAGGATCGTGACGAACTCGTGGATCATCAGCAAGCCAGATCATGACCCGAGTAGCGCCGGTTCACTCCGCTACTGATCGACGCCGCCCGGCCCTACCGTCACAGCCCGAGTGACAGGCGATTCACCGGCAAGACCCACGTCACGATCGCAGGGCGGTGATACTACCTGTACCGGACGATCGACCAGTACGGCCAGAACATCGACGTGGCGGCCTCCCAGAACCGTGACCTGGCCGCCACCCGCCCGTTTGGCTTCGTAGGTGAGAACGGGAGCCAGATGCAGGTGAGAACGGGGACCATTCGATCTGCCCACGAAGATCGAATGTCGACGGCTTCGGGTGCCGGGCCGTGACGCGATCCCCGGCGCTCAATGGCATTGATCCGCGCAGAGCCGCTATGCCACAGGCAAAAACAGCAGCAAGGAGGAGCCGGAAGGTCGGCGCCGCCGTCCGGGCGCCCTGGCACCGAGCTCGCTCCCTACGACGCCGAGGTCATCCCGCCCGGCAAGTACATCGACCCGGAGGCAGTCACCAGCGTGGCTGGGACACTGGAGGCCAAGGGCCTTGACGTTCTCGTCGACGACCGTCCGGGGTCGGCCGGGGTCGGCCGGGGTCAAGTTCGCCGATGCCGACCTGATCGGCTGCCCCGTCCAGGTCATCGGCGGCCGACGTCTCGCCGAGGGAGTGGTCGAAGTACGGACCCGCGACCGGTCGACCGCCCTCGACGTCGACATCGCAGACCTCCCGAAGGGCAGTGCAGCGACTCCTCCACCCGTCGGCCTAGCCAACCGGCAGCTCAGGACCCGGCGGCCAGGCCGACTCGTGAAATGTCTCGGTATGGAGGCTCTCCGGGTGGAGGGAAGAAACTTGAGGACGCTCGACAGAGGTAATCGCCTTCGTCGAGCAGGGCCGCCCGGGCCTGGGCGCGGGGCGGCGTCAGCGGACAAGACGGTATCGCCGGCGTCCGCGGCGAGCCAAGTCCCGCCGGCGGCCGGATTAGTCTCGCCGTTACCAGCTCCGGTCGACGCTGGCCAAGACCGGTCTGATGACATGGACGGGTGCCGGTGACGCGATGGGGACCTCGGATCGACGAGCGGTTCGCTCGGCCGCTACGGCGCGGGCTGCCCGCGTCGGCCCGGTCACCGGGGGTGCGCGTCGTCGAGGCCGCCGGTGCGCTGCTGCGCGTCCGCGACGTCGGACGTGGGCGGACGCTGGTGTTCGTCGCGGATCCGCCGGTCACCGTGGAGGCGTACACCGAGGTGATCAGCCGGCTCGCCGGGCGGCACCGGGTGGTCGTCCTCGAGCCGCCGGGATTCGGCTTCTCGACCCCGCCGGCCGGCTTCGACGGCTCCTTCGCCGCGACCGCCCGGGTCGTCGAGGCATTCCTGGCCGACCTCGGCGGTGCGCCGATGGGACTGGTGTTTCCCTGCGCGTTCGGCTACCTCGGCCTGGACATCGCCACCCGCCGCCCCGACCTGGTCGACCGTCTCGTGCTCACGCAGGCCCCGGGCTGGGCGCAGGAGATCGCCTGGCGGGACGCCGTCGCCCGCCGGTCGCCGCTGCGGTGGCCGGGGGTCGGCCAGCTCCTCCTGCGGCCGTGCGCGCCGCTGGTCGCCCGCTCCTGGCTGCGCGCCGCCACGGCCGACGCCACGCTGACCGGCGCGCTCGTCCGCCACAGCGACACCGCGTTCGCCGCGGGGGCGATGTTCGCCCTCGCCACCGCCTTCCAGGCCTACCTCAGCGGCCCCACGCCGACCCTGGCGCCGGCCGTCCCGGTCACCCTGCTGTGGGGCGACGCCGACCGGTCCCACCGCGCCAGCGATCCGGAAACGCTGCGCGACCACGTCCCCTCCGTTCGTATCCACCGGTTGCCCGGGACGGGGCACTTCCCCGAACTGCAACGCCCCGACGCCCTCGCCGCCGCCCTGGCACCTGACGCAACGACGTGATGCCTGCGCCCGCACCTGCCTGAAGGCGCGCGTCGTCGGGCTCCGTCATCACCCGCCCGGTGGCCGCACCAGTCTTGTGCCCGCTGCAGCGCACGACGCTGCCGGCATCGCGCGCCGGCCTCGCACTGCTGAGAGCGACGGCGAGGCCCATGGCCGCCACAGGGAATCGAGGAGCGGCTACACCAACTCGCAAGCTCGCCCGGTCGGCCGAGTCAGCGCTGTGGCGGTCGCCGCCGGCGACGCATGATCCGCGAAGGTACTGGCGGATCTGACTCCGACTCGGTCGCAGGCGGTGGGCGGGACCGCCTGCCAGATGTCGCATTACTCAGTGACCCGGTCGCCCTCGACCAGGCGCACAAGGCCGCCCGCAACCCGATCCGCTGGGCCCACCAGCAGGTCACCCGCACCGCCGGACGCCAGATCGCCGCCGGCGCCACGGCCTCACCAGCACGAAACGAGTAGCTGCGCGACGAGACCTACCTCCCGCGCGAGGACGCCGGCGACGTCATCGACTTTCTCGACGCCCTGCGGGAGCGCGGACGACAGGCAGCCGAGCCCCGCCCCCGGCTGACCGGTCCCGACGGACGCAGCGTCGAACTACCGGAACCCATGTTCGAGGTACTCCTGCAGGTCGCCGCCGCGATGAAGGCAGGCCTGGCGGTGACCGTGGCACCGCACCGCCTGATGCTGTCCACCCAGGAGGCAGCCGATCTGCTGGGCATCGCGCGCACCACGCTGGTACGGCTGGCTGGAGGCCGGCGCCATCCCCTTCGGGAAACCCAGCCGCCACCGCAGAGTCCGCCTCGCCGACCTGATCGAATACCGCAGACGCCAACGCATCGCGGCTGACCTTGCCTTCATCGACATGATCGCCGACACGGAGCGCCTCGGCCGGTACGACGCCGACCCTGACGAGGTCCGAGCCGCGTTGAAGGATGCCCGCACGACGACGGAAGGCTGACCCGGGTGGTTCGGCGCGTTCCTCGACACCTGCGTTCTGGTCCCCAGCAGGGCACGCGACGTACTGCTCGAGATCGCCAGCACCGGCGCCTACCGGCCCCTCTGGGTCCACCGAGATCCAACCAAGGATCACGCGGAGTCACCCTCCGTACACCACGTCGCTGGACGTGACCGTCGGCCTCCCTGCCGAACCGGATGCGGGGACATGCCCTGGTCCAGAACATCCGCAGTACTAACAGTCGTCGAGTTCTATCCCGTCGTCGACACCACTGCCGGCTATCTTGAACTCCCCGATGTTGCCGTACATGTCCCACGCGGTGATCGTCGGGTTGAAGTACTCCCGCCACGTCGTGAGCGGCCCATTGGGGATGTGCCAGCCGTCGCCGCCGGTGGTGGCGTGCACCCAGGTGAAGCACAGGTACCGTTCGGGATAGGGCCGGTCGTAGATCCTGGCGTAGTCCCACCACTTGTTCCCGACGGGGAAGTTGACGATCTTCCCGGCGTACCCGTCACTTGAGTAGTACGCGCTCTCGTGCGGCTCCCGGAACCAGACGTAGGAGCCGTAGAAGTTCTTGTGGCGGCTGCCCGGCGTGATGTCACACGCGAAGAACCCCTCGTAACCGTCGTCACTCCAGTAGCCCGACACCGAGAAGGTGACGAAGTAGTTGTCCGAGGAATTCAGCGAGAGATAGTAGTTCCAGGCCTTGGTGGTCACGTACTTGGTGTTGCCCTCGTACTGGGTCGATGTCGTCGAGTAGTCCCAGTTGACGGCCGACTTCCGGTGGGTGAGGGCCACCAGCGGGTTGAGCACGACCTTCCCCTCGAAGGAACCCGATCCCTGCGTGGTCTGGTAGATCTTTCCGGTGTCCGTCTTGACCCAGGCGGCGATCGACTTCTGGCTGACCCCCGGCCGGGCGGTCACGTAGAACGTGAACTGCTGGGTCCCGTCGCCCAGCAGCTCGAGTTCAGTCGCCCGGCTCCCGCCGGGGACGTGGTGGAAGTTCGGGTCCTCGTCGTTCGTGAAGCACCAGCCGGTGTCACCCTTCCAGTTGAGCTTCGCCCCGGTGACGTAGTCGACGAGGTTCACCTTGTCCGGCCAGTAGATGTCCCCGTAGTACGTGTTGCTTTTCTCGTCGGTCGGTTTGATGCTGATGGTCACGGCGACCTGGTTCCGGCCGTTCGCGTAGATGGCGGCTGTCTGGCCACCGGTCTCCAGGATCACCGAGAGTTTGGACACTCCCGCCCATGTGGTCATGTGCGCTCTCCTCATGCTGACGGATAGGGCTGCTTCTGCTGGTGACGTGCGTACGGCTTTCTTCTCGGCTCGCCCGCGGCAGGGCGCACGAGAAGGCGAACAGCCGAGGCGGCGGGGCGAGCCCACGCCCTAACGCCCCCAGCGCGTCCTCGTCCTGGTGAACGAGACCGTGGGGCCCAGGCCCAGAATCTGCCGGATCTGCCGGTCGTTGCGGCTGTAGCAGAATCCCACGATGATCTCTGCGTTGGGACGCCGCAGGATTTCCTTCAGCTGGTCCGCTCTCATCTGGTGCATGTTGTGGACCTGCACGGTCGCGCCCCTGTGCTCTCCGTTCATCGCGTCCGCGGTGGCTCTGTCCTCCCTGAGGAATCTCCGGTCGAGATGCTCGGCGGTTCGGTTCCCGGCTCGTTCACCGTGCGTCCCGGACAGGATGTGGATTTCCTCCGTGTCGGCCAGCCGCCGCGCCCGTCTGGCGGCGTCCTCGACCGTCGTCGCGGTGACCCGGAACTCGGTGGTCCAGATCGCGTTCCGGTATCGGGAGAGGGGCATACGCCGGAACCCTCTGATTTCGCTGTATTCCTCCTGCATCCGGCGGGGAGCCTGTACGATCGGCGGCCCGCCTTCCGGCCAGTCCACGATCGTCGGGTAGGTACGACGGAGGTGCCGGGAAAAGGCAGGGTTGGGGGCGCGGCCGCCCCGTTCGATCTCTCCCGCGAGTTCCGGGCCGCGTTCGCCGAGCCTGCCCGCGGTGCGGGCCAGGGTGGCGCCGGCTTCGAGCAGGCCGGGCAGGCCGGTGCCCAGCGAGATCCAGCCGAGGATGGACGAGGCCTCCGGCGAGGCCTCCTCCAGGGCGCCGCTGACGATGGCGGTGACGTCGGAGGCGACACCCAGGGCACCGACGACGAGCGTGGCGGTGGAGGCGGCGCTGAGTGCCGCAAGGACGCCGCCCGCCGCGGCGATCGCCAGGCCGCCGGTGACGACGGTGAGGGCGAGCCCCGCGACGCCGAGGCCGATGCCGAGCCAGGCCTGCCAGCTGAGGTTGCCGGACGGGTCGATGCGGTTGATGGGGTCGCCGGCGCAGTAGGCATACGGATTGATGCCGCCGCCGCCGAAGGGGCTGAGCGGGTCGGGCGTGGTGAAGTGCAGCAGCACGGGGTTGTAGGTGCGGGTGCCGTTACCCAGGTGGTAGCAGCCGGTCGCCGGGTCGGTGCGCTGGCCGGTGAAGCCGAGGATGCTGGCGGTGGACTGTGCCGGGCGCTGGCCGTAGGGGGTGTAGGCGTACGGGTCCCGTTCCGCGCTGGAGGCCGCCAGCCGCACGGTCTGGGTGCGGTCCGCCCCCAGGAGGCGGGTCGGCGGCTGATCTCCCGGACGGTGCTGGGCCACGGGGACGTCGCCGAGGTGCAGGAGGCGGGCCGCCTGGCCGTCCTCGACGACGGTGGCGAGAGTCTCGCCGCGGTAGGACAGGACGCTCGTGCGGCCGTCCTGGGTGGTCTGCGTCAGGAGCCGACTGAGTGAGTCGTAGCCGTACGTGCCGGCCTGGTCGGTGGACTGGAGGCGGCCGAGGGGGTCGTAGCGCAGGGCGCGCCCGGCGTCGTCGACGGTCAGCCGCCCGGCCGCGTCGTACGCCAGGTCGGTCTCGGTGGCGGGGTTGCTGCGGCTGATACCGGTCAGCTGACACGGGTCGAGAGCGTTGCCGTAGTGGTAGGTGGCCGTGTCGGCGCCGCCGCCGGAGAACTGGGTCTGGCAGCCGGTGATGCTGCCGTAACCGTCGTAGCTGAACGTCTGCGCGGTGATCTGGCGGCCGTGCTCGTCCAGCGGCGGGAGGGACCCCTGGCAGGTGTAGCCGGTGAGCCGGTTACGGCTGTCGTAGCTGAAGGTCTCGTCGCGGACCAGCGCGGAGCCCCGGAACGACTTCCTGGCGCGCAGAAGGTCGTTGTCCTGCCATTCCTGGGTCTGTTTCCAGACCTCGGTGCCACCCGTGTCGACCGGGCCACAGGTGAGGTCGCGTTCCACCTCGCGGCCGAGGTCGTCCAGGGTCAGCGCGGTGGTCAGCGTGAAGCCCGACCGGCGGTCCCTGACGGACCAGCCGGTCAGGCGGCTCGCGGCGTCGTAGGCCGGCTCCGACACCTGCAGGTCCGGGTCCGTGATCTCCTGGAACCGGCCGAGTGCGTCCCGGGCGGTCTGCCGGGTGACGCCGTCCACCCCGGTGTAGCCGCACTCGTCGCCGCCCAGCGTGAACTGCCACGTCGCGGTGGTGTCGGGCTGGCCGGACCGGGTGATCGTCTCCGTCCGCGGCAGCCCCGACGGATAGTAGCCGCGGGTGATGGTGACCTCGCCCTCCCGTGCCTGGGTCAGGAAGCCGGTCACGGCGTGCGGGGTGAGGTACTGGGCGAGGGAATCGGCCTGGACCTGGGCCAGGGCGTCGCCCAGCGCGGGGATGACCGTGTAGCTGCGCCGCTGCCCGTCGGGCATGGTGGCCACGGCCGGGATGACGTCGCTGTCGCGGGCGTAGTCGTAGCGCCAGGTGCGGCCGCCGGAACTGGTGCCGATCAGCCTGCCCAACTCGTCGAAGGTCTCCTCGCCGTAGACGGCCAGGCCGACGGCGAGTTCCGAGGCGAGACCGCCGGCCCCGCGCGAGACGTCGTAGGTCCGCGAGACCTGGGTGCCGTCCGGCAGCGTGGTCAGGGTGAGCAGGCCGCGCGGGTTGTAGTCGTAGTGGGTGGTGTTCTGGACCTCGTCGGTCTCCCGGCGCACCCTGCCCCAGCCGTCGCGGTCCAGCGTCCGGGAACCCCTGGAGACCCCCCGCAGGTCGAACCGCTCGATCTTCACCGGCTCGCCGCGCAGGTTGTGCGTCGTCACCGCCGTCCCCGTGACCGGGCTGCCGTTGCCCATCAGCTGGGCCGTGGACGTCAGCGCGATCGGATCGGTACGGGTGAGGTGGGTGGAGCCGTCGGAGGAATCCGCGGCCGACATCTCGCCCCAGTCGTCGTAGCCGAAAGTCTCGGTCAGCGCGCCGCCCTGGCTGCCGTCGGGCAGGTGGTCCAGGTCGTTGATCGACGAGGTGCGGCCCTGCTCGTCATAGGTGATCCGCTGGACGACGTACCAGCCGCCGTCACCGTCGACGGCCTTGCGCTCCCGCTGGATCGGGCGGCCCGCGCCGTCGAGACCCACCCGGATCTGACAGCCCGGCTCATCCCCGTCGGCGGACATCATCGGGGACGTGGACGTCACTACGAACGGCGCGGCGCCGCCCAGCTCGTAGGTGCAGGTTTCCTCCGCCTGGTAGGACGTCCCCGGATTCACCGTGCGGCTGCGCAGGCGGCCCAGCCCGTCATATGCCACGGTCACGCCGTTGCCCTGCGCGTCGGTGGCCGACCACAGACGTCCGGTGAACCGTGAACGCCTTTCCGACCGCGTCACCGTGAGCCCGGCCCCGGTCGCCAGCGTGTGGTTCTGGGACAGTGCCTCGCCATCGGTCGAGAAGGCGAAGGTGTGGGTCGAGCCGACGGTCACGGACGGGTTGCCGCCGTCGCCGCCCAGCGTCTCGCGGCCGTCCAGGGTCTGGAGGCGGCCGAACTCGGCACCCGAGGTGACATAGCGGAAGTCCGCCGCGGACAGCTCCTGGGTGCCGGCGGACCGCGTCTCGCCGGACTTCAGCACGACGGTGCTCACCCGCGGATCCGGGGTGGTGAACGACGTGTACTGGTAGAAAACCGCGAGGGTGGGCGCGTCGAACTCGGTGGTCGGCGGCGTCCGGGTGACGTTCTTCAGCCAACGCGTGAACCCGTTGGGGTCGGGCGGACAGGCCGAACCACTCCCGCCCGCCGGGTAAAAAGTCCAGTCGGTCCGGCCTCCGTCCGGATCGGTCCGGCTCTCGGGATTGCCCTGCTCGTCGAAACTGGTCTTCGTGACCTCGCTGCGGCTGTTGCTCGCCGGATCGGTCCAGGTGACCGTGCACTGCCGCGGGAGCTGGAACTGGGCCGGCTGTTCGTCGAACGACTGACCGATCTGCGCGTAGTAGTCGGTGTGAACCAGCCGGGACGAGCCGTTCTGGGCCGTCGTCTCGTCCGTCAGGAGGTGATACGAATTGTAGGTCCGGGTGATCGTCCTGGTCTGCCCCTGGCAGGCCCGGGATTCCGTGGAACCATACGTGTAGCCGGTCAGCACCCCGTACAGGTTGTCCGAGCCCGCATCACAGCTCGCACCGGAGAAGCCGCCGACGAAGTTGTTGGAGGTGTAGCTGTAGGTCGCCTCGATCGCCGGCTGCCCACCGCCCGGATCCTGTTCGAGCTGGACCACGAAGGGCAGCGGCGGCAGGTCGCAGCTCTGCGGGAACTGGTGGCCGTTGCTGGTGTAGGAGACCGTCTCGGACATCCCGCCCGGCCTGCTCACGCCGGTGAGCCAGGAACCCCACTCCCCCTGCTCACCCACCGGATCGTAGGAGAGGACCCATTCCAGCGGCTCGTCCGCGCCGAGCCCGAGGTGGCGCACCTTCCACAGCCGGTCGTTCTGGAACCAGAACTCCACGTCGAAGCCCTCGGAGCTGTCAGGCAGGACATGCATGATGTGCCTGGCGCCATCCGACAGGTCCACGGTCAGCAGCGTGTCGTTCTCATCCTGGATCTCCTGCAGGCGCGGCTGTGCGTCGCCGAAGTCCCACCCGAGCCTCAGACTGCGGCCGGCGGGCGTCAGCAGCACGGTGGGCACCTTGCGGCTGAACGCGTTCTGCGGCCCGGTCAGGATCTCCACGTCGCCGGACTTGTGCACGATCCTGTAGAGATTGCCGTCCTCGTCCCTGGTGACGCGAACCGTGTCCAGGCTCTGCTGCTGCAGAATCACGTCCGTATCGGTCTCGAACACCTTGTAGCGCTCGCCCGTGGACAGCACCAACAGGGCGTCGTCGGTGTCATACACGGTCAGCCCCGGCGCAAAACCCAGCCCGAACCCCAGGTCGGCACCGTTGAGCGGCGAATAGCTCAGCACCAGCGGTAGCGATGGGCCCAGATTCCGATTGCCCACGAGACCGCCGAGCGAGATCTGCGTGTTGTACAAGCCCGTGCGGGAATCCACGCCACCCGACACCGAACTCTCAAAATTTGTCGCCTGCGTGAAAAAAGAGGACACTGACGGCATGCTTCGCTCCCCCCTGGTTCGGATGCCGACCACCCGGCCGCACTCGCCTGGTCCCGACCCCTCTCGCGACTACCAACGGAGGTTCTCGGAAATCACGCGATTCCGCCCCGCCGGCGATCGCGGGCGCCACTCGCGATCCTGCGGTCATCGAATTTTCGCGGAGTCATCACATTTGACAGGTCATCACGTCAAACAGTGTCATCGGGCTTCGACGGAGGCGTGGAATCCGACGGATTCATAGGAGTACGACAGATTTGGCGATTCGACTGGATGGCCTGACGGGAGGCAGTGGTGAGCTGCCCGGCCAATGCCAGCTTAGCCCGATGATGGTGATACGGACCCGTAAAGCGCACTGCGCCCGACGGGCCGCCTTACACGTTCCTTGTGACGTTTTTCAGTGTAGCAGGATGCGGTGGGTCATGTCCCTTCTCGGGATATCTCCGGGCAACCGGACTGTGTGCGGTGACGTTGCGGGGCGCGGGCACAGCCGTCAGCGATCTGGCCCCGTCCCGTGTCGCGATGGACAGCGTCGGCCCGGCCAACGCGGTGGCCCGCGGGCGCGAACCTCGCACCGTCCGCCCCGGAACAGCGGCGTGACCTGCCCTGTGGGCGCGCAGCGGCCGGTGGGGTGCCAGAAGTCGGATTGGGCCAGTGACCTGGGCTGACGCGGCGGAGCGGGCTGCCGGCGCGATGGATCCAGGGCGAGCTGCTCAAACTCGGCCACCGGGTCAGCGCCGCCACGATCCGCCGGGTCCTGACGACTCCGCAGGCTTTGCGTGATGCTACGGACCGTACTGTCGCTCCCCCTCACAGGGCTTTCGACGCTGGGCTTCGACCCCGCCCGTTTCCAGACGAAGCCGCCAGCCCGCTACCGGGCCTCCTGGCAGCTACCCGGACCGGACCTTCACCGGCAAGCGACGACGGGCTTACGACAGATGGATCAGCCGCCTACCCGGCGTCACCTCCCGTCTCCTGGGCACACAGACGTCCTCCACTGGCAACACCACCGACGCCCAATCTCGGCCGAGAGGCTCCGCAAGCGACTTCACGTCGGCACAGGCACAGCACGCACCCTGGTCGCGCAGCTGCGCCGTGACACCGGAGCCGCTGTCGACGACCGGTCACCACAGTCGCCGACGGCGGTGCTCCGGTGCCAGCGACAGCCCGACCAGGTCACGTACCGGACCGTCCGTGCACAGCACGGCGTCGGCGAGCTCGAACAGCGCGTCCGCCCGCCGGGTCAGGCAGCCGTAGAGCTCCTCCCGGAACCGACACAGCACCTCCAGCTGCTTGATGGCAGGGATATCGCGGACCACCCACCGCTATCACGCAGAGTGACGCTCGGAGGTTAAACGACAAACTTAGTGAGCGAAAGCCTCGGTACCGAGCACTCGGAGTAGGTCGAGGCGGCTGGCGTCCTGGCTGTCCGGCTCGGCGGAGTAGACGATGATTCGGAGAGCGCTGCCGGGGGTTTGTAGAACATCGCTGTCGAGCGTGAGGTGACCGACGTGAGGCTGCTCGATGCGTTTGCGGGCGGTTTGATGTCGGACGGGGCGACCGGCGATCCACCTACTCGCGAAGTCGGAGTTGCGGGTGCGAAGTTCGTTTACCAGTTGCCGCACACCAGGGTCGTGAGGATATTCGATGGAGGCTACCCGAAGATCGGCTACCAGGGCATCGCGAAAGGCGTCACGTTCGGGCGGGGCCAACGCGACCCGAGACGGAGTGTCGGTGAACTCGTGCCAGATCAGGTTGCGGCTTCGGCCGAGCAAAGCGCCCGGGTCACCGAGAAGCGCGGCCCACAGGCGGTTCCAGCGCAGCAGCCACCAGTCGACGGAGTAGACGGCGACTGGCAGGTCGTCGAGGCGCTGGAGTAGACGCTCGATTCCGGACGGCATTTCGGTGCTGACCGCGCCTTTCAGTATAGCGAGACCGGCGGCTTGGTGCAGCAAGGCGGCGTCGTCCTCGGCCAGGCGCAGCGCTCGGCACAGCGCCGCGACCACTTGCGGTGAGGGCCGAGCCGCCCTGCCCTGCTCCAGCTGCACCAGATAGTCCACCGAGAGACCGGCTAGCGCGGCGAGTTCCTCGCGGCGCAGCCCCGGCGAGCGCCGGTTCGTCTCGATCGCGCCGACGGACGCTGGACTGGTGCGGTCCCGCCATCCGCGCAGCAGCGACCCGAACTCACTCGACACGGAACCAGTATGCCGCTACGGCGGACCGGCTGACTGGTGCTGTCAGTCCCACCCACGAGCCGCACCTTCCTCGGGTGCGGCCGATCCCGACAGACTCACCGGCATGGACACAATCACCTTGATCACGGGGGCCAACAAGGGCCTCGGCTACGAAAGTGCCCGCCGACTGCGCGAGGCGGGACACACGGTGCTGCTCGCCGCACGCGATCCTGAACGCGGCCAGGCTGCCGCAGGAGAGCTGGCCGTCCCGTTCGTACATCTCGACGTCACCGACGAGGACAGCGTGGCGCTGGCCGCCTCCTGGGTCCGCGATCGATACGGACGACTCGACGTACTAGTGAACAACGCGGGCATCAACGGGCCGTCGATTCCGATCGACCAGGCCACCGCGGCCGACGTCGCGGGTGTCTTCAACACGAACCTGCTGGGCGTCGTGCGGGTGACAACCGCCTTTTTGCCGCTGCTGCGCGCCAGCGACAACCCGCGCATCGTCAACGTCTCCAGCGGAACGGGCTCTTTCGCGCTGACCGAGAAGAACAGCTGGTGGGATCCGGAGTATGTGCCCCCGATCTATGCGGCGACCAAGACCGCATTGACCAAACTGACGGTCTTCTACGCGCACGCGTTGCCCGATATGAGGGTCAATGCCGCCGATCCTGGCTGGACGGCGACCGACCTCAACAACTTCCAGGGCATCCAGACCGTGCAAGAGGGCACTGACGCCATCGTCGAATTGGCGACGCTTCCCGCGGACGGCCCGACCGGAGCCTACGTCAACCGACACGGCGTCGTCCCCTGGTGACCACCAGCCCGTGCACCCGGCATGCGTCCACAGTGGAGCAAGAGTTTCGTGCGGGCGGCGAGGAAGCCGGTCAGGACCTCCGCCTGCACGTCGGCCGGGTCGAGGTTGATGTGCTCGCCGAGTCGGGAGGCCACCGCCCGTAGTGCGGGCAGCGCCATCCCTGCGGCGCCGACCGTCCACGCGCCGCCACGGGCGCGGGAGCGGCGGATCACCGCCTTCCAGACGGTGTCGCTGGTGGTCTGCGGGCAGGAGCGGGCCAGCAGCCGGTCGCGCAGCTCGTCCAGCGCCACAAGCCGGTCGGGCAGGCCGGGCACCGGTGCGCCGTCCAGGGCGAGTGGGTTGGGGTCGGTGACCAGGAGCGCGAAGCAGTCCCGCAAGGTTGCCAAAGGCAACTCGCTGCCGTGGCCCCCTCACCAGGGGGAAATATGAAACACACACCGCCGCTGTTGGTATGCTCGCGATTGGACTCGCCGTCGTAGGTTGCGGAGGCAGTGATCCCGAACCAGCAGCCAGCCCCACATCCGGCTCGGCGCGCATCACCGCGGCAGTCACACCGCAGGCCACCACGCTGGCCGTTCGCCGCGCCCTCATGCGCATCAGGGTCGCTCGTCGCGAGCGAGGCAACGACGTCGGCGTGCGAAACCACCACGCTCCCGCTTCCGCTAGGAGATGCAATGACGACCGAGAACCCGACAGCCCGATCCGTGGCCGCGCCTCCGGCGAACGTGGACGCCTGGACGGGACGGTGGCAGTGGAACGCAGCGACAGCGAGGTTCGACAATCCGGTCCACCAGAACGCCTGGGCAGCCCAGCTCAAAGTGGTCACGGTTGACGGGGACAGGCTGAATTTCCGGATCGCGCAGACGTTCGGCAACGGGAAGAAGCGCAGCTTCACCTTCGACGGGGCGTTTGACGGCAGGCCTCGACCGATGATCTGGGACGACGACGGCAGTCCCGCGTTGTACATCGCCTTCTCTCTGCTCCGCGACGACCTCGTCTCCGATGCGTTCTACGAACCGAACGGGCTCTATCACGGCTCCGAACACTTCGTGCTGAGCGGCGACAACATGCAGCTGTACGGCCGTTCCAACACTGATGGGATCGTCTACGACTACTTCGAGGAATGGGATCGCATCGGCTGACGACCCGGTCGACGTGCAGCCTCCCACCCTTGTTGATGTTGAGTTGTGTCGCTGGTCTGGGTGTGGCCGTGGCGGAGTGCCCCTGCTGTCGCGCGGGTAGGCGCCCGGTCCACGTCCGGGGCGGTGTTTCTTTCTGGTCGCTGGGGTGGGAGGTCTGTGGCCGCGGGCTATCCGGGGGCGGGTAGTGCGCGCAGGATGGTGATCGCTTGGAGGGCGAGTCCGGCGCCCAAGGGTGGAGGGCGGGCAGGTGCAGAGTGGTTCGGCGGGCGTGGTGGGCGAGCCGGCCCGCGATCCAGAACAGCCGGTGGCGTAGTCGTTTCGGTGCCCAGCGTCGGGCGGGCTGGCCGGCGAGGGCGAGCATCCGGGTCCAGGCGACCAGGTCGCAGGCGAGCGCGACGATCTGGCACCAGATCTGGTTCTGGGTGAAGTCGTCCTCGGTTGTCTTTAGCCAGCGAAATGATCACCATTCTGTGCTGGGGCGATGCGTCGAGGACGGTGTCCTCGACGTGGCTGGGTTGTCTCGCCTCAGTGTGGTCCGACGAGTCTGCCGGGCTTTTTCTTCGGCGTGTCTTGGGTGTTAGGGCGGCCGAGGATGTCGGCTGTGCGGTTTTCGCCGAGGGCGCGCGCGAGCGCGTCGCGCAGCTGCTGGGGAGCACCCTGCCGCCAGCGTTGCCGATCTCCACCTCGATGGCCTCGCGTACCGGCAAGGGGGTGGAGAGATGGTCCGCCGTGGCGACCAGGACGCCGCTTCCCTGGGCGCGCTGGAGCCTCGCCAGCAGCTCGATCAGGCAGGGGCGCATGATGCGGGCCGGTGGCATGTGCCGGTCCACGTGCACGTCGGCCAGGGCCATACCCTCGGCTACGGCAGGAGTTACGAGGCGGTCGTGGAGGCGGTCTTCTTCTGCTTCATCGTCGTCTTCCAGCCGGATGTAACCGAACACGTGGCGGACATAGATCCCCTCGATCCCGTCGAGGTGGCGACGTCCCGAACCGAGGAGTCGGCTCGACCCGGCCCGGGACGCCTACGGCAACGGTGACCGCGGAGAGGGAGTGGGGCTATGCGCCCGAGGTATGGGCAGTACGCGGACCAGGTATGCGCGTGATTTGGCAGCAGCGCGACGGCGGCGCTCAGCGGGCGTCGAGCGTCCCCAACCCCGCCCAGTCCGCCGTCCCGGCTGTGATCAAAGACTTGACCTTGGCCTGGCCCTCCACGCGCACGACGTCGGTAAAGCATGCGCAATCCTTCAGCGGGCGACTTTCTGCCACGCACACCACGATGCCGGTCACCTGGAGCCCTCGGGCGGTAACGATCAAGTTCTCGCCGACCGCCGGCAGTGGCAACCGCTTCACCAGCTCTGCCGCGAACTGCCGCTCGACGGAGGGCCGATTGAGCAGCTTGAGCGTCCGGTCGGTGACCTCAACCAGCCCTTCCCGGAGCCGGTCCTGCGCATCCAGGATGGTCCGCGCCAGCTTGGCGAGGGCACTGCACCGGCGTCCTGACCAGCTACGAGTAAGCCGCTGCCACATCTCGTCACTCACGTACTCGGTCGCGCGCCCGATGACGACTTCCTGAGAACTGGAGCTGGCGATCAGGCCGATGCACGCCTCGGCGGCGGAGCGTACCCCCAGCAGCTCCTCACGGCTCGGAGGCGGCGACGTTGAACGGCGTGGCGCTGATGACGCGGTTCTTGGGCGAGGCGCCGCTGGTGTGCGTGCCGTGCTACGACGCGGACGGGCCTGAACTGCCGACCACGACGGGTGATGCCTACAGCGCAGACCGGCCTCCTTGACGGGATTTCTACAACTCGTGCCGCGCTGGGTAGTCCCTCCACACCTGAACCGGACCATGCACTGAGCGTCCGTTCCGATGCGCTACGCAAGCAATAGCCAAGTTGGCTATCCGTTGATTAAGCAAGCTAGTACACCGCACCTTCGGATACGGCCCGTATACGCTGTTGACCTGGAGCCACATACGAGACTCACCCAGGTAGCAGGACGTGCGCTGCCTGTTACGCCAGCATCGCTTCACGGAACTCCCGCGGCCCCGGCCGCGAGCGCCACGGCGCCAAGGCTCTGCGCCACGTCCGCCAGGATGGCCGAAGTGCGTCCAGAGTTGGTGGCCCGCGCGATCTGCAAGGCGTTGAGGGCGACGGCAGCAACTTCGTCGGGATGCCCGCTCAGCGCCAGCGCCGCAGCCCGACGGGCGCTGAACAGCGCGGTATCCCGCCGCGACAAGGCGTCCCTGGCCAGGATGTCAGCGAAGATTCCGGCGGCCCGGTCGGGCATGCCGGCTTCGGTGTAGACGGCGGCGGCGCAGAGCTGGACCTAACGCAACACAATAAGAACCGTTTGATCTTGGTTAAAGGCCCCGAAATCACCATCCGCCCGGTCTCCACGCGGGTCCAGACCAGAGACGATGTCCGGTGAGCAACATCAGCCACCAACTCGAACGCATGTTCCGCAGACCTGGCGGGTCCGGATGCTGCGGTCCGCCTGGTGACCGTGATCGTGGGGATCGTGGTCGACTGACGTTTCTGTTTGGCTTGGGCAACGTCGCTACGCTCGGTGTCCGTCTGGGAGTTCCGACGTACGTCGCGTTCCTCGTGGCGCCGGCGGTCGATCTGTCGGTCGTGGGCCTTCTGCTCGGCGCGCGCCACCTCGCGCTGCACGGCGGGCCGGCTGAGGTGGTGTGGTCGGCGCGACGTCTGCTCATCTTCTCCAGCACGGTGACCCTCGCGTTGAACATCGCGGACCGCCGCGACGACGGTCCGCCGGGGCCACACGCGGGCACGTCAGTTGAAATCCCAGAGGGCAGGGAGCGAATGCACGCTGGCTCCGGCGAGCACGAGTTGAACCGCGGGGCTCGCCGTGCGGAGAGACGCAACTTGGCTCGGCGGTTCGCACGCTGTCGCGGCCCGTGCTGGCAGCATCGGCGTCTATGCCGGATGGTTCGATGGTCGGGTCGACGGCGACAACACTGGTGGTGATCAGGGGTAACTCGGGCGCGGGAAAGAGCTCGGTCGCGAGGGCGGTGCGGGCGCGGTCCGGGCGTGGTGTCGCGCTGGTGGAACAGGACTATCTGCGCCGTATCCTCCTGCGGGAATGGGATCAGCCAGGCGGTGTTGCTCCTGCGCTGATCGATCAGACGGTCCGGTTCTGTCTTGATCATGGCTATCACGTCGTGCTGGAGGGCATCCTCGCCACGACGCCATGATCAGCAGTCTGCTTCGGGCCCATCGGGGCCGCAGTTTCGTGTTCTACCTTGACGTGTCGCTGGAGGAGACTCTGCGTCGGCACGCGACCCGCCCGCAGTCGGCCGAGTTCAGTGGGCAGGACATGCGCGGCTGGTACCTGCCCCGGGACCTGCTCGGGGTCGACTGCGAGCAGGTCGTCCCGGAGCACTTCTCGCTCGATCGGACCGTCGCGTTCATTGAAGCCGTCACCGGACTGGTGCCTTCTTCCACCGGCGGGTTGGAAGCGCACACTCCCGCACGCTGATCCCGCGAGCGGGAACAGTCGGCGGCAGCGGCGGACACGCTCGGCTCCCATAGGTCACGGCTGCCGGTCTCGTTCCGGCGCGGCGCAAGTTCGCCAGCGGACGTCACCAGTAGCGAGTCGCTCACAGCCCGGGGGTGGGCAGCAGCGCCATTACGAAGCGGTACATGTACCTGAACTCGCAAAAGTGCAGGTAGGGCGCGTGTGGGGTGATGGTACGTATCGACCGGGGTAGGTGAACCCCCACGCCCCATATGCGCAGCTCAGAGACCATGTTGATCTTGTTAGGTTGTGTCCGGGAGGGGACTCGAACCATTACCCCACCACCGGTCACCCTGTCCGGTGAACTCATTCTCGCAGGCCACGCGGGAATGGACCAGTGAACGACACGCCTGCCACTCCACCTGCGAGCCAGAAGGCACGGCCATTCGCGCTTCGCGCGGTCACCATGCTGATCGCAAGCGTCGTCGCGCTGAGCTTCCTGTTCGGGCTCGGCAACGTCTGGGCACTGGGCATCCGGCTCGGCGTCCCCGCCTACATCGCCCCGCTGGTCGCCCCCGCCGTTGATCTCTCCGTCGTAGCCCTACTTGTCGCCACCCGCCAGCTCGCCCTTTCCGGCGCCAACCGAGCACAGATCCGAACCGCACAACGCCTCCTGATCTTCTGCAGTTTCGCCACCTTCGCCCTCAACACCGCAGAACCGATCATCGAAGGCCACTATGGACGCGCCGCCTTCGACGCCGTCGGCTGCTGCCTGCTCATCGGCTGTCCCACATCGGACCCGATCTCCTTCAAGCCCTGCAGGTCACCGCGAGCCGCGAGAAGCAGGCTCCGACGTCGGCCATCTGGAGCCGAGCTGCGCCCGCAACAGGTCATGCCCGTCCGGCATTTTCGGAGGTGGCAGTCAGGGGGTAGAAGCCGTTGCTCTCCAACTCGGGCGCATCCCGATGTTCTGAAGGTGAATCAGACTTCTGCGTAAGCCTCAAGGTCAACGCCGGCGGCCGACTCTGGCACCCCACAGGCGGTCGGCACGGGTCGCTGACTCCGGAGCCCGGCGGGCGCCTCGCTGCTGCGATGGCGCCCGCGAGGCGTGGTCCGGCGGTCCTCAGGTGACGTTCTTCCAGAAGTCGCAGTGATGGTTCTGGGCGAAGGTCGCCGTCGATACGGGTCCGATCGCGCCGGCCGCGATGTTCTGCAGCACCGTGGCCGGGGAGTACGGCGGCCAGACGGGAAGTCCGGGCCGGTTGGGCTGGTGGGTCCGGGCGATCGAGGTCCAGTAGTCGATCATCTGGTTCGCGAGGTTCCGTTGGGTGGCGTCGAACTGGGCGGTCGCTGGCATGGCGAAGAGGTAGGGCAGTTCGGAACCGTGGCTGGCGCCGAGCGGCGAGGCGTGCGGTTCGGTGAACTCGTAGCCGAACAGGCGTACCCCCGCGGCCGCGGCCAGGCCGTCCTCCCGCAGCGAGTTACACGAGAAGCTGGAGTCACCGATGACGGCGGAGACGGCTTCCGCCGGGCTGGAGTAGTTGGCCAGGGGGTATTCGGCGGCGACGGTGGCGGCGGGCACGCCGAAGGTGCTGGTCACCACGATCTGCAGGGTGGCGAGATAACTGGCCTGGTCGGTCGGGATGGGCCCGGAGACCTGACCGTAGACGAAGAGCCGGCCTTCGTTGGCGTTGGTTCCGATCACGAGCGGCACCTTGTTGACCTTGCGCTGCTGGAACGCCGCGTCCACGCTGAGCGGAAGCGCGCCGCCGCCGACCGCGGGGATCGAAGCCAGCTGGACCGCGGACGGGTTGCCGCCCACCGCGGCCGCGGCCGCGTTGACCGCGTCGGATGACTTTGACCGCAGGCAGGCGATGTCCGCGGCACCGTCCGCGGTCGTGCAGCCGAGCTGGTGAGCCAGGGCGAGCCCGAACTGCTGGGCCTTCGCCATCGGGGTGGTCGGAAGCCCGCAGCCACTTTCGGAGATGCCCGCGTCGAACAGGCCCGCGGCGGTCGGCGAGGCGACGTTCAGACAGGTGTAGGTGGCTCCGGCCGACTCTCCGAACAGGGTGACGTTGCGGTCGTCACCACCGAAGGCCCGAATGTTCTGCCGCACCCAGCTCAGCGCGGCCTGCTGGTCGAGCAGGCCGTACGCCCCGGACCCGGCCGGGCCGGCCTCGGCGTCGAGGCCGGGCAGTGCCAGCGCGCCGAGCAGGCCGAGCCGGTAGTTGATGGTCACGACCACGACGTCCCCGCGGGTCACCAGTGGTGTCGGGTCGTAGTCCGAGCCCGCGCCGACGACGAACGCGCCACCCGGGAGGTAGACCATGACGGGGAGATTGCGCCCGGCCGCCGCGTCCGGCGGGGTGTAGACGTTCAGGTACAGGCAGTCCTCGACCCCGCCGGTGGCCTGCGGGCACTGGCTGCCGAAGGCCGTGGCACCGCGCACCCCCGTCCAGGCCGGAGCCGGCTTGGGCGGCTGCCACCGCAGGGCACCCACCGGCGGCGCCGCGTAGGGCACACCCGCGAACCGGTCGACTCCCGCCACGACGCTGCCCGCCAGCGACCCCTGCCGGACGCGCACTGTCGGACTGCCGGCCGGGCCGGTCGCCTCCGCCGGCCCGGCGACCATCAGCGCGGCGGCCGAGAAGGCCAGGATCACGGACACCGGTAGGACCCATAAGGCCACGCCCGGCCGGCGTGATGCCGACCGCCGACATCCGGGCGACCACGGCTTTCGGGGCCGGGCATCATCGAGCACGGTGACCAGTTTCCGTAGAACGCGTTTCATCGCGTACCTCTCTCAGTACCTCGGACCGTCCGCTCCGCCGATCAGCGGTCCGGACTCGAGACCACGGCGAGAGACGCTTTTCCGACCGGTGTGGACCGCGTCGCGGTGCAGGGGGCGGTAACCAGCCACGTCGAAGCGAACACCCACCATCACCCGGAGGACCATTGCTGTCTCCGCGAGGTGTTCCCGCCGTATTCGGCAACGCCCCCCGTCTTGACTTCTGGCGGTACGACAGCCGAGGAGGGCGAGAGAGCGACGACGCGAGAGAACAGCGAGGGGCTCATACCAGGCCACCCTCGACCCTCGACCGGACTACTCGCGCACCAGCGCCGGTCAGTTCCTGGACGGCAGCCGCGATCACCCGAAAGCGCCGGCCATCTCGGAGCCGTCGGCGTCGGCGACAGGCCCGAAAGTGCTTGCCGCCGGTGGCCGGGCGGTTCAGAACACCTCCGTCCGGCCCTCCCACACCTCGCGCATGGCCGATACCATCGCGGCAACCTCGACCTCGGATTCGACGCGGTCGCGCCGCCAGGTCACACCGACGGAGAAGGTGAATCCATCGTCGCGCAGGGGAACAACCGCGAAATCAGGGGGGACGAAGATTGACGCCGCGCCGCCGGCCCCCGGCGCAAGGGTGAGGGTGAGGCTCCGGTTACGGCGTACGTGCGTCGCCAGCAGTATGGAATCGTTTTCGGACAGATGGACGATATCGGCAATACCGGCCCCGGCGAGGTGCCGGTGCAGTCGACCGACAGCGAGGGGCTGCAGCTTCGGCGGCACCAGAACGACCGTACGATGCGCAAGCTCGGCGAGGTCGAGCTCCGCGGCCCGGGCGAACGGATCGTCCGAACGCATCGCGATCAAGAATCGGTAGCGGGCCACCATCAGGGTGTCCAACTCCGGCACCTCTACCGGCGGATGAACCAGGGCCAGGTCGAGGGCACCGGATCGCACAGCGGGCAGCAGTTCCGAGGAGGCAGCGAAACGGGCCTCGACCTGATTCCCGAGCAACGCCTCCCCCGCCACGGTCAGGACCCGGTCGAACAGGACCGGCGGCGCCAGATGCGTTCCACCGATCCGGACGATCCGGACGGAGGGGCTCGTGCCGGCGTGCGCGATGGACCGCAGTTGATCCCACTCGTCGATCAGGCTCCGGGCCCGCCGAAGTATCACCCGTCCCGCCGGTGTGAGTTCGACCCGGCGGTAGCTCCGGACGAACAGATCTGCTTCCAGCTCTCGTTCGAGGTCCTTCACCGCCCGGCTGACCGGCGACAGAGTGAGGTGCAGGCGCTCGGCCGCCCGGCTGAAGCTCGCCTCCTCCGCGACAGCAATAAAGCATTTTAAGTTGTGTATATCGATGGACACCGCCCCCTTCCGCGGCCGGCGCCTCCTCCGGTCGAACCGACCAGGGCGGGATCAGCGGGAGGCGCCGGCTATCCGATCGTCGGCGGACAGCAGCTCGGCTGTTTCGGCGTCGGTGAGGCCGAGTTCCGCCCGGAGAATCTGTTCGGTGTGTTCGCCGAGCAGGGGGGCGGGGTTGTCGGGTGGGTCGGGCAGTCGGTCGGAATGGACGGGTGCGTTCTCCAGGTAGAAGGTCTGTCTGATATGCGGGTGTCCGGACAGCCGGAATACGCCGCGCTGGGCGTAGTAGGGGAACGAGGGCAGCTCGGAGACGCGCAGCATCGCTCCGGCGGGTATGCCGGCCGCCTGCAGTCGGGTCATGGCCTCGACGACGCTGTGCTGGGCGAGCCAGTCGGTGAGGGCGGCGTCGATCCGATCCCGGGCGCCGGCGCGTCCGTTCGCGCTGGTGAGGGCGGGCTCGGTGGCGAGGTCGGGGCGGCCGAGGACGCGACACAGGGCCTGCCAGTCATCGTTGCCGCGGACGGTGACGACGCACCAGTCGTCGTCGCCTGCGGTGGGAAACACACCCCAGGGCGCATCGGGTCCGGTGGGCCCGTCGACCTCGGCGCCGGCGCGGAGGAGGGCCTTGTCGGCGGCTGTCGCGGCTGTGTGGCCGAGCATGACCTCGGTCTGGCTGACGCTCACCGTTCCGCCCGTGCCGGTGCGGCGGCGGCGGATCAGCAGCGCGAGGACGCCGGCGATGCCGATGCGGGCGGCGACGTGGTCCGGGTAGACGGTCAGCGCGTCGGAGAATCCGTCCGCCTCGCCGGGGTAGCGCCACTGCGCGGTCAGGCCGGCGCAGGCGCGGACCAGCGGTCCGTAGCCGAGCCGGCGGCTCCACGGTCCGGTGGAACCGAACGCCGAGCTGTCCACGACGATGACGGCCGGGTTGGCTTTCCCCAGGACGTCGTAGCCGAGTCCGAGGGATTCCAGGGTGCCGGGACGGTAGTTGGTGAGCACGACGTCGGTGTCGGCGACCAGCCGCAGGAACAGGTCCCTGCCCCGTGGCGACCGTAGGTCAAGGCCGAGGCTGCGTTTGTTGCGGTGGCCGGCGGCGAAGGTCACCGTGATGGCGCTGCCGTCGCGGGCCTGGCGGCTGCCGTCGGGGAAGGCGTTGTTCTCGACCTTGATGACGTCGGCGCCCTGGTCGGCGAGCAGGCGTCCCTGTTCGGCGCCGACGACGATGACCCCGAGGTCGAGGACACGCAGCCCGGCGAGCGGCCGGCCGCCCGGATCGGCGGCGGCGTCCCCCGAACCCGGAGTCGGGCCCGATATCGGGGCCTGCGCCTGCGCCGGGGCCGGGGCCGGGGCCGGTCGAGTGGCCCAGCTCCGCGCCGCTGCGGAGTCGGGGGGAAGCGTGGGCGCCGGGCCTCGGATGCCGGCGCGGTGTCCGTCCAGTTCGAGCACGCCGTTCGGGAAGGGGGCCGATATCCCCGGGGCGAGTTCGACGGGGGTGAAGGCGCCTCGGGCGCGGACCTGCTCGGAATCCAGTGCCTCGGCGAGGTCGAGGACGGCGGCGGTGGGGACGCCGTGGCGTTGCCCGGCCTGTTCGAGTTCCGCTCGTGTCTTGTCGGCGAAGAACCGTGCTATGGCCGGCAGGAGGGTGGTGGAGGCGAAGCGGGTGGAAAGCTTGTCGTAGGAGGGGTCGGCGAACTGCGCCGGGCGTCCCATCCACCCGAACATGGCGCGCCACTGGCGCGGGGCGAGGATGCACAGGCGGACGAACCCGTCGGCGCAGGGGATGATCGGGTACTGGTGGCGGGCCTCGGGGCGGCCCCTGGGAAGCTTGCTGGCGGGTACTCCCGCGGTGGCGCTGCCGGCGATGCCGTAGCCGGGATCGAGTGCGGCGACCGCGCCGTCGAGGACGGCGAAGTCGAGGTGGTCGCCCAGACCGGTGCGCAGACGTTCGAGGTAGGCGAGGAGCACCACGAACACCGCCTGCGCCGCGGCACAGTCGTAGGGCAGGTCGCCGGGCGGCAGCAGCGGCTCGCGGCCGGGGATGCCCGAGCGGGACAGTTCGCCGGATAAGGCGTGCAGCACCGGGCTGGTGGCCTGCCAGCCGGCATGGGGACCGGTCCGGCCGAACGGCGTGGCGGACAGGACGACGAGGGACGGATGCTCCCGCCGGATCCCTTCGACGTCCAGCGTCGTCGCCTCCGGGCCGGACGGCGGCGTGCTCTCCAGCAGGATGTCGGCGTCAGCGAGCAGTGCGGTGAACCTCTCCCGGTCGGCGGGCCGGGAGAGGTCGAGCGACACGGCGCGTTTGCCGAGGTTCGCGGCGGCGAAACCCAGCGAGACCCCGGCGACCCGGCGCCCGGTGCGACGGTCGGCGGCGCCGCCGGGCGGCTCGACGCGTAGAACGTCGGCGCCCCATTCGGCGAGGTGACGGCCGATCGCCGCCAGCGGCCCGGTGGTCAGATCGAGGACCCGCACGCCGGACAGGGGCAGGTCGAGCGGCTCGCCCGTCCCGGCGGGCTCCGCAGTCGTCGACGCAACTGGGGTGGTCGACCCTAGGGGGGTGGCCGAGGCGACGGAGGTGGTCGAGGTGTCGGCGGTGCTCAACTGAACCGCCTGGTGGCCTGGGCCTTGCGGACCTCGCGGAACGGAACGAGCTTGTCGACCTCGGGTTCTCTGGGCAGGCCCAGGACCCGCTCGCCGATGATGTTCCGCTGGATCTGGTCGGTGCCGCCGCCGATCGACGTGACGAAAGCGGCGAACGACGAGCGGTTGACCTCCGCGGCGACCGGGTCGGTGTCGCCGTCGAGCACGGACGAGGTGCCGAGCAGGTTCGTGGTCACGCTCACGCCGGTGTGGACGATGCGGGACATGGCGAGTTTGCCGATGGACGCCAGCGGTGACGACGCACCGCGCCCGGCGTCCGCCCGCGCCCGCAGGCCGTTCCAGGCGTTGACCTTCTCCAGCGTGTACAGCCGGGCGATCTCCTGGCGGGTGACGGGATCGTCGGCCTTGCCGACCTTCTTCGCCAGCTCGACGTAGTCGGCGCCGCCGATCTGCCGGGTCCACGGCGACTGCCGGTCCGCCAGGGTCGTCTCGCCCCCGCCGGCCGGCCGGCGCTGACGGGAACTGCCGCCGGCGGCGGCCCCCATGATCAGCCGCTCGAAGCCGAGCGCGGTCTGCAGCACCCGCCAGCCGCCGTCGACCTCGCCGAGGCGGTGGGAGTCGGCCACGACGGCGTCGGTGAGGAACACCTCGTTGAACTCCGACCCGCCCGTGACCTGGTGGATCGGCCGGATGTCGACCCCCGGCTGGTCCAGTGGGAGCCAGAAGAACGTCAGTCCGCGGTGCTTGGGCACGTCCCAGTCGGTGCGCGCGACGAGGAAGCCGTGGGTCGCCTCGCGGGCTCCCGACGTCCATACCTTCTGTCCGTTGACCACCCAGGTGTCGCCGTCGCGTTCGGCCCGGGTCTGCAGCGCCGCGAGGTCGGAGCCGGCGCCGGGCTCGCTGTAGAGCAGGCAGCCCTGCTGCTCACCGAGGGCCAGCGGCCGCACGAACGACCTCTTCTGCTCGTCGGTGCCGTGCGCCAGGATCGTGTTGGCGAACAGCTGCGTCACATCCAGTGCGGCCGGTTTCGCCCCCGCCCGGGTGAACTCCTCGGCGACCACCCGGCGCAGATCGCGGTGCAGGCCGCGCCCGAACCACTCGACCGGCCAGGTCGGCGCCGCCCACCCCGAGTCGACGAGCCGCTCCCGCCACTGCGGGCCGCCGCCGCCGGGCTGCCAGTTCTCGGCCAGCCACGCCGCCACCTGCGCGCGCACCTGCTCCACCGACGCCTCCACCGGTACGTCCGCCCCTGCCCTCGCGGTCATCGGGTCCTCCTCGTCGTTCGCGTCAACCCGGGGTTCTGGTCAGAGACCGATCCGGGTGGCCAGCAGGTCACGGTTTGCGCGGGGACTGCCCCAGAGCTGCGCGCCGGACTTGGCGCGCCGGTAGTACAGGTGGGCCGGGTGCTCGTAGGTGAAGGAGATTCCGCCGTGCACCTGCATGTTCGTCTGGGCCGTGGCGAAGAATGTGTCGGAGCAGAACGCCTTGGCCAACGGCGCGACCGTGGCGACCTCCGGGCTGTCCTGCGCGATGGCCCACGCGCCGTAGTAGGCGGCCGAGCGGGCGGATTCGACGTCGACGAGGGCGTCGGCGCACAGGTGCTTGATCGCCTGGAAACTCCCGATCGCCCGGCCGAACTGCACCCGCTCCTTGGCGTAGCCGACGGCCATCGCGAGCGTGAAATCGGCGCCGCCGGCCTGCTCCGCGGCCACCGCGACCCGAGCGGCGTCGAGGAAACGGTCGAACGCGGCCGTGTCCGCCGGGGCCGAAAGCGGGGTCGCGGCCACACCGTCCAGGCGCACCCGGGCGAGGCGCCGGGTGAGGTCGAAGACCTCCAGCTCGCTGCGCGACACCCCGTCCGCGGCACCGTCGACGGCGAACAGCCCGACACCCGCCGGGGTGCGCGCCGCCACCACCAGAAGATCGGCGTCCATGCCGTCGGGCACGAAGGACTTCGTCCCGGTCAGCCGCCACCCGCCCCTGTCCCCGGCGCCCCCGTCCCCGTCGTCGCTGACCGCGGCGCAGTGCACCCCGGCCGCGTCCCAGCCGCCGTCGTCTTCGGCGAGGGCGACCGTGGCCACCACCCGGCCCTCGGCGACCGCCTCGAGGTAGCCCGCGGTCACCGCCCGGTCGCCGCCGGTCAGCGCGATCGTGGCCAGTGCCGTCGACAGGAACGGCACCGGCACCAGCCGGCGTCCGAACTCCTCCAGCACGATCGCCAACTCCACCGGGCCGGCCCCCGCGCCGCCGTGCTCCTCGGGCACCACCAGCCCCTGAAGCCCCAGCTCGCGGGCCATCCGTTCCCAGACGGGACGCTCCAGCGCCGACGGTGCTGCCATCAGCCGACGCACCTGCGCCTCGGGGAAGGTCTCCTCGACGAACGCCCGCACCGTCGACCGCAGCGCTTCATGATCGTCGGTGAACTCGAACGTGCCCACGGTGGCCTCCAGACGACCGGTCGAACCCAGGTACTGACCAGTGGTCAGCATCTTCGGGACGGACGTTACTGACCGATGGTCAGGATGTCCAGTGAACGGCCGTGCCGGCTCGGCTCGTCAGTCCGCTGCCTGCAACCAGGCCCGCAGCCCCGCGATGATGACGGTGAGACCGTGGTCGAAGTCGGCGTCGGTCGCGAACGTGTAGGACCAGCCGCGCATGGTGACCGCATGCAGGTTCGGGAACTGGTCGAGGTCGCCGGGCAGGTTCACTCGCGACCCCTCCAGCGCGTCGTCCCTGGTCGAGCCCAGCACCCGGGCGAACTGGTGCTCACTCGCCAGACATCCACGGGTGTAGGTCGAGAGCAGGTGATAGGCGTATCCCGCCTGCTCGGGCGTGAAGCCCGCCCGCAGCAGCACCCCGAGCTGCGCGTCGATCCGCCCGTAACTGGAGTCGAGCGCCTGCTGTGACCGGCCCATGGTTGCCCACTGGCCCACCACCAGCTCGAACAGCGCCGGATCGGAACGCAGCACCGCCCGGTAGCCCTCCCAGTAGCCGCGCAGGTGCGTCTCCCAGTCGTCGGAGTCGATCACCGGCAGGGCCTCGTTGAACCGCCGCACCGCCCGCCCCAGCAGCGCGTCGACAAGATCGTGCCGCCGAGGGAAGTGGTAGTGAACCGCGGGATGCTGCACCCCGAGGACCGCGGCCACCTTGCGGATGGTGACCTCGGCCAGACCCGCCTCCGCGGCCAACCGCTCCGCCGCCATCAGGATCACCTCGGAGCCGAGCGACCCCCGCGGCAACCGACCGTTCACCATCGCCCAAGGCTAATCGTCCAGCAAAGATCCACCTCGAGGTCCGAGCCCTCGGGCGTGCAGGTGCACTAAGTTATCCTGCTGTGGTCGCTGTCGAACCTCACCCGTCCTCGGGCCGCCGAAGGTCGACCAACGTTCGAGGGCACGCCACCCGAAGCCGTCGCGCACCTGTACGGCCACCCATCCAGTGAGGTCAGGCAGACATTATGAGCGCCCTCAATGATCTCGATCCTGCGACGCCGGTGCTGGTCGGTGTCGGCCAGCACGCCGAGCAGCCCGACCAGCCCGGCTACGCGCGGCTGTCCGCGGTGGAACTGGCGGCGGCGGCGGCCCGGCGGGCGGTCACCGACGCCGGCATCG
>NZ_JAMQQF010000029.1 GCF_023716945.1 Frankia sp. AiPs1 | reverse complement strand
GCCCTGGCCGCAGGCCGCCCGGCTCGACGTGCTCGCGCCGGAGCGGCTGGAGGTGCCGAGCGGGTCGCGGGTGCGCCTCGACTACAGCGGCCCCGACGGCCCCGTCCTCGCGGTGAAGGTCGCCGAGGTGTTCGGCTGGGACCGGGTCCCGGCGATCGCGGACGGCCGCGCCCCCATCGTCCTGCACCTGCTCTCCCCGGCGGGCCGCCCGGTGGCCGTGACGAGCGACCTGGCGTCGTTCTGGCGCACCGGCTACCCGCAGGTCCGCGCCGAGCTGCGGGGACGCTACCCGCGTCACCCCTGGCCGGACGACCCCACCACCGCTGCCCCCACCCGCCGCGTCACCCCCCGCACCCGCGGGAGGTGATCGGGGCTCGGACAACCCCACCGCAGCGGCGGCCCCGGCCCCGACCCCGGCCAGGAGGCGGTGTGCGGGGCAGCGCCGCCACCTGTCTCTTCCGTAGGGATAAATCAGACGCAGAACCCTACAGAAGAACCATGGAGGTGCTTTCCCATGCATCCGCCACCGACGACGGCAGGCATCGTCCTCGCGAGCATCGACCGGGCACACCCGCCCTCCGCGGCTCCGCCGATGCCGCGGGACGGCGAGCTGTCACATCTGCGCCGCGCCGCGGGTCAGAGAGGAGACGGGCGGCCGACAGCGCCGCCGCGGCAGGGGCCCGCCGCCGCGGCGTGGGCCGGACGAGAGGACCTGAAACGGTGGCGGCACGGATGAGGAACCCGGCGGCGGTCATCCCCGCGGCATGGCCGGCGATCGCGGCGCTGAACGCGGCCAGCGAGACGGGCGGCGTGGCTGCGTCGACCCTGGCGCTGGTGCATCTGCGGGTCAGCCAGATCAACGGCTGCAGCGCCTGCGTGGACGCCGGCTTCCGGGACGCGCTGAAGAGTGGACAGGCCGCGGAGCGGCTCGGTGCCGTCGCGGCCTGGCGAGAGACGAGCTACTACGACGACGCCGAGCGGGCCGCGCTGGCACTCGCCGAGGCCGCGACCCGGCTCAGCGACCGCGTCGACCCCGTCCCCGACGACGTCTGGGCCGAGGCGGTCAGGCACTACGACGACCGTGGCATGGCCGCACTGATCCTCAAGATCGCGACGACGAACGTCTTCAACCGGCTGAATGCCGTCACAAAGCAGGTCGCCGGCTCCTGGGGATGAGGAGCCGGCAGGAAGCCGAGGCGAGGCCGAGGCCGAAGCCGAAGCCGAAGCCGAAGCCGACGGAGGATCGGGACCGATGGACGAATCGGAACGGCTTGCCCGGCGGTTCGAGGAGCATCGTGGGCATCTGCGCGCCGTGGCCTACCGGATGCTCGGCTCCGTCGACGAGGCGGACGACGCGGTACAGGACGCCTGGCTGCGCCTGAGCCGATCCGACGCCGGCGGCATCGAGAACCTGGGCGGATGGCTGACCACGGTCGTCGCGCGAATCTGCCTGAACATGCTTCGGACCCGCCGGACCCGCGCCGAGGACCTGGTCGGCGTCCACGTCCCCGATCCGATCATCGCTCTCGTCCCGGCCGCCGGGTCGGGGCAGCCCGAGCAGGAGGCCCTGCTGGCCGACTCGGTCGGGCTCGCCCTGATCACCGTGCTCGACACCCTGGCTCCGGCCGAGCGGCTGGCCTTCGTGCTGCACGACCTGTTCGACCTTTCGTTCGACGAGATCGCGCCGGTCGTGGGTCGGTCGCCGACGGCGGCCCGCCAACTCGCCAGCCGGGCTCGGCGACGGGTGCGCGCGCTCGACGCGCCCGTTCCCGACGCCGACCAGACCGACCAGGCCGACCAGGCCGACCAGCGCAGGGTCGTCGACGCGTTCTTCGCCGCGGCCCGCGGCGGCGACATGACATCCCTGGTCGCGGTGCTCGACCCCGACGTCGTCCTGCGCGCCGACGGCGGGGCGTGCCGGCCGCAGGCCTCTGCGGTGGTGCGCGGGGCGCGCGACGTCGCCCGCCGGGCGCTGCTGTTCGCCCGGCCCGCGGCGGTGGTGCACCCGGTGCTGGTCAACGGCACCGCCGGCGTGGTGATCACGGCCGACGGAAGGCCGGTCTCGGTGATGGGCTTCACCGTCGCCGACGAGCGGATCACCGAGATTCACGCCCTCGTCGACGCCGACCGCCTCGCCCGACTCGACCTCACGGCCCGACTCGGACCGGCCGACGGCGAGCAAGTTTGATCTCCACGCTCCCGCTGGTTCGGCTGTCGGCGCCGGACGGCCACGATGGCACCCGAGATTCTGGGCGCGGCCCTCCGAATATCGTGTGCGTACTCGGTGCTGCGGGAGGTGCATGGTCCGGTGTTGGAGGACAGCGGTGGCCAGGCCGTGCGCGATCCTGCCGTCCTGCCGGACGGAGTGACCGAGCTCGAGGACGACGATCCCCCAGCACTGGGGCCGTACAGGTTGTTCGGCCGACTCGGTGAGGGCGGGATGGGGACCGTGTTCCTGGCCTGGCACCCGGCCGGTGGATGGGTCGCGGCCAAGACACTGCACCGCCACCTTGCCCGGCAGCCTGATTTCCTGGCCCGGTTCGCCCGGGAGGTCGACAACGCTCGGCGGATCAACAGTCCCTACACCCCGTCGGTGTTGGACGCGGACACCGCGACCCGTGACCCGTATCTGGTCACCGAGTTCATCGCCGGGCCGACGCTGAGCCAGGAAATCAGGAGACGCGGGCCGCTGTCCCGATCCGAGCTCCATCAGCTCGCCATGAATTTGGCATCCGCCATGCTTGCCTTTCACCGCGTCGGGATCGTGCACCGGGACATCAAGCCAGCCAACATCATCCTTTCCCGGACCGGTCCACGCGTCATTGATCTCGGCATCTCCCGCGCGCTGAACGAGGCCGTCGGCATCACCTTGTCCAGCGGCCAGCAGCCCGGAACACCCCAGCTCATGGCCCCAGAACAGTGGACCGGGCAACGCCCGACCCCGGCGACCGACGTGTTCGCCTGGGGCAGCGTGCTCACCTACGCCGGCACCGGACGCTTCCCCTTCACCGGAGTCGATCAACGGGGACTGCGGGATGCGGTGCTGCACTCTCCGCCCGACACGGACGGCCTGGACGCCTCCCTGCGCCCGCTCATTCTTCGGACGCTGGCGAAGGACCCGGCGGCACGCCCGGATGTCGCGGATCTCCTGGCCGACCTGCTGGGCGGCGCCGCACCCCAGGCGGCCACCGGCATCGAGCGGGCGCCCGTCAGCGATACGACGCCCATCACCAGGACCACGCCCTTCAGCAGGACGACGCCCGAGTTCGGGGTGGGCGTCGCGCAGGTACCGCCCACCGCGGCCCGTCCGGTGACCGACGAGTCGGTCACCGCACCCGCCGCACCCGATTCCGCTGCGCGGCGGGGTCGCCGACAGGTCCGACGGCTGACCGTTCTCGCCGGCATGCTGGCGATCGCGGCCGTCGTCACGGTGGTCGCGCTCGTCATCCATCGGCCGACATCACCGTCCCGCCCGGCCACCGCCGCCGTTCCCGACGGGCTGATCGGCCTTCCCGCCACTCGCGCAAAAGCCTCGCTCCAGTCGGCCGGCTTCCGCCAGATCACCCAGACCCGCAGTCCCGATGCCCGGGCATGGGGCACCGTGCTCGCGGTCCGGCCGCAGTCCGGCGACGTCGTTCGCGTGGACTCCCCCGTCGTGCTCACCGTCTCGGGCGGCGCCTCCGCGGTGTTCGTCCCGAATGTCATCGGCCAGTCGCGGGCGGACGCCGAGAGTGCGCTGCGCCGGTTGGACCTGACCGTCACCGTGCTGACCAGCACCGCGGCCAGGCCGGCCGCCGCGCCGGGGCATGTCGAAGCGCAGGATCACGCCGGCGAGAAGGTGGAACCCGCAACCCCGGTGACCATCACCGTCGTGAGCCTTCAGCTCCCGGTGCCCGACGTCGTCGGCCAGCCCGCCCGGACCGCCGTCGAACAGCTCACGGAGGCCGGATTCCAGGTCACCCGGGCGGAACGTCGGTCGGATTCCGCGGTGGGCACGGTCATCGACCAGCAGCCCCGGATCGTGTCCGCGGACCGTGGCTCCGACGTCCGTCTCGTCGTCTCCGCCGGTCGCCCGGCCCAGACAGCACCGCCCCGCGCCACCACACCTCGGGCCACCACACCTCGGGCCACCAAACCTCGGGCCACGGCGCCCCCGGCCACCACTCGCGCTCCGGCCACGCAGCCTGGGGGGTTCCCCAACGGCAGCGGCGGCCGCGCTCCGGCCACGCGGGCCGGGGGACTCCTCGGGTAGAGCGGGCCAAGGGCCCTCTCTCGACGTGCCTCGCTGTCACGTACGCGCCATGCCGCGGGCGGTCGGAGAGGTGGCCGTCATCCACCGAAAGCATTGCGACGGCACCTGCTACCCGCGAGGTGGGTCCGAGCGCATTCGCAGAAGGCGGTGACCAAGGGGTCAGGGTGTACCCCCATCGGTCAACGGTGCGGCCGGGGTGTCGGCGTGACCGATTGACGCCAGCCGGTCAGGCTCGCACAGCTATGCAGGGCCGGCGAGGGACAGGGGATGGCCACGGTGGCAGGCGGACAGGGCTCTCGCAGGGTTCCGGTGGATCGGTCGGAGGGGTTCGGCGAGCGGCTGCTCGGCCTGCTGCTGGACCGCGCGCACGAGATGCCGCCGCAGCTGATCGCCCCGCTGGTGGCCGAAGAGGTGAACCGGATCGGTGGTCGGGACGTCTCGATCCTGCTGCAGGACTACGAGCAGCGGGTACTGACGCCGCTGCCGGGTCGGGGCCTCACGATCGGAGAGCCTGTGTCGATCGACGACTCCCCCGCTGGCACCGCGTTCCTTGGCACGACGACCGTCGAGCAGCCGCTGGCCGACGGTGTGCGGATGTACCTGCCCCTGCTGGACGGAAGCGACCAGGTGGGAGTACTCGCCCTCACCCTCGCCGCCGTTGATGACGACGACCGCCGGTTGCTGCGGCGGTTGGCCGGCCTCGTCGCCGACATGCTGGTCACCAAGAGCAACTACACCGACCAGTTCTTCCGAGCCCGGCGCCGCGCACCGATGAGCGTGGCCGCGGAGATCCAGTGGTCTCTGCTGCCCCCGCTGACCATGCTCACCCCGCAGGTCGCGGTGGCCGGCATCCTCGAACCCGCCTACGACATCGCCGGTGACAGCTTCGACTACGCCCTCAACGACGACATCCTGCACATGTCCGTCATCGACGCGATGGGGCACAGCCTGGACGCCGCCGTACTGGCGACGGTCGCGATCGGCGCCTACCGGCACGCCAGACGCGCCGACATCGGGCTTGCCGAGCTGTACATGTTCATGGACGCGGCCATCAACGGGCAGTTCGGACCCGACCATTTCGTCACCGCGCAGATGATGCGTCTGCATGTCGGGACGGGTCACCTGCAGTGGGTCAACGCGGGTCACCCACCAGCGCTGCTGATCCGCGATCACCAGGTCATCCAGACCCTGGCGGGTCCGGGAACGCTACCGGTGGGCTTCGGCGGTGACATACCGCAGATCAGCGAGCAGTCTCTCCGGCGCGGGGACCGCGTCCTGTTCTTCACCGACGGTCTCGTCGAGGAGCATGAAAGCGGTGGAGAACAGTTCGGCGAGGAGCGACTGATCGGCATCGTCGAGCGCGCCCGCGGCGAAGACGTGCGGGAAATGGTACGTGGAGTCTCCCATGCGCTGATGCGGGAGCGGCGCGGGATCACGACCGACGACGCGACGCTCTTCCTGGTCGAGTGGCGCGGGGGCACCGCCGATCATCTCGCCAGCGTGGATCTGTGACCAGCGGGATGCCGAGGGGCCCGGCCGGCGGATCCCGGCAGCGTCGCGATGCGGGCCCGACATGCGATCACTCGCATATCGCGAGACAGTCACCAGGTCCGGGGTGAGTCGGTACGGACCGCGACAGGTGAGCGTAGGCGCGGACGAGGTGACGCTGTGTGGTTCAGCTTGAGATACCCGGCGTCCTGATCCGAGAGGAGCTGGGGCGCGGTTCCTACTCCGTCGTGTATCGGGCGGAGCGGGAGGGCCGGAACTATGCGGTCAAGGTGCCGCTTCGGGCGATGGCGCGCGACGAAACGGTCGTGCGGACCTTCGCCCGCGAGGCCACCATTCTGGCCTGCCTGCACCACCCCAACATCGCCCGGATCCGGGCCGCCGGGCACACCGCGGATCACCCGTTTCTCATCATGGACCTGATCGAGGGTGATTCGCTGAAAGCGCGGATCGCCGCGGGGCCGCTGGGGATCGCCGAGGCCATCCGGGTGGCGCTGGACGTGGCGTCGGCGCTGTCCGAGGCGCACCGGCGCGGCCTGGTTCACCAGGACGTCAAGCCCGCCAACATCATGATCGGATCGGACGGGAAGGCCACCCTGCTCGACTTCGGGCTGATGACCCGGGCCGGCGGGCCACCGACCGACCGGGCCGTCGGCACGGTTCTGTTCGGCGCCCCGGAACAGACCGGCATGCTGCGACGGCCGATCGAGCCGCGTTCCGACCTCTACGCCCTCGGCGCGGTGCTCCACACCTGTCTGGCCGGCTCGCCGCCGTTTCAGGCCGCCGACACCGCCGAACTCCTGCGCATGCACGCCGTCGCGACGCCCCGTCCCCTGACGCAGGTGCGCGCGGACGTCCCCGCGGAACTCGCCGCGGTCGTGACTCGGCTGCTGGCCAAGGACCCGGACGACCGGTACCAGTCCGCACTCGACGTCGTCGCCGCGCTGACGCCGCTCGCCCCGGGAGCGCCCACTGCCGCGCATCCCACGGCCGCGCATCCCACGGTCGACCGGGCCGCGGTGACCGGCGCGGGCGACCCGGACATGCTGGTCCGGGGTCGCCACGTCGGCCGCCGCCGCGAAGGCGCGCTGCTGCGACAGGCGTGGACGCGATGCCTCGCCGGAGAACGAGGCCCCACCGGAGAACGATCCCCCACCGGAGAACGAGGCCCCACCGGGGAATGCGGCGTGGTGACGGTCATCGGGGAGGCCGGGGCCGGCAAGACCCTCCTCATTCAGGACCTGCTCGCCGCGCACGGCCCGGTCGACGGCCCGGTACAGGGTCCGCTGATCCTGCGCGGACGGTGCGCCGCGAACGGCTCCGCTCCCCTGGCGCTGCTGCACGATCTGATCGACGGCTACCTGCGCGGCCTGCCGGCCGTGCCCGAGCCTCGGCGGCGAGACCTGGTCGCCCGGATGGTGTCGGCCGCGGGTCCCGACGCCGCGCTGCTCGCCCGCGTGCATCCGCTGCTCGCCCGCGTGCTGGAGGTGGATCGCACGGCCGGCGAGCCGGAGGCCGGCGAACCGCGCCTGCGGTCGGCCGCGGTCGGCTTCCTCAGCCGGCTTGCCCTGCGCTGCCACGGACTGGTCATCTGGGTGGACGACGCCCACTGGCTGGGTCCGGCCGACCGGCAGATCCTCGAGGACCTCACGGCCTCGACCGACCCCGCGCCGCTGCTGCTGATCAACTCGACCCGGGATCCGGCCCTGCGGGTGGCGGCCGGATCCGCCACAAGCTGGGAGATCACGCTCGGACCGTTGCGCGAACACGAGGTCGCGGAGGTGATCCGCGACTATCTCGGCGAGATCACCGACCACGCCTTCGCGCGGGATGTCGCCGTGCGGTCGTCCGGGAACCCGCTGGCCGTGGTGGAGTACGTCCGGGCCGTGATCGACGCCGGGCTCGTCCGGCCCGACTGGGGCCGCTTCGTCCTCGACCGCACCGGCCTGGACTCGCTGCCGCTGCCCGACGAGGTCCTCGACCTGATCCGCCATCGGGTGCACGCGCTCAACCCGACCGCCGCGGCCGTCCTCGGGGTCGCCGCCGTGATCGGCCGCGGCTTCGATCTGGCGCTCCTGACCGCCGCGAGCGGCCAGACCAGCGCCGCGATCTCGATGGCGACCGCCGAGGCGCAGGCGCATCAACTCGCCGCCCGCGGGCGGGACGGGACCTGGTCCTTCGTCCATGACTGCGTCCACGAGGCGCTGCTGTCGACCATGAGCCCGCAGGAGCGACTGGCCGCGCACCGGCGCGTCGTCGACGTCCTCGACGACCTCGGCGCGAACGACCTCGGCCCGAACGGCGACGGCCCGAACGGCGACGTCGCGAACGGCGACGGCCACCTGTACGAACTGGCCCGGCATGCCATCGCCGGGCGGATCGCGCCGGACCGTCGCTTCCGGCTGACCTCGACCGCCGCGGCGGCGGCGCTCGCCACCCCGGCGCCCTACGAGGCCGTGGCCCTCTTCCGGGCCGCGCAGACGGCCGCGGACGAGGCGGGCCTCGAACCCGACGCCGAGTTCGAGGAAGGTTTCGCGCTGGCCTGCGCGCGCACGCTCGCCCCCGCGGACGCCCGAACCCACTTCACCCGGGCGCTGCGTTCGCAGGCCGACCCGCGGCGGCGCGCCCGCGCCCTGCTGGAACTGGCCGGGGTCGAGTTCGCCGAGTTCAGGACGGCCGCGGCACTGGAGTACGTCCACCGTGGCCTGGCCGAGATCGGCCGCGGGCTACCCGCCAATCCCGCGGCGATGGCGGCCGTCAGCATGGGCCGGTGGGCGGCGGGAATGGCCTGTCGACGCCGCTGGACGGGATTCGGCGCAGCCCGCGGCGAAGGCCGGGAACTGCACGAGATCCGCTGCCGCCTGTACGAGATCGGCATCCTGAGCGAATGGCTCTCGGGACGGATCGGTCCGATGCTGGCCTTCATGATGGCCGCCGTCCACCCCACCCAGCGGCTGGGCTCGGGCGAGGAGTACCTGCGCAGTCACGGCTGCTTCGTCCTCGTCGCGGCGGACTTCCGGCGCGCCCGGGTGGTGGAGCGCGGGGTGAGCCGGCTGCGGGACCTCGTGGCGGACAGCGAGGACCCGGTGCTGCGGGCGGAGGCCTACCTGTACACCTCCGCGGCGCTGCTGTTCCTCGGCCGCAACGTCGCCGGTGAGCGGGACTCCGAGGACACCTTTCGGCGCGCTCACCGGTGGATCGAGACCTTCTTCTTCACCAGCAGCTACTCGATCCTCGTGCGGAGCCTGGCGCTGCGCGGGCATGACCGCGAGGCGTGGGCACGCTGCGAGGCCAGGCCGCACGCGGATCGCGTGCAGGCGGACCTGGCCATCCTGCGGGCGAGACTCGCCCGCACCCTGCGTTACCCTCCGGTTCCCCATCCCGGGCTCGGTGCGCTCGACGGCGAACCCGAGACCGAGCGGATCCGCCGCTACCTGATCTGCAGCGACGTCGCCGAGCTCGAGATCGAGGACGACGATTTCGGCCCGACCTTCGACGCCGCGATCGCGGTCGGCGACGACGTGGTCCAGCCGTCCTGGCGAGTGCCCGGGTTCTTCCGGCAGTTCTGGGTCACCCGGGCGCGGGGCCGGCTGGAGCAGGCCCGGGCCGCCCCTCCCGGGCCGGTCCGCACTCAGCGTCATCGAGCGGCGCGCCGGGCGCTACGTGCGGCCCGGCAGGCGGCGGCCTACCCGCCGTTCGCCGCCGACCTGCGGGTGCTACGGGCCGTCGACCGCCAGCTCGCCGGCGACCACGGCGGCGCGCTCGACCTGTTGGACGCGGCGGAACGCGCCGCCCGCACCCTCGACCTGCCCCGCGTCCGCTTCGACGCCCTGCTGGAACGGGCCCGTTGCCTGCGCGCACTCGACGAGCCCGAGCGCGCCACCACCGAGGCGGAGCTGGCGGCGAAGCTGGCCGCGCGGTACGGCTGGATCGGCCGGGAACACAAGGTGTACCGCGAGTTCGAGCTGACCGAACGGGGGCTGTCGTTCGCCGAGGCGAGCGGCGCGGCGTCCCCGGCCACGGCTTCCCGGGACCGGCGCCGGCTCGACGCGGTGCTCCAGGTGAGCGCGGCGGCCGGGCGGGAGACGACGCCGGAGTCCGTCGCCACCGTGGCCCTCGACGAGATCATCTCCATCCTCGGCGCGGACCGGGCGCTGCTGCTGCTGCCCGACCCGGCCGACCGCCAACGCGACTCGGGGCGGCTGCGGCTCTACGCGGAGCGGCACGCCGAACAGACCGACGACCTCGAGCCGGACGAGGGGCCGCGCGAGGGGCCGCGAGAGGGGCCGGACGGGCAGCCGCACGACGGACCGCGCGGCATCGCGATGACCGTCGTCGAACGCGTCCAGGCCGAGCAGCGGCCGCTGGTGGTCACGGGCACGGACGAGGGCGCCGCCCTCGGTTCGCAGAGCGCCGTCCAGTACGGGCTGCGCAGCATCCTCGCCGCGCCGGTTCCGGTCGACGGCGGCCGCAGTGGCGTCATCTACGTGGACAGCCGGGTCGCCAAGGGACTGTTCGACTCCGACGACGCCCGGATCCTGATCACGCTGGCCAAACAGGTCGGACTGTCGCTGAACATGGCCGAGGCGGCCCGGCTGCAGGCGGTCGTCGCGGCGGAGCGCCGGCAGCGGGACCTGGCCGAGACGATGCGCAACGTCACGCTGCAGGCGACCTCGACCCTGAACACCCGGGAGATCCTCGGGCGGGTGCTGACGGCCGCCGGCCACCTCCTGCCCTTCGATGTCGCCTGGGTACTGACCCGGGTGGCCGGAACCGTCCGGATCAGCTCGACGCACGGCGAGGTGGCGGACGGGGTGGTCGGTACCGAACTGCGGCTGGCGGCCGACGGCCCGATCGCGCGTGCCTTCGACTGCGGCGAGCTCGTCGCCACCGCCGACGCGATGGACCTGCCGGGCGGTGGGCAGACGGCCCGCAGCTGGCTGGCCGCGCCCGTCCCGCTGCGGGAAAGCATCGAGATGGTGGTCGTGCTCGCCTCCCGGACACCCGACTGCTACTCCGAGACGCGCATCCAGATCGCACAGACCATGATCGATCAGGTGGTCATCGGCTACCAGAACGCCTGGCTGTTCGAGAAGGTGCAGCGCCTCGCGGCCACCGACCAGCTCACCGGCCTGGCCAGCCGGCGACACTTCCTCGAGCGGGCGGACCATGTCTTCGCCGCCCATGGCGCCGCGGACCGACCGGTGAACGCGGCGATGATCGACATCGACCATTTCAAGCGGGTCAACGACGCACACGGACACTTCGTCGGAGACGAGGTCCTCACCGAGGTCGCCCAGCGCATCCGGCGGGCGTTCCGCGACGAGGATCTCATCGGTCGGGTCGGCGGGGAGGAGTTCGCCGTGCTGATGTCCGGGCCGGTGACCACCGCCGAGGCCCTCGGGCAGCGGCTACGGGACGCTCTCGCCCAGACCCCGATAGAGACCTCGGTCGGGCCGCTCGACATCCGGCTGAGCGTCGGCCTCGCGCCGCGGTCGCCCGGCGACGCGAGCCTGCGGGACCTGCTGGCCCGCGCCGACGCCGCGCTGTACGAGGCCAAGCACGGCGGGCGTGACCGGGTCGCCGTCCAGATCCGGTGACCGACGTGCCGTCCGGCATCGCGGGCGGTGCCGGACGGAGGGGTCCGTTTCCAGCATCCTTGCAAAACGGAATGATCTTCCGTATCGTGAGGCAGCCGAAACGGAAACGGATTCCTATTCCACATTTCCGGTGGTCGTGCCGGGGGGCTCGATCTTGAGGTAGCCCGCCGGGTCCTTCCCGCCGGGACGCGTCCCGCTCGAAGGATGAGGATGAGTTCTCAGGAACTGCACGCAACCACGCCACGGGCCGCGGCCCGTGGCGCCGTGACTCCGCCGGAGGAGCACCGCAGGCGCCGTCTGCAGATCGCGCTCGGTGTCATCGTCGCCTGCCAGCTGATGGTGATCATCGATGCGACGATCGTGAACATCGCGCTGGCGAGGATCCAGTCCGGCCTGCACTTCTCCGCCTCGAGCCTGGCCTGGGTGCAGAGCGCCTACTCGCTGGCCTTCGGCGGGCTGCTGCTGTTGGGCGGACGAGCGGGCGACGCCTTCGGCCGACTGCGGCTGTTCATCGGCGGGTTGGCCCTGTTCACCCTCGCGTCGCTGGCCGCCGGCCTGGCGCCCACCGCGGGTGCGCTGGTCGCCGCCCGCGCCGTGCAGGGGGTGGGGGCCGCGCTCGCCGCGCCGGCGTCGCTCGCCCTGCTCGCCACCACCTTCACCGACGGACCCGAGCGGCAACGCGCTCTGGGCGTCTTCTCCATGATCGCCGGTCTCGGGCTGACGCTCGGTCTCGTCCTCGGCGGGCTGCTGACGACGGCCTCCTGGCGGTGGGTGTTCGTCATCAACGTTCCGGTCGGCATCGCGGTCATCGCGCTGGCCAGGCCATTCCTCACCGAGACCCCCCGGCATCCGGCCCGGTTCGACATTGCCGGGGCGATCGTGTCCACAGCGGGGATGACGTCGCTGGTGTACGGGTTCCTCCGGGCCGCGTCGGACGGCTGGTCGGACGGCCTGACCGTCGTCACCCTCGCCGCCGGCGTCGTGCTCCTGCTGGGGTTCCTGCGCATCGAGGCCAGAGCCGAGCAGCCGATCATGCCGCTGCGACTGTTCGCGGAACGGCTACGGGCCGGGGCCTTCACCAACATGCTGCTCATGTCGGCGGCGATGGGAAGTTTCTTCTTCTTCCTGTCGATCTTCCTGCAGAAGGTGCTTGACCTCAGCCCGCTGCGCGCCGGCCTGGCTTTCCTACCCATGGCCCTGGTCCAGTTCGGCGGCGCGCGCACGGCGCCGAAACTGGTCGCGCGCTTCGGCCCGAAGACCGTCACCGCGGTCGGTACCGCGTCCGCGCTGGTGTCCGCCGTCTGGCTGACCCGGCTGGACGGCGCCAGCAGTTACCCGGGCGGCGTGGTCGGACCGCTGATCCTGCTCGGCCTCGGGATCGGGCTGGCCTTCATGCCCCTCAACATGGTCATCCTCGCCGGACTGCCGCCGCGGGACACCGGATCCGCCTCCGGGCTGCTGCAGTGCCTGCAGCAGATCGGCCTCGCCGTGGGGATCGCCGTTCTCACCACGGTGTACGGCACCTCGCTGCGCGCGTCCGCCGATCATCCAGACGCCGACCTCACTCCGCAGGCCCAGCTGCACCACGAGCTGGCGCACGGGATCGCGACCTCTTTCTTCGTGCTGGTTGCCTTTGTCGCGGTCGCGTTCGTGGTGGCCGTCCTCGTCTTCAAGAACCGCAGGCCCACGGCCGCCGGCGCCTGAGCCGGCCCGAAACGGGCGCCGGGCGAGACCCCACCGGTTCTCCCCGGGACCAGCCGACCGTGGCCTATCGGCGACGCATGCCTTCCATCAGGTAGCCGAGCAGATCGACCCCTCGACCCGAATCCGTCTCCTCCGCGGTCAGCGCGACCGCATTGGCCAGCTTCAGGAGGGTGGACATGTCGAGATCTGCACGCATCGTGCCGTCGCGCTGCGCCCGGGAAAGCAGGACGGCACCGGCGGCCCGCATGTCCTGACAGGACATCGAGAGCGGCGAGACGCCGTCGTGCAGAACCGACATGACTTCCCGTGCCAATCCGCGATATTCACCGAGGTGGGAGATGAACTGCTGCAACCAGTCGGCAAGCGCATCGTCGGGCGGACCGACCTCGGCCAGGTTCACCGCGGCGACCCGCAGCGCCTCGAAATGATCCAGCAGGACGGCCTCGAGGAGCGCCTCACGGGTCGGGAAGTGCCGGTAGACCGTTCCGGTACCCAGCCCGGCGCGCTTGGCCACCTCGTACAGCGAGGCATCGGCTCCCGCGTCAGTGAAGGCCGCGCGCGCCGCGGTGAGCAGACGCTCACGATTGCGCAGCGCATCCGTCCGGACAGGCCGGTCTGCCGACGCAGCCGCAGCCGACGGCCGAGCCGTCATGACCGCCTCCCAGGCGTTGCCGAACGGAAAAATCTTCCGTATGTTATCACCGCAAAAAATCGGAGGCGAACAGCATGGACGTGCGCGAGGCGCTATACACCACCCGCACCATGCGGCGAGTGAAACCCGACCCCATACCTCTGCCGGTCCAGGAACGCATCATGGACGCCGCCGTCCGGGCGCCCAACGGTGGGAACCTACAGAAGTGGCGCTTCGTTCTCGTGGACTCCCCCGAGGTCAAGGCCGTCCTCGGCCCGCTCTACCGCGACGCGGTGGCGCGTGGCCTGGATGGCTATTACGGCGACGCGGCAGCAATCGCCACCAGCACGCCCGACTCGGCAGAGGGCGTACTCGCCAGGCGCATGGTGCGCTCGGCGAACTGGCTGGCGGACAATTTCGAACAGGTGCCGCTTTTCCTGTTCGCGCTCATTCCGGCGAGCAAGTCCGTTGGTTCGGTGTTCCCGGCCGTCTGGAGCGCGATGCTGGCCGCCCGAGCCGAGGGCGTCGGCTCGGCGCTCACCACGATGCTCGGCATCGGCCACGGCCTGGAGACACTTGCCGCGCTCGGGGTTCCCTTCGGAGAGAAGTGGATCACCGCGTGTTGCGTCTCCTTCGGCTATCCGACCGGTCGCTGGGCTGTCGCGCGGCGAGAACCCCCGCAAGCCGTGACCTACCGCAACCAGTGGCTCGCACCGAGCGGGTTCCTCGGCGCCGGTCCGCTGTGGCCTGACGGCGCCGCGGCCGCCACCGAGCCGGAACCTGGCGCAGAGCCGGAACCTGGCGCAGAGCCGGAACCGGCTACCGAGCCGGATCCGGCCAGCGCGTCGTAGTCCGAACCCGGGGACGGCTGCCGGCGAAAGGGCGCCGCCTGCGCAGCGTCGGCGGGCTCAGGCGAGCTGGCGCCAGGCGTCGGCGAGGGCGGCGAAGCTGTCCCGGCGGCGATCCCGGTCGAGGTTCGGGGTGACGACGACGATCTCGTCGACCTGGGCTTCCTGCTTCAGCTCCAGCAGCCGCCCGGCGACGGACTTCGGCTCGCCGGTGACCATCCGGCCGTCGTCACCGCGGGCCGCGCGGAACTGGGGCGACCGGGCGAACGCACGGACGTCATCCGGGCGCAGCGGCTCGCGGATCCCGCGGGTGATGTTCTGGATCATCAGGGTCCAGGCAGCCTCGAACTCGCCGATCGCCTCGTCGTCGTCACTGGCGAAGGCCAGCACGGACATCACCGAGTAGGGCGCAGCGCCGTCGGTGCGCGGGGTGAAGTCGCGCCGGTAGGCCCGCAGCGCCTCGACGGCGAGGTCCGGGCTCATGTGGTGGGCGAACACCGCGCTCAGGCCGTTGACGGCGGCGAACCGCGGGCCGTACGGGCTCGACCCCAGCACGAACAGCTCGGGCCGCTGTTCGACCAGCGGCGCGGCCACGAGCTGCGCGTAGGGATGGCCGGCGGGGAAGCCGTCACCGAGGAACGCCAGCAGCTCGCCGACCTGCCCGGGGAACTCCGCGCCCGGGTCGCCCGCCACCCCCCGGCGCAGCACGTGGGCCGTCAGCGGGTCGGTTCCCGGGGCCCGGCCGAGCGCGAGGTCGATCCGCCCCGGATACATCGCCAGCAGCGTCCGAAATGTCTCGGCGACCTTGAACGGCGCGTGGTTGGGCAGCATGATGCCGGCCGCGCCCACCCGGATCCGGGAGGTGTGCGCGCCGACGTGGGCCGTGAGCAGCTCCGGGGCACTGCAGGCCAGGCTGGTCATGTTGTGGTGCTCGGAGACCCAGTACCGCCGGTAACCGGCCACCTCGACGGCCTGGGCGAGGCTCACCGCGCCGGCGATCGCGGCGCTCGGGGTCTCGCCGTACTCGATCCCGACGAAGTCGAGAACGGCCAGCGGAAGGACGTCGTCAGCAACACTCACCTCCAGCTCAATCCCCCGCCGCCCGGCCGCATTCCCCCCGCCGCGGGAGACGGCACCGCCGGACCGTGCTCATGATCCGGTGCGGCCGGTCCGCGGGTACACCGCCATCGGTCCGCGGGCCATAGTGCGGGCGCCGGCAGGAGGAAGGTCCCGTGGAGTCGGGCCCGGCTCGTCCCGTATTCAGCATGGCCGGTCGAGCGGCGAAGAAGGCTCGACCGGGCCGGGAATCAGCCCGACCGTCGGGCCAGGAGCCGGGAAGAGAAAGCGGACGCGATGAGCAAGAAGACCTTCACCGCCCAGGACATCGAGGACTACATCACCGAGTACCGGGCCACCGGCGGCAAGCCGACCGGCAGGTTCGAAGGGCCCACCCGGCTGCTGCTGCACAGCGGCCAGGATGCCGACGGCAGGCCGCACATCGTGCCGTTGAGCTACTTCGCCGACGCCGACAAGGACCGTTGCGTGGTGCTGGCCATCAACGACGGCCTCGACGAGGATCCGCGGTGGCTGCGGTGGCTGCGGGCGCATCCGGAGGTCACCGCCGAGATCGGTAGCGACACCGTCCGGCTGACGGCCACGGAGATCCAGGGCGAGGAGCGCGACGCCATCTACGCGCGCCACGCCGAGACGTTCCCGATCCTGCTGGAGTTCCAGTCGGCGACGACCCGGGTCATCCCGGTCGTGGCGCTCACCCCGACCGGCAGCGCCTGACCGGAGCGCAGCCCCACCCGCCGGGACGAGCGTGCGGTGCGGCCCGCACCGCACGCTCGTCGGCGCCATCGGCATCGCCGCCCCGCTGCGCCCGCGGCCGGGAGCGAAGCGGCGCGGGTCAGCGAGGCGGCGGGGGTCAGCAGGTCAGCGAGTCAACGAGTCGGCAGGTCGGCAGGTCAGTCGCCGAGGGCGGCCGCGCTCGCCGTGTCGGGCATCTCCAGGTGACACGTGAGCCCGCCGTCGATCGGCAGCAGGACGCCGGTGATGAACGAACCCTCGTCGGAGGCGAGGAACACCGCTCCGCTGGCGATGTCGCTGGACAGGCCGAGCCGAGGCAGCATGATCGTCTTACGGACGGGCGCCATCAGCGCCTCGTTCGCGACCATCTTCGTCATCTCCACGCCGCCGGTGTTCGTGAATCCGACGATGATGGCGTTCGAGCGGATGCCGAACTCGCCGTAGTCCACCGCGATCTGCCTGGTGAGCGAGTTGATCGCCCCCTTGGACGCCTGGTAGCTCGGCCGCCCGGTGATGGACAGGACGCTGGAGGCCGCGGAGATGTTGATGATCGCGCCGCCGCCCGCCGCGATGAGATGCGGAATGGCGTACTTCGCCGCCCAGAACGTCCCGTACAGACCGATGCGGACGATCTCGTCGAAGACGTCGGTGCTCACGTCCGCGACCTTGGTGTCGGGCCGTCCCGGTCCGGTGAGGTGCGTCGCCGCCGCGTTGTTGACGACGGTCGTCAGCGAACCGTAGGTGGACACCGCCAGGTCGACCGCCGCGCGGACGTCGTCCTCCGACGCCGCGCTGCCGGCGGCGAAGGTGACGTTCTCCCCGCGGGCCTGCGCCTCCTGCTCGACCTCCTTGCCGGCGTCCACCGATCGGCCGGTGAAGACCACGGACGCGCCCTCGCGAGCGAACCGTTCGACGAACTCCCGCCCGATGCCCCGCGTGCCGCCCGTGATGAGCGCCACCTTGCCGGACAGCCGCTGAGCACTCATGCCTGCAGCGCCGGGGAGACCACACCGACCGGCGCGGGCAGGTCGAGCACCGTGACCCAGCCGGTCTTCTGGGCCGCGGCGACGCGGGGCAGGAAGGCGACCGCGCGGGCGGCGTTGAGGGCGGCGACGTGGTCCGGCCCGTCGTGCGAACCGGGCAGGCCGAACGTCAGCTCGATCGACGGGCTTCCCTCGACGACGACCCGCCAGTTCGGCTCGTCGTCGTCCTGCCGCCAGTCGTCGCCCAGGCCGAGCAGCGCGCTCTGCTCGTTGACGAGCTCGTAGAACGGCTTGCCGTTCGAGTAGGCGGTCAGCGTCCACCGGGCCCCGGCGACGTGCCCCTTCGGGATGTGAAGGCCGCTGGGCTGCAGCGTGAGGTCCTCCGGTGCCGCGCCGAACTCCTTCTTCGTCAGCTTGGTGCCGTCATACGGAATGCCGAGAGCCTGCGCGACGATCTGCGCGGACTGGCCGATGCACCACACCCAGGACGCGTCGGCGAAGGAGAGCTCGCCGTCGAGGTCCACGTGGTCGGGGATCTCCTGGCCGAAGCCGAGGAACTCGCCGAGCTGGAAGGCCGACGGGTAGTGCGGGACGTGGTCCTTCTGCCAGGCGCGCACGTAGGTGACGTCGGCGCTGTAGCCGGTGGCGAACAGCGGCAGGACGTCGCTGATCAGACCGGGAATGTTGCCGCCGGCGATCAGGGCGGCGCCACCCTCCTCGCCGGCGGCCTGAATCAGGTCGTACGACGGCTCGCTCGGCAGGAACCAGCCGCCGTGGCTGGAGTAGACGCTGGTGCCCGCGCGCAGGAACCGCGCGATCAGCTCCGGCTGCCAGTCGATGCCGTGCCAGGCGAGGACGTCCGCCTTCAGGCCGATCAGCGCGTCGACGTCACGGGTGGCGATGACACCCGTGGGGGCGATCCCGACGATGTCGCCGGCGTCCTTGCCATCCTTGTCCTCGCTGTGCACGAGCACACCGACGAGCTCGAACGCCGGATTGCCCTGCACGAGCCGCACCACCGTGCTCCCGACCCCGCCGGTGTAGCCGACAACCACCCGTAAAGCCATCCGTCGCCTCCACGTTCACCGCTGTACCGTCCAACCGGACGTGCCGAGAGTCACATGCTGGGACGCAACAGTCAACCGACTGACCAGGAAGCTGAACATCTGTTCAGCGCCACCCGTACGGTCGGCGCCCGCGCCCCCCGCGACGCGTGCCGACGCGTGCCGACGCGTGCCTGGCGGAATCTCCTCGGCTGGCGCGTTGTTCCCTTCCGGCGACGGTGAATGGCAGGGTCGCCGGGAAGGGCCTGGTGTGCCCGCCGGCCGCGGGGGTCGCAGCGCCCCGCGACAGGCCCGCGACGAGGAGGGTGACGGTCGAACGCATGCGCGTGGACATCTGGAGTGACGTCGTCTGCCCGTGGTGCTACATCGGCAAGGCGCGGTTCGAGCACGCCCTGGCCGGATTCGCCCACCGCGACGAGGTGAGCGTGGTGTTCCACTCCTACGAGCTGGACCCGGCGCTGCCCCGCCGCGAGTCCGGCCCCCTGCGCGAGGCGCTGGCCGCCAAGTTCGGACGCCCGGTCGAGGAAATCGCGGCGATGGAGAACCACGTCGCCGACGCCGCCCGCGGCGAGGGGCTGGCGTACACCGCGGACCGGCGCAGCGGGAACACCTTCGACCTGCACCGGCTGCTGCACCTGGCCACCGACGCCGGTCGGCAGGCCGAGGCGGTCAGCGCCCTGAACGCCGCGCACTTCGGCGCGGGCCGACCGGTGTTCGACGCCGGGACCGCCGTCGAGGTGTTCAGCGCCGCCGGTCTCGACCCCGCCGAGGTCAGCCGCGTGTGGGCCGGGGACGACTACGCCGACGCGGTGCGCGCCGACGAACGTACCGCCCGCGACTTCGGCATCACCGGGGTGCCGTTCTTCGTCCTCGACGACGCCTTCGGGGTCTCCGGCGCGCAACCCGCCGAGCTGTTCACCCAGGCCCTCGACCAGGCCTGGGCGCACCGCCAGCCAGCCTGACCCGGTTCGCTCATGCTGGGACCTGACGCCGAACCGGGAGCGAGGACAGCTGTCATGGTCGAGGCGAGGGGCCCGCAGCACGGGCCGGCACGTCCGCTCGTGGTGTACGACGGGGACTGCGCGTTCTGCACCCGCTCGGTGGCAGTGATCCGCGCTCGGATCAGACCCGACGTCGACTTCCAACCGTGGCAGGCTCTCGACCTGGCCGCGGTCGGGTTGACCAGGCGGCAGGTCGACCGGGCCGTGCAGTGGGTGGGCATCGACGGCGGTCGGGCAGCCGGGGCGAAGGCGTTCGCCCGCATGCTGTCCCGCGCCGGTCGGCCGTGGCGGCTCGCGGGCAGGGTCATGGGAGTGCCGCCGGTCAGCTGGTTCGCGGCCGCCGTCTACCGCCTGATCGCCAACAACCGGCGGTGGCTGCCCGGCGCCACGGCCGCCTGCGCGGCGCCGCTGCCCGACCGGCGCTGAGCCCCGGCATCCGGCGGCCGGTGACGTGGCCGGTGGGCAGGTCAGGAGTAGAGCGGAAATCCGCCGGTGACCTTGAGCGTCTCGCCGGTGACGAAGCCGCCCTCGGCCGAGCACAGGTAGATCATGGCCGCGACGATGTCGGCGACGCGGCCCTGACGGTGGATGAGCTGGCGCTGGTCGATGATGTCCCGGACGAGCTCCGCGGGCAGGTCGGCCATCGCGCTCTCGGTGTCCATGAGCCCCGGCGAGATCGCGTTCACCCGGATGTTGTCGGGCGCGAACTCGGTGGCGAACGCCACCGTCAGGCCACGGACGGCCAGCTTCGACACCGCGTACGGCGACGTGCCGATGTGCGATGCCATCGACGAGATGTTGATGATCGACCCACCGCCCCGGGCCGCCATCGACGGCCGGGCGGCGAGCGAGCAGTTCACGACGCCCATGACGTTCACCTCGAACAGCTCACGCACATCGTCGCGGGCCAGCGTCTGGAACGGCAGGTTGTACCGGGTCAGATGCCGGCCGGCGTTGTTGATCAGTATGTCGATCCCGCCGAAACGCTCGACGGCCTGCGCGACCGCCGCGTCGACGGTGTCCTCGGCGGCCACGTCGCACCGCACGGGCAACACCGTGTGGCCGGCCTCGGTCAGGACGGCCGCGGAACGCTCGGCGGCGGCGGCGTCGATGTCGGCGAGCACGACCGAGGCCCCGCGTTCGGCGAGTTCCCGCGCGAACGCGAGACCGAAACCGGCCGCGCCGCCGGTGATGAAGGCGACGCGACCGTCGAAGCGGCGGGCGGGCTCGTGGGTGCCTGACGGTGCGGTCATCGCATGGACCTCCGGCGCAGAGACTACTGCTTGCGGGCGACTCCGCCGTACGTGCCGACCTGGGCGTCGGACAGTCCGTCCGTCGTGCCGTCGGCCCGCCAGCGCAGGACGTTGACCAGACCGGGGTCGACGAGGTCGAAGCCGTCGAAGAAGCTGAGCACCTCGTCCCGGGACCGCAGGCGCGTCGGGATGCCCTGCTGCCGGTAGATCTCCGCCGCCGATTCCGCCTCCGCCGGGGCGAAGTCCGCGGTGCCGTGCGTGAGCGACAGGTAGCTGCCCGACGGCAGAGCGTCCTTCAGCGTACGGACCAGGCCATGCGGATCACCCTCGTCCGGAATGAAGTGGAGCATTCCGATCAGGGACAGGACAACCGGCTGGTCCAGGTCGAAGGTTTCCCGTATCTCGGCCGAGGACAGGATGCGCGCGGGGTCGTGGAAGTCGGCGTCGACGTACGCGGTACGACCTTCCGGGCTGCTTGTCAGCAGCGCCCGGGCATGCACGAGCACGATCGGGTCGTTGTCGACGTAGACCACCCGGGAATCCGGCGCGAGCCCCTGCGCGACCTCGTGCAGGTTCGGGCTGGTGGGAATGCCGGTCCCGATGTCCAGGAACTGCCGAACACCCACCTCACCCGCGAGGTAGCGGGTCGCCCGCAGCATGAAGGCCCGGTTCTGCTGGGTGGTGTTCTGGACGTCGGGGAAGACACTGATGATCTGCTCGGCGGCGGCCCGGTCGGCCGGAAAGTTGTCCTTCCCGCCGAGGAAGTAGTCATAGACCCGCGCCGAATGCGGAATGTCCATCTTCAGGTCGGCCGAGATGAACCTCGGTGCCGCGGGACCACTCCGTGACGTGCTCGACACTTCGTCCTCAGCCGTTGCCACCGAGACCGCCCTCTCCCCGTCTGACGCTCGTCAGACACTCCGTACCTCACCTTAGCGGTCAAATCGCCCACAAGCAGTCATGGGTTCGGCCGTCGGCGGAGCCGGGCTCGCGATCTGGAAGGAGTCTCCTGCCACTGCGTCCCGGGCCGGCGTTTCGGCCCCGGGCGCACGGACCGCAGTCCGGTCGCCGGCATGCGCGCTGAGCTGGCATTTCACCCGGTGCCGGTCGGGATGGCCCCGCTGTTCGGCCGCCGTGAGCGCCGGTGCGCCCCGGCCCTGGCACCGGGGCCCGCCTTTGCTCGTCGTCGCGTAGGAGTCGCCACGGGGCCGCCGGGCCGGCGGTCTACAACTCCAGGACGACGACGACCTCCTGCTCCTTGGCGTCGATCAGGACGTCGCAGACCCGTTCGCCGATGACGTCGGAGCCGAGCATGCCGGGGCCCGGCTCTCCGGGCTGGCCGAAGCCGTGGACCATGGCGCGGATCATGACCTCGCGCACCAGCACCTCGCTGGCGCGGGCCTCCCGCTCCAGGTGCCGGTACAGCATCCGCTGCGCCGCCTGGGCCATCGACACCACGCCCATCCCCCGGGCCGGGATGTCGGCCATGCCGCCGCCCATGCCCAGGTAGACCGCGCCGGCCGACAGCGCCGGCAGGAAGGTGGTCGCCGCGCTCAGGTGCAGCCGCAGGTAGGGGCCGAGGTGGTCGTCGGCCTGCTGCCAGGTCGTCGCCAGGACCGGCGTGGGCGTCCACGGCAGGTTCACGGCGACGACGACGGCGTCGGCCGAGGCCAGGTCGAGGCGCGCCGCCAACTCGGCCGCCCGCTCGGCGTCGGCGACGCTGCCCACGACGGTCTTGACGCCGGCGAACTCGTCGGGCAGCGCGTCGAAGCCGACGGTGTCGCGGTCGACGGCCGTGACCTCCCAGTCCCGCTGGCGAGCTGCGGCGACGATGCCACGCCCGACGTTTCCGGTCGCACCGACGACGATGAGGGAGAAAGCCATGGACGAAACCTAGCGAAGGACGCCGTCAGGTGCCGAAAGCGGCGACTACGACCGACTCCGCCCGATGCCGGACCCGAGACGTCAGCCGACCGGCACCCGGTCGGGCGACGGGCCGACGGGGTTGGCGCGCAGGGCCCGGACCTCCGAGCGGCGCAGTTCCACCCGCCCGGCCCGCTCGCGGACCTCGTACACCGGCTGCGGGCGGGTCGCCGGCCCCTGGACGACGTCGCCGGAGGTCAGCGCGAACCGGCTGCCGTGCCAGGGGCACCGCACGCAGTCGCCGTCGCGCTCGCCATCGCTCAGCGGGGCGCCCCGGTGGGTGCAGCGGTCGTTGATCGCGACGATCCGGCCGTCGACCCTGGTCAGCAGCACGGGCACGCCGTCGACCTCGACCTGCCGCAGCGCCGTGGTGACCTCGCCGGCCGCCAGCACGTCCGTCCAGTCGGCTGGGCCCCGCTGGAACGCGGTGGTGTCCACCCCCACCCCGAGCGCGTAGGCGAGGTGGCCGCCCAGCCACCCGCCGATGCCGAGCGCGCCAGCCCCCACGAGGCTCGCGGCCAGCCCGCCCCTGGCCACCCTGCGCTGAGCCAGCCCGCCCTTGGCCACCTTGCCCTTGGCCATCTTGCTTTCGGCCATCTTGCTTTCGCCATGATGCCGCTGCCACCAGGACGCCGTGTAGCACCCAATGCCGACGATGTTGCAGGCGGCGTGCACGAGCCCGACGCGGCGTTCGGCGCCGTCGGTGTCGAGCCAGTCCGACCATCCGGCCACCGCCGCGGGACCGGCGGACAGCAGCCCGAGCCCGATGAGCCGCCGCGCGGCCGGGCGCAGGGCGGACCCACCGGTGACGTCGAGCAGGGTGGCGCTCAGCAGCGTCCCCGCCGGCACGATCACGGCCGCGGGATGCAGCGGATGGCCGAGCGCCCGGCCGCTGAGCAGATCGCGCAGCCGCGGCGACCGCAGCGCCGCCGACCAGAATGCGCCGGCACGTCCGGCGACCGGATCGAGCGCCTGCTCCCGTTCGAGCCGATCGAGTACCCGTTCGGACCCGCGCATGCCCACCTCATCTCGCCAGATTCCGCTTCTCGACAGATCCCGCCACACACGGCGGCACCGCACCGCTGCGCGACGCGACCGGCGAACTACCCGCGTCCGCGTCCCGCACACGCCCCCGGCCCGCCTGTTGCCGTGGGCGGCGGCGATGGCTACGACGTTGGTGCCGGCGCTGCCGTCGCAGTGGCCGCAGACCGTGCAGAACGCACCGCACGGAGCCCTGCCGCACCCGACCTGGATGATCGTCGCACTCGCGGAACCGGGCCCCGCGGCACGACCTGCCACCGCGAGGGCCTGGCATGGTCATGGCGGTTCCGCGGAACCGCGCCGGCGCCGTCGGAGGCGAGCTCGACGTCGGGACCCCCCGACGCCCAGAACCACACGTTCCCACGGCCATGCCTCGACGGTCCGGGGTCGGGTGACGCCACCACACCGCCTGATCACCACCGCATCCGCAACCCAGGTGGCCGCGGAAGGTGGACAGGCCCCGCCGGCCGCCCAGTCCGGACCACATTCCCCCGCGACGGCGTGCCGGTCGTGGAGGGCAGCATGTCCAGGCGTGGGGAGAGAGCGTGCCGGAGCGGTCAACGGCGCGGTCGACTGTGGACTGGTGGCGGCGGTGCGGGCGGCGCGATCCGTCCCCGTGATGCTGCGCTGGAGCCGCGACGGCGACCTGCGGCGGCGCCGCACGTCGATCATCTGCCAACTGTCGTTCACGACGGCGACCGACCTCGGGCTGCTGTCCGCCTGCATCGACGCCAACCTCGACGACCGGGACTTCTTCATCCGCTAGGCGATCGGATGGGCGCTGCGTTAGTACGCCTGGACGGACCCGGCGGAGGTCCGCCGCTTCGTCAGCGCTCGCGGCCAGGCCCTGTCGACCCTGTCCCGCCGCGAGGCGCTGAAGAACATCGGCGATTCGTCTCGCCCCTGGGGTCGGTCGACCGCCACAATCCGTCACTGCGTGTCACTGCTCGGACAGTTCGTAGCCCGCTTCGTGCGCGACCATCCCCCCGCGAGCGACCATCCTCACGAGCGACCATCCTCACGAGCGACCATCCTCACGAGCGACCAGAGCCCCACGAGCGACCAGAGCCCCGAAACGACGAGAGCCCCACGAGAGACGAGGACGACGTCATGACCGTGTCCGTCATCGACACCGGACCGCACCAGATCAGCCGGTCGGTCCTGGTGGCCGCGCCGGTGAGCGAACTGTTCGCCATCGTGGCCGACCCACGCCGACATCGCGAGCTCGACGGCTCCGGCACGGTGCGGGCGACCGTCTCCGGCCCGCCGCGGCTGGCCGAAGGCGCGACCTTCTCGGTGAACATGAAGGCCTTCGGCCTGCCCTACCGGATCACTAGCAGGGTCACGGCGTTCGAGGAGGACCGCCTCATCGAATGGCGGCACCCGGTCGGACACCGGTGGCGCTGGCAGTTCAGCCCGGAATCGAACGCAGCCACTCGCGTCACCGAAACCTTCGACTACAGCGGAATGGGACGAATCAAGGCCACCATTCGCTACTACGACATCATCCGCGCGCCGAAGGCCAACGCGGCCGGCATCGAGGCGACCCTGACCCAACTTCAGGCCCGTTACGCGCCGCCGGCGGGCTCGACGACCACCTGACGGCACCGTCGCGACGTCCCGAAGGGTGCCGGTCGGAGCGTAGAGTCGGGAGTGCCCGGGACGACGACATCCCTACCTTTCGAGGTGCCTGCCACCCCGGCGAGGCAACGAGGCTGTTATGGGTGTTCTGATCGCCGTGCTGGTGGCGGTGGTAGTCGTGGGCCTGATTTTTCTGGCCGCAAGTGTGCGTCGGGTGGAGCAGTACGAAAAAGGCATCGTGTTTCGGTTCGGCCGGGCGTTGCCGGCGGTGCGCGGCCCTGGCCTGAACATGATTCTGCCGGGTGCGGACCGCATGGTGAAGGTGCCCATGCGGACCGAAGTCCTCGGTGTGCCCGCGCAGGGCGCAATAACCCGGGACAACGTCACTCTGACGGTGGACGCGGTGGTCTATTTCCGGGTGATCGATCCGATGAAGGCGATCGTCAACGTGCGAAACTATCCCAACGCGGTGTCGCAGGTCGCCCAGACCTCGCTGCGGTCGGTCATCGGCCGCGCGGACCTCGACACGCTGCTGTCGGACCGTGAGCAGATCAACCAGCAGCTCAAGAGCGTCATCGACGCCCCCACCGAGGAGCCGTGGGGGCTGCGGATCGAACGGGTCGAGGTCAAGGACATCGCCCTGCCCGACTCGATGAAGAGGTCGATGTCGCGCCAGGCCGAGGCGGAACGTGAGCGGCGCGCCCGGGTCATCGCCGCCGACGGCGAGTTCCAGGCGTCACGCCGACTGTCCGATGCCGCCGAGGCGATGGCCGCGACCCCCGGGGCACTGCAACTGCGGCTCCTGCAGACGGTCGTCGACGTCGCCGCCGAGAAGAACAGCACCCTCGTCATGCCGTTCCCGGTCGAACTGCTGCGCTTCTTCGACCATGCCAACACCTCCGCCACCAGCACCCCCGCCGCCACCAGCACCCCCGCGGCCACCACCCCCGCCGCCGACACCCGCGCAGCCGGCGCGGTTCACACCGCCGCGGCGAGGGACATCGTGGGGAGCGCGGAACCCCTGGGCGCGCGCGGCAGGCTCCGCCGGCCGTCGACGGCGAACGACGGCCCGGCCCACAACGGTGCGGGTGCGACCCAACCCGTCTGACCGACGGCGCAGGAATCAGCCGGGTTCGAGGCGGTAGCCCATCCCCCGAACGGTCGAGATGCGCTGTGCCCCGACCTTGCGACGGAGGTAGCCGACATAGACGTCGACGATGTTGCTACCCGGGTCGTAGTCGTATCCCCACACCGCGGACAGCAGTTGCTCGCGGGCGAGGACATGGCCGGGATGCCGGAGGAAGGTCTCCATCAGGACGAACTCGCGGGCGGTCAGATCGATCGTGCGCCCGTCGACGTGGGCCCGGCGGGTCCGCAGATCCAGCTCGAGATCACCGGCCCGCAGCACCGTGGGCTCGGGTCCGCGATCGGCGCGCAGGCGCAGGCGGATGCGGGCGAGCAGCTCCTCGAAACGGAACGGCTTGCTCATGTAGTCGTCGGCGCCGCTCTCCAGCGCCGCCACCGTGTCCCGCACGCCATCGCGGGCCGTGAGCACGACGACGGGAAGGGTCAGGCCCGCCTCCCGCAGCCGGCGTAGCACGGTGAGGCCGTCCATGTCGGGCAGGCCGAGATCGAGCACCATCAGGTCGACCTCGCCGGACATGGCGACCGCCAGCGCGGAGGCGCCGTCCGACACGCAGACCGGCACGAGGCCGTTGGCCCGCAGGCCCTTCTCGACGAAGGACGTGATCCGGCGCTCGTCCTCGGCGATGAGTACGCGACTGCTCACCCGCGGCCACTCCCGTCGCCGAGTTCCTGGCGGTCGACCCGATCGGCCCGGTCGACCCGATCGGCCCGGTCGGCCGTCGGTTCCTCCCGGGGGACGGTCAGCACGAACGTCGCCCCCGGACAGGCCGGGACCACATCGGGGGCCGCGTCCGAGGCTGCACCGCAGGCCGCATCGGAGGCCGCATCGTGGACCTCCGCCGGGACCGCGTCGGTGACCGTGACGGTACCGCCGTGCGCGACGGCGATGGCGCGCACGATCGCCAGCCCGAGCCCGGCGCCCTCCGACGAGCCGCGCCGGGTCTGCCCCCGGGTGAACCGCTCGAAGATCCGATCTCGGTCATCCGCCGGGACACCCGGTCCGGAGTCGTTCACCCAGAAGGTCGCGGTCCGCCCCTGTACCCGCGATCCGATCGACACCCGCCCGCCGGGACGGGTGTGCTGGGTGGCGTTCTGGGCGAGCTGGACCATCGCCTGGGTCAGCCGGTGCCGGTCGACGATCACCGTGCCGGTGCCGAGTTCGTCGAGGCGCCAGTCCCGCGACCCGAGTGCCGCCACCCGGGCGAGCAGGTCGATCGTGAACGCCTCGACGTCGACCGGAGTCGGGCGCAGGAAGTCGGGGCGCTCGGCCTTGGCCAGGGTCAGCAGGTCGTCGACCATCCGGCTCATCCGGTCGAGCTCGTCGGTGACGAGGGCGACGGTCTCCTCCCGCTCGTCCGGGTCGGGTCCGAGCAGCTCCAGATGCCCACGGATGATCGTGATCGGTGTGCGCAGCTCGTGGCCGGCATCGTCGACGAACGCCCGCTGGCCGGCGAAGGCGTCCTGGAGCCGGTCGAGCATGCCGTTGAACGTCCGGGCGAGCTCGGCGATCTCGTCCCGGCCGCGGATGGGGATCCGCCGGGTGAGATCCGTCTCGGTGATGGCCTGGGCGGTGCGACGCAGCTCCCGGACCGGCGCCAGCACCCGGCCCGCGACGAGCCAGCCGCCGACCGCGGCGAGGGCCAGAGCGGCGAACCCGACGAGCGCCAGGACCCGCACGACCTCGTCGACCTCCGCGCGCTGCCGGTCGACGAACACCGCCACCACGAAGACGCCCCTGTCGTTGCGCCCGATCAGGCTCACCGGGACGGTGGCGTAGCGCGCCGGCCCACGCGGGGTCGCGACGACGCCCCAGCGCGGGCCGGCCCCGACCTCGGTGAAGGCTCGGACCGCGCCCGGATCGGTGTCGAGCCGATACGGCGGCTCCTCGGCGCTGCGCCGGAACGGCACCCCGTCCACCAGTGCGATCATGGTCTCGTCCCGGTCCGGGATGTTGCGCTCCAGATAGACCTGAAGCAGGGCGCGCACGTCCGGAAACGGCACCGACGTCCGCGGGTCGACGCTCTGCTCGGCGAACCGCCGAAGCTGGGCGACCTGCAGGGCGAGTCCGCGGTCGATGCGCTCGTCCATCCGGGACAGCAGCACCCCGCGCGAGACCAGGACCGATCCGGCCAACGCCACGGCGACGAGCAGCACCTGCCAGCCGAGGATGCGCAGCCGCGCGGACGTCGCCGCGTCGCGGGCCAGTGCCACCGGCCGCCGGCGACGCGCCGGCAACCGCCCTCGCATCCATGCCGGCATGACCTCAGCCTGCCGGGAGACGACGGGGCGAGCATGAGAGCGCGATGAGAACCTTCTCATCGCCCTCGATCTCCTCGCCCTAGTTCCACGCCGGTTCACCGGGCGGCGTTCGCCAACTGGGCAGGAGCGGCCGCCGGGTCAGCGGGCGACGCCGCCGGCCGGCGAGGGCATGGTCCCCGGGGGTTGGTCGCTGACGACGGCCGGGGTCGGCGACGGGACCGCCGCGGCCTGCCGCGGTGCAAGCTGCGGCGCCCGGGTCGGGATCGGGGGTTCGGCGACGGCCGCCGGAAGCGGCGCGTAGGTGACCGCGGGTGCCGGGACGAGCTGCCCGGACCGGCTGATCGGCGGCGGGGAGGAGTCGGCCAGGGCGACCGTCGCGGGC
>NZ_JAMQQF010000299.1 GCF_023716945.1 Frankia sp. AiPs1 | reverse complement strand
GATCTCCGCCGCGGCCGCCGGGCTCGCCGAGGTGGCCGGGCTCGCCGGGGCGGCGAGCAGCCGCAGTGCGCCGCCGCGCAGCCGGACGAGGACGGAGCCCAGCAGGGCGTCGTAGGCGAGCGCGGCGATGAGCGGGCCGAGCACATCCGCCCCCGGCGGCGCGGCGGTGATCCCGGCCCACAGGCTGATCACCGACTTGGTCATGACGAACGCGACCTGCCAGTCGAGCCGGCTCGGATTGACCGCGCCGCCGCCGGCGGCGGCGTACTCGACGACGCGGGTGGTGAACGCGCCGAAGTCGGTGTGCGCGCCGCGCATCCAGATCCAGGCGAGGTCCTCGTGCGGGTCGCCGGCGTGGAACAGCTCCCAGTCCAACAGGGCGGCCACCCGCCCCTCGTGGATCATGACGTTGCCGGGGCCGGCGTCGCCGTGCACCGGCCGCGCCGGGGTCGGGTCGTCCGGCAGGTCGTCGGCGAGGATCCGCAGCGCCAGCCGGATCAGCGGCCGGTCCAGGGTGCCCGTCGTCGCGGCTCGGGCGCGCCACCAGTCGAGATCCGAGCGCAGCGCCGCGGTGATCGACGACGCCGCCACGCCGAGCTCGGGGGGATCGATCCGGTGCAGCCGGGCGAGCAGCGCCATGTACTGCGGCGCGGCCTGCTCGACCGCCGCGGGGTCCGGCCTGCTGGTGCCGGGGACGAGCTCCAACAGGGTGCCGGCCGGGTCTGTCAGGGTCGCGAGCACGGCGGGTACGGGCAGCCCGTGGGCGCGGACGCGCCGGAGGACTTCGGCCTCGCGGGCCAGGGTCATCTCGCTGCCGTCCATCACCCCGCCGGTCACCGGGTCGGCGCGCAGGAAGGCGATACCGGCGCCGGCAGCGCTCTCGACGCGGTAGGCCTCGCGGGACGCCCCCGCGGGCACGGGCACCAGGCGGACCGCGTCGACGCCGAGGGCGGCGGCGATCTCGCCGGTCCGTTGGGCCCAGCTCGAGATGGGGGTCATGGCGGTCCTCCCAGCTTCGGCGACGACGTCGATACTAGCCATAACTGACAGGCGTTCAATTAATGGGGAGGCGGAATGACCGCGGCCGAGCCGAGCGAACCGACCGGCCTGAACGACGTGGGCCGCCTGAACGACGTGGGCCGGCGGTCGCGGCTGCCGGCGGGCGGCACCAGCACCGGCACCGGCACCGGAGTCGGCACCGGAGTCGGCGTCGGCGTCGCTGCCGGGTCCGGGCCCGGGCCGAAGGGGCGGCGCACCCGGCTGCGGCTGCTCGACGAGGTGGAGCGGCGCTGTCTGGCCGCGCCGTACCTGACGGTCGCCGTCGCGGACGTCGCGCGCGCGGTGAACACGTCGCCGGGGACCTTCTACCACTACTTCCCCGACCTCCCCAGCGCCGTCGCCGAGGTGGCCGAACGGCACATGGAGCAGTTCGAGCAGGTCACGGCACTGGCCGCGGCGCTGGTGCGTGCGGACGCCGCGCTCGAGCCGTGCGAGCGGTTCGTCCGGGCGTTCCACGACTTCTGGACCGGGCGGCGCGGGCTGCTCGAGACGATCGTGCTCGCCTCCCGCGACGAGGACCCGCGGGTGTTCCGGGTCCTGCTGGACGCCATGAAGAGGCTCACCCACGTGCTGTCGGTCGCCGTCGTCGACGGCCATCCCGTGGGTCTCGCCGGGTCGCTGGTGATGATGCTGGTGCTGTCGGCGGCCCGCCGCGAGGGGTTCGCCCGCGACGGGGCGCCGCTCGAGGACCTCATCCGGTCCCAGGCCCAGATCATCCACCTCGGCCTGGCCACGCGTCCCGCGCCCCACGGATAATTGACGCTGTGTCAGTTCCGTGACACCGTCGCTCGGGACAAGAGCGAAGCCGGCGAGGTGGCCATGGACGAGTTCGACGCAGCGGGCGGCTCCGGTGGTCGCGATCCCTCCGGCGGTGGTGATCCCTCCGGCGGCGGCGAGGATTTCGCCGGCGGCGGCGGTGGCGGGGCTGGCGGTCTTGGCGAGGACAGTCTGTCGAGCCTGTTCGACCGGCGGGTCCGGATCAGCCCGCGGGCGCCGGCGGCGCGTGACGTGGGTGGCGACCAGGTGTCCTGGGGCGAGCTCGGTGACCGGGTGGCGGCCCTCGCCGCGGACCTCGCCGCCCGCGGCGTCCGGCCGGCCACCGTCGTGTCCTGGCAGCTTCCGACCAGCGTCGAGGCGATCGTCCTGCTGCTCGCGCTGTGCCGGCTCGGGGCGACCCAGAATCCCCTGCTGCCCGTCCACGGCGACCGTGAGCTCGACTTCATCCTGCGTCAGGCCCGCCCGGCGCTGCTCATCGTCGACGGCGCCGACCCGGCGCGCACGGCGGCCGTCCGGCGGGTGGCCGCCGCCGTGGCCCGCGATGGTGCGCCGATCGACGTCCTGGCCTGGGGTCAGGACAGTCCCGCACGGGGCGGTCCACTGGCCCTGCCGACGGGTCCCGCGGGCCGGTGGTACTTCTACACCTCGGGGACGACGTCGGCGCCCAAGGGCGTGGTCCACGCCGACCGCGCGGTGCTGGCGGCCGGACGCACCCTGGTCGAGCGGCTCGGGTTACGCCCGGACGACCGCTACGGCGCGGTCTTCCCCCTCTGCCACGTGGGCGGCCCGGCCTGGCAGGTCGCGGCGATGCTGGTCGGATTCGAGACGCTGTGCGTCGCGCGGTTCACCGACGAGGCGATCACCGCCCTGCATGACTTCGACGTCACCATCGCCGGGGCCGGCCCGCCGTTCTTCCTCGCCTACCTCGCCGCCCAGCGCGCGCTGCCGGCCGGCGGCCGGCTGTTCCCGCGGGTCCGCGCCTTCCCCGGCGGCGGCACGGGCCGGCCCCACGACCTGGACGCGCGGATGGTGGCCGCGTTCGGCGCCGGCATCGTCCCCACCTACGGCCTGACCGAGGCACCGATCGTCTGCATGGGCCGGCTGGGCGACTCCCCCGCGCAGCGGGCCACCACCGAGGGCGTCGCCGCGCCCGGGGCGCGGCTGCGGGTGACGGCGGCCGACGGCACCGCCTCGCCCGCCGGCTCGGACGGCGAGATCCAGATCGGCGGCGACCACCTGATGCTTGGCTACCTGGACCAGGAGCTGACCGCCGCGGCGATGACACCGGACGGCTGGCTGCGCACCGGTGACCTGGGCCGTCTCGACGCGGCCGGCTGTCTGACCGTCACCGGACGGATCAAGGACGTGATCATCCGGAACATGGAGAACGTCTCGGCCGTGGAGGTGGAGCAGGTGCTGGCGACCCATCCGGGCATCGCCGACGTGTCGGTCATCGGGCTACCCGACGGGCAGACCGGGGAGCGGGTGTGCGCGGTCGTCGTGCCCGCGGTTGCGGACGCCCCGCCCAGCCTCGCGGACCTGACCGGCTGGTGCGCGCGGGCGGGGCTGATGAAGCAGAAATGGCCGGAGCAGGTGGAGCTGGTCGACGAGCTGCCCCGCAATCCGGTCGGCAAGGTCGCCAAGGCCCAGCTCCGCGAGCGCTACCTCCCCGCCGCCGACGCGGCCACGGGGGCACCCCGATGACCGCCGACACCGACCCGGCCGACACCGGCCCGGCCAGCACCGGCCCGACCAGCACCCACCCGGCCAGCACCCACCCGGCCAGCACCGAATCCGCCGGCTCCCGACCCGCCGGGACGGGATCGCCCGGCGCCGACCCCGCGGACGCGGCCGGCTGGGGCCTGACGGAGGCGGACGATCGGCTGCACCCGTTCCCGCCCGACGAGCCGTTGTGGACGGAGACCGTCTGGTTCACCTGGATGGTGCCCGAACGTCGCCTGCTGGGCTACGTGTACCCGGTGTTCCGGCCCAACCTCGGCGTCCAGTTCGGCGGGGTGACCGTCTACGATGCCACCGCCCATCTGCCCTGGGAGCTTCCCGTCCGCCACTGGCAGCAGCACATCCCACTGCCGGAGCTGCCGGACCTGCGCGACGCCCGCCTCGCCGACGGCATCACCCTGCGCGCCGTCCGTCCCGGCCGCACCTACGAGATCGGCTACACCAGCGACGAGCTCACCCTCGATCTGCGCTACGAGGCGCTGATGCGACCGTTGGTCTCCGGCGGCGAATCCGACCTGTTCGCCCAGGGCGGTCACCTCGACCAGCCCGGACAGGTCACCGGGACCATGGTGCTGCACGGCGAGCCGATCGCCGTCGACTGCTTCGCGATCCGAGACCGGGCGTGGGGGCCGCGGCGCGACCAGCGGCAGCGGCGCGTCGGCTACGCCTACGGCACGGCGTCGGCGACCGAGGCGTTCCTCGTCATCACCGGCCCGGATCGCCACGGCACGGACCGGGTGTGGACGGGCTACCTCATGCGGGACGGCGTGTGGTCCCCGCTGGTCACCGGCGAGCGGCAGGTGGACCGCGACAGCGAGGGCCGGCCGGCGACCGTGCGCATCACCGGCCACGACGAGCTGGGCCGGGCGCTGTCCGCGACGGGCACGGTGGTCAGCCGGATGGTCTTCACCCCGTACCCGAGCATGTTCGCGTGGTGCAGCATGACCCGCTGGGACCTCGACGGCCAGGTGTGCTGGGGCGAGGACCAGGACGTGTGGAGCCCCCGCCGCTGGCGCCGCGACATGGTCGCCGCCGGTTAGACCCCGCGGGACGGGCCGGGTCGGAACCAGGCGGGGCAGCCGACCCGGGCGGCGGCCACCGCGCCGACGCCGCCCTGGCCCGCCGATCGCGCCCGGCCGAAAACCGGTTGCGGTCCTGGACCGGCACGCCTACACAACGAATCATGGATGAGCAGCAGGTGACCGAGCAGCGCCTGCCCGGCGGCCGGCATGTCGGGGGTGTCCGCATCGGCGACACCGTGCACCGCCCCGCCAACCCCTGGACCCCCGCGGTGCACGGGCTGCTGCGCCATCTCGACGCGGTCGGGTTCGCCGGTGCGCCGCGGGTGCTCGGCTTCGACGAGCGGGGCCGCGAGGTGCTGTCCTGGCTTGCCGGCGACACGATCGGCGAGCGGCGGCCGTGGCCGGCGTGGGCGTTCTCCGACGAGGCGCTGGGCCAGGTCGGGGCGTGGCTGCGCCGGCTGCACGACGTCACCGCCGGCTACGTGCCGCCGGCCGGCGCCGTCTGGCTGTCCGGGCGGCCGTGGCAGCCGGGCCTGGTCGTCGGCCATCACGACGCCTCGCCGTTCAACGCGGTGTGGGACGTCGGCGCCGGCCGGCTCGTCGGGTTCGTCGACTGGGACACCGCCGGGCCGTCGACCCGCGAACTCGACCTCGCCTTCACCGCCCTGACCTGGGTGCCGCTGCACGCCCGCGCCGTCGTCGAGGCGCAGGGCTTCACCGCCTTCGACGACCGGCCCCGCCGGCTGCGCCTGCTGCTGGACGCCTACGGCCACGACGGTGACCGCGCCGCGTTCGGCCCGGCCGTCGCCGCCCGGGCCCGGCTCAACGCCGCGGTCATCGTCCGGCTGGGCATCGACGCGCTGCTGCCCATCGCCGCCGACTTCGAGCAGGCCGCCCGCGAGATCGACGCCCTGCCGCCCGTCTTCTGGACCTGACAGTTCTGAGGTCTGACTGTCGGGCCCGACAGTCCTTGGGCCCGACAGTCCTTGGGCCTGACAGCCGCGCGACACCGGACCCTGGGCCTGTCTACAGGCCGCGCACAGCTACCTCACAGTCTCAACTCTCACCCTCCTAACCATGCGCTCCGCAACGGGGGGCCGACGGGTGAGGAAGGGCTGCGATGGCGACACGCGAGCAGGGGATCCGACGGATAGGCCCCGTCACGACCGGGTTGGCCGCCGTGGCGGCCGCCGGCGTCATCGGATTCGGAGTCCTCGCCCACGAGCACACCGCGGATGACGACGCTTCGACCACCACGGCCACGACCGGCACCGGCGCCACCTCGACCGGCACGACAGGCACCTCGTCCAGCGGCACGACGACCGACTCCTCCGCGAGCACGAGCTCGTCGGACAGCACGAGCTCGTCGGACAGCACCAGCTCGTCGAGCAGCACCGATTCCGGCACCTCGTCGAGCGCGACGTCGCCTTCGAGCGCCAGCGGTCAGGCGCACGCCACGACCGGGGGTTCCTGACATGCCCCCGATGACGAGTACTCGACCCACGAAACCGGCCACCGACGAGCCCGGCCCCACCACGACCTCCTCCACCGCGACCTCCTTCCCCGCGGCGGCCTCCACCACTTACTTCCCCACGGCGGGCTCCCCGGCCCGGACATCCCCGGCCGGCGAGCCCGCCGACGGGCATCCCCCGACCGGGCGGGGCTCCGACCCCGCAGGGCCCGGGGGGACGGCGTTGGCGACATGGCCGGTCTGGAGCACGACCGCGCAGCTGGTGGTGACCGACCCGAGCCGGCTCGACGAAGCCCGGCGGCTCGTCGCCGGTCAGCTCGCGGCGGTCGACGAGGTCGCCAGCCGCTTCCGCGCCGACGCGGAAATCGTCCGGCTCGACGCGGCCGCCGGCACGTCCCAGCAGGTCAGCCCCCTGCTCGCCGAGCTGATCAAGGTGGCCCTGACCGCCGCCCAGCGGAGCGGCGGGGACGTCGACCCGACCGTCGGTGGCGCACTGGCCGATCTGGGCTACGACCGCGACATCGCTCTGCTGCCGCCTGGCGGACCGCCCGTGCGGGTGGTGCGCCGGCCGGCTCCGGGCTGGCAGCGCATCCGGCTCACCGGGCGGATGCTGACCCTGCCGCCCGGCGTGCGCCTCGACCTGGGCGCGACAGCGAAGGCGCACACGGCCGACCGCTGCGCCGCGCTGATCGCCGAACGGTTGAACACCGGGGTCCTGGTCAGTCTGGGCGGGGACATCGCCACCGCCGGGCCGGCGCCCCAGGGCGGCTGGCGCATCCGGGTGCTGGACCAACCGGGCGAGCCCGAGTGCACGATCGGACTACCGGCGGGGCTCGCGGTCGCGACGTCCAGCACCCTGGGGCGACGCTGGCGACGCGGCAACCGGCTGCTGCACCACGTGCTCGACCCGCGCACCTGCCAGCCGGCCCCGGCGGTGTGGCGGACGGTCACCGTGGCGGCGGCGAGCTGCGTCGACGCGAACACGGCGAGCACGGCGTCGATCGTGCGCGGCCCGGCGG
>NZ_JAMQQF010000298.1 GCF_023716945.1 Frankia sp. AiPs1 | reverse complement strand
CAGCCGGGCGGTGCCGGCGGCGGGCAGCGGCAGACGGGCCCGGCCGGCCAGGCCGCCGGCGAGCCCCGTGCCTCCGGAGCGGATCAGCACCAGCAGCAGGACGATTCCGCCGATCAGCGGCAGGTAACGGTCGATCTCGCGCAGCCAGTCGGTGAGCCGGTCGCCGAACAGCACGCCCAGCACCGCGAGGATGACCAGGGCGCCCACCGGCAGCCAGCGCGTCCACCGGGCCGAACTCCCCTGCCGGGCCGCGCTCCCCTGCCGGGAGCGTTCGACCTGGCCGCGGGCCAGTCCGCCGAGTCCGTACCCGACCAGGCCGGCGAGCACGGCGCCCACGGCGCGCGGCAGCACGGTGGAGCCGCCGAAGCGGTCGGACAGCCAGCCGGCGAGCTGCTGACCGAGGGTGGCGGGGGCGAGCAGGGCGCCGATCCCGGCGCCGCTGATGTAGCCGACGCCGCCGACGACGGCGTAGGCGACGACGAGGATGCCGGTGAACGGCAGGAAGTCCCCGTCGTCGTAGCTGATGTTGCGGTCGGCGAAGGCGAGCAGCACCCCACCGAGCCCGGCGATGGCCGCGGACAACGCGAAGGCGTAGATCTTCGCCGCGAACACGCTGATGCCCAGCGAGGCCGCCGCCCGCTCGTTGGTGCGCACCGCGATGAGCCGCCGCCCGGCCCGGCCGCGACGGACCGCGGACACCGCGAGCCCCGCGAGCAGCAGGAAAATCAGCGCCAGGGTGGCGTAGGCGCGCGGATCGTCGGTGCGGTCGACGGGGATGCCGAGGAAGTGCAGCGGGGCGTCGGCGGTGGCGACGACGGTGCCCTGCTGGTCGAGCACGTCCCCGAAGATCGACGAGCTCTGGCCGTCGGCGGGGGGCGAGGAGTAGCCGCGCTGGAACAGGATCGCGCTGACGGTGACACCGAGCCCCAGGGTGACCACGGCGAGCTGCAGGCCGCGGGTGCGCAGCGCCGGCAGGGCGAACAGCACGCCGACGGCGGTGGTGGCCAGCACGCCGATCACCAGGGCGGCGGCGAACGGCCAGCCCTCGGCGGCGACGAGGCGCCCCGCGATCAGCGCGGCGATCCCGGCCAGCGCGCTCTGGGCCAGCGAGAGCTGGCCGGCGTAGCCGACGAGGACCACCAACGACAGCAGGATCAGCGCGTACCCGGACTGCACGGCGACCGCGTTGACCCACGGGTCGGGCAGCACCAGCCAGACCAGCGCCACCAGCAGGGCGAACCCGCCGACCAGTACCGGCAGGTTGATCGCCCCGGAGCCGAGCGGCGGGCGGTCCTCGGCCTGGTGGGCGCGGTCGGGGATGCCGCTGCCGCCCGCGACGAGCAGCGCGATGATGACGACGACCGGCAGGGCGCTGTCGAGACCCTGCGCCCAGTCGTGCGGGCCGGTCAGGTGCACCTGGAGCTGAAGTTCGACCAGCGCCAGCAGCAGCCCGCCGACGAGGGCGAGCGGGAACGAGCGGAACCCGGCGGCGAGCGCCACCGCCAGCGCGGGGACGACCAGCAGGACCAGGCTCGTCGACGACAGCGGGTTCTGCAGCGGGGCGAGCAGGACACCGGCGAGGCCGGCGAGCACCCCGCCGCCGAACCAGCAGGCCCCGGCGACCGCGTCGGCCGACCAGCCGAGTGTCGCCGCGGCGGCCGGCCCCTCGGCGACCGCGGTGGTGACCGCCCCGGCCGTGGTGTACCGGAAGAACGCCCACAGGGCCGCAACCACGGCGACGACGACGCCGAGGCGGACGAAGACATGCACCCCGACGGGCTTGCCGAACACCTCGACGACGGACTGCGGCAGAAACGACGGCACCGAGCGGCTCTGCCCGCCGAAGGCCAGCACCACCGCGGCCTGCAGGACAATGAGCAGGCCCAGCGTGGCGACGACCCGGTTGAGCGGCGCGGCATGGCGCATCGGACGCAGCACGGCCGCGTGGAACAACAGCGCGACCGCCCCGGTGAGCACGACGACGACGACGGCGGCGAGCGCGGTCGGCAGACCCCACCCGTCACCAGCTTCGTGGAACAGGTAGGCCGCGAACATGACCAGCGCGCCCTGCCCGAGGTTCAACACGCCCGAACCTCGATGGATCAGCAGGACACCAGCCGCCACGAAGACATAGAGCGCACCCGCGCCAAGACTGATGACGGCGTACCCGAGAAAGCTGTCCACAGCACCACCCCTGGCCGGATGCTAACGAATTCGAGACCTCATAGGGAACAGGTCGGAGGGCTTCGTCAACGCGCGAAATTTTCCCGGAACCTGCCCACAATACGCGCGTCGCGCCCCGGCATTGTCATTGGGCGGCCCCGATGCGTTCACCGCAGAAAGGTTGCGGGCTGATGACGTCGAAACGATCCCCGCTGGCTGCCACCCGGACGAAGTCGTAGCAGAGGTCGAGCTTACCCTGGTCGGTCGCAAAATTGATCTTATTGACCATCATCCCGTCGGCGTCGTAGCCGTTCACCGCACGCAGACCCTTAATGTAGGAGGCGCGGGTGGGGCAGCCCTGCTGGGTCTGCAGGCCGCGGATGAACAGGTCCGCGCTCAGCCAGCCGTCGATGGCGCTTTGCTGGCCCGGCGGGGAGACCTCCGGGGAGTAGGCGGCCATCGCCCGCAGGAACCGGCGCTGGACCGGCCGGTCGCGTTCGAGGGCCGCGAAGGAGAGCTGGGCGTAGCTGCCGGCGAGCTGGTGGCCGTAGGGGGCGAGCAGGCGCGGGTCGTAGCTGACGACGGAGACGGCGACCTTGAACGGGTGCCCGGCGCTGACCGCGGCGGCCAGGACGCCGGTGTAGAGGTCGAGCGGGGCCGCGGCGATGATGGTGTCGGCACCCGACGCGATGATCTTCTGGGCGACGTCCGCGGTGTTGGTGGTGTCGACGTCCTGGGTGACGACGCCGATGCCGGCGTGGCGCAGGCTGGCGCTGACGCCGTCGGCGTAGAGCCGGGCCGTCTCGCTGAGAAAGCTGATGGCCAGCGCCGCCTTGGTGCCGCCCTGCTGGCGGACGAAGTCACCGAGCGTCGTGGTGCTCTGGCCGGTCTGGTTGGCGAAGGTGACGCTGAAGGTGTTCGGGTGTTGGCCCCAGCCGGGCTGGTCGGCCACCCCGACGACGGGCACGCCTGCGGAGTCGAGGTACTCGATGGACTGCTGGGAGGCCGCGGAGTACTGGACGACGGCGAAGGCGTTCTGCGCGACCAGCTCGCGCGCACCCTGTAGGTTGCCGCGGGGGTCGGACTGGTCGTCCTGCCAGCCGTAGAGGATCTTTCTCCCGCCGACGCCGCCGGCGGCGTTCTGCGCCCCGAACCGGGCGTTCACGCCGGCCCGGAAGCCGGTGAACTGGGCGGCCATCACGCCGGTGTCCGGATAGAGCAGGCCGACCTTGACCGAGTCGCTCGTCACGCCAGGGGCGCAGGAACCGGCCGCGCTGCGCGCGCCGGTGGAGTCGCCGGAACTACAGGCCACGAGCAGTGTGACCGTGGCGGTCACCACCACAGCAAGCCGTGTTCGCCGCACCTGCAGGAACCACCTTTCAACCAGGTCGAGATCCACCCGCGCCCGCAACCAGACCGCTGTGCGCCGACGCCATTTCCGGGCTCGTCGACACGTCCGGGATGTCGACGGTCCGGGATTGCGTACGGCAAATCATCCGCGTACTGACGATCCATCGCCCGACAGCACAGCAAGCGCTACCAGAGCAGAGTGGACAACCGCCTCGGCGACACGACGGTCAGGACCGGTTCGGACCGGTCCTGACCCCCCGGCATCGTGCGCTGACGGGCAGGTTCTTCGTTGCCGGAAACCTACCAGGGCCGAGCTTCGACGGAACCAACCGGGGGGTGCTCTCCGCTTCCGCTTCCGGCGCTCAGGACGGCCGACGACGCATTCAGGGCGACGCGCTCGCGAGCTGCCGCGCGGCCTACTCGCGCGGCCCGCTCGGCCGCGGCTCCGCGATAGCACTGAGCCTAGGAAACATAGCTGATTTGTATACGGAATATCTCGAGAGGAACAACGCCGGCTGCCACGTGGCCCGCGCCGACACAAGCCGGCGCGACCCGGCCCGACCACTCGGCGAGCACCTCGCCCGCCGAGCAGACGAAGATCTACAGGACCGCACCCTGGGCGGACTCGCCGAGGCAGTGACCGAAATCATGCTCGTGCCCGCATTCACTCCGGCGTATCCAGCGGTGGGCACGTTGGCCGCCACACCGGACGGCGGATGCCCTGATCGGTCCGTTGACCTGCCATTGGCACGGATTTAGTGTGGAAGCGTGCAGCTCACACCGTGGCCTACGGCCGGCGCGTCCGCGTGCGCCTCCGTGGAGGGTCGCGACGACCAGCCACGTCTGCGGCGCCGGCGTCACGTCGACTTCGGGCACAGCAACAGCGATCTCTGTCGCCCCTGCCGCTGAGTCACCTCACCCCCGGTCACCTCACCCCGCGAGCACACGCGTCGATCCGCCGGGAAAACCCGGCCCGGTCGTACCGGTGCCGCCGTCGTGAGCACCTCGGCCACCGGCGCCGTACCGAACGGCGCGTCCCGTCGCCGCGGCGGAGGCCCTGACCAGCACGTGTCCGCTCCGCTTTCCCAGCTCCCCGGCCCGCGCCGGCGGCCAGGCCGGGCCCGGCCGGCGGCGTGGCCGGCGTGATCCAAGGCGCCGGCCGAGCACCGTTCGTCGCTCAGAACCACGACCGCCGCTCAAGAACCACGAACGCGCTCAAGAACCGCGAACGCCGCTCACAGCCACGAACGCCGCTCGAGAACCACGTCCGTCCCTCGAACCTCGGGAGCATCCGTATGACCGCCTCGCTTCGCCAGACCCAGGGAGCCCCCAGGGCGCGCGCCGTCGACGGCGACCTGTTCCGGACCGTCTTCCGGGGTCACCCGGCGGGCGTCGCCGTCATCACGACGGACGCCGGCGTGGGACCGGTCGGCTTCACCGCGACGTCGCTGGCATCGCTGTCCGCCGAGCCCCCGATGGTCGTCTTCGCGATCTCGTCGAGCGCGTCGGCCTGGCCGCACCTGCGCACCGCCGAGACGTTCGTCGTCAACCTGCTCTCCTCGGAGCAGGAGGAAGTCGCCCGCCGCTTCGCCCGCAGCGGCATCGACCGGTTCGCCGAACCGACCCGCTGGACCGCGCTGCCCACCGGGGAGCCGCTGCTCGACGGCGGCCGGGCCTGGCTGCGCTGCGCCACCCGCCCGCCGATCGAGGCCGGCGACCACTTCCTCATCGTCGGTCAGGTCCTGGAAGCCGCCACCGACCCCGCGGCGGCGCCGCTGATCTACCACGACCGCTCCTTCCACGTCCTGCCCTGATCCCCGGCCGCGCCCGGGTCCGCGCCCGTGGCTCGGTCACCGGCCCCGCGGCAGCGTCCACGGCCCGCCCCCCACCAGGGGCGGGCCGTGCGCATGTCGGGCCCCGGCTGACCACCGACCAGCACGACGAGCAACGCCAGCGCGAGCAAGGCCAGCGCGAGCAAGGCCAGCGCGAGCAACGTCTGGCATGCGAGCGCTCGGCCCGACGAGCCCGCAGTCCGCCGCAGCGTGACCGCTTTGCTCGCTTGGGTGACTCCCCGTGCGTAAGGTCATCCCGATCGTGATCCCGGTCACGCCCGCCACTGCCGCGACCCCCTGGCTGCCGGCGGGCGCAACCGAGACACGCCCCCGCTGTGACGGGCTCAGCTCACCGCCGGGTCGCCAGGGCCGCCGGGGGGGCGGCGTCGGCGCGGGCCGGATCCAGCCGGAGCCGGACCGCAGTTGCGGATGGATTTGAGGCACCCCCACCTGGTCGCAACGTACAAGCGGCACTATCATGCATCCAGTTTCGCATCTGCGGCATCGCCTACCAGCGGCGTCCGCAGGTGCGAGCGGGTGCCGTCGCCGTCGGAGGACTCCGCACGGCTCGGCGCCCGCGGCGACGACGGCGTCGCCATGGGTCGGTTCGGTAACGATGAGTGACATCGAGGCGGCCGACCGCACAGCCGACAGTGGATGTTCTTAGGGGGCGGTCGACCGTGCGCAATGGCGTCGGCGACCGGCCGTGGTGCGTAGGAACGGGGATACGTGAGATTTCGCAGGGTGAAGACGGCGCTGGCGGTCGTGGCCAGCGCCGGTCTGCTCGCCGCCGGGTGTGGCAGCAGCGGGAGCGACGGGGACACCGCCGCGACGCCGGCGCCGGCCACCAGCAGTGCCGCCAGCGGTGTGACGGGCACGGTCACGGTGTTCGCCGCGGCGTCGCTGACCGGGACGTTCACGACGCTCGGTAAGCAGTTCGAGGCCGCCAATCCGGGGTCGACCGTGAAGTTCTCCTTCGCGGGTAGTTCCGCGCTGGCCCAGCAGATCACCTCCGGCGCGCCCGCGGACGTGTTCGCCGCGGCGAGCCCGGCCACCATGAAGACCGTGACCGACGCCGGGGAGAACGCCTCGGCGCCGAAGGTCTTCGTCCGTAACCAGCTCGTCATCGCCGTGCCGAAGGCCAACCCGAAGGGCATCACGGACCTGCCCGACCTGGTGAAGCCGGGCGTGAAGGTCGCGCTGTGCGCCGAGCAGGTGCCCTGTGGCGCGGCGGCGAAGAAGGCGCTGGCCGCGGCCGGGACGCAGCTGACCCCCGTCACCCTCGAGCAGGACGTCAAGTCCGCCCTGTCGAAGGTCACCCTCGGCGAGGTCGACGCGGCGCTGGTCTACCGCACGGACGCGAAGGCCGCGGGCGACAAGGTGACGGGCATCGAGTTCCCCGAGTCGGCGAAGGCGATCAACGACTACCCGATCGCCACCCTGAAGGCCGGCAAGAACGCTGCCGGCGCCACGGCGTGGGAGGACTACGTCACCTCCGCCAAGGGCGAGGCGGTGCTCACGGCAGCCGGTTTCCAGGCCCCCTGATCCGCGGCCAGGCCCACGCCGATCCTCGGTAGCGGGCGGCATCTCGGCCACGGTTGCCCGGGAGAAACATCCCGGGCAACCGTGGCCGTCGCCATGTCCGGGCGCTGGCCGCGGTCGGCGGCGGGTCGGCTACGAGTGGCCGGTCAGCGGCAGGCGGCAGGCAGGCGGCGGGCGGGCGGCGGTCAGCGGCGGGTGGCGACGAGGAAGGCGTCGGCGAACGGGCCGGGCGCGGGG
>NZ_JAMQQF010000297.1 GCF_023716945.1 Frankia sp. AiPs1 | reverse complement strand
GGCGTGCAGTACCGACGCGGCGTTCCGGGCAGCCGGCGTCCGACCGGCATCGGCGGCGGCATCGGCATCAGCGGCGGCATCGGCATCAGCGGCGGCATCGGCATCAGCGGCGAGCCGGGCGGCGGTGCGCTGCGCGGTGCCACGCGCCCAGGTGCCGGTGCTCGCGGCTCCGAGCAGCAGCACACCCGCTCCGCACAGCACAATTGTCCACCAGCCGACGGCGCTGGTCGGATCGACGACCCCGGCGCGGCCGGCGACGTGCGCCGCGGCGAGCGAGCCGATGACGGCGACGCCGAGGGACTGCCCGACCTGGCGGCTCGTCGAGGCGATGCCGGCGGCCACCCCGGCCTGGGACTGCGGCATGCCGGTCACGGCCGTGTTGGTGATCGGCGCGTTGACCATGCCGAATCCTAGCCCGACGAGCACATAGGCCGACACGAGCCAGGGTACCGAGGTGCTCACACCCAGCCCGGTCAGCATCATGCTGCCGGCCGTCATCGTCACGCCCGCGATCAACAGCGGTGTGCGGGCCCCACGGCTGGCGACGAGCCGCCCGGCGATCGGCGCGGACACCACCGTCATCCCGGCCATCGGCAGGGTGGTGATCCCGGCGAGCAGCGGCGAGTAGCCCCGAACCTCCTGCAGGTACAACGTGTTGAGGAACAGGAAGCCGGCCAGCGCGGCGAAGGCGAACACGGCGATGCCGGTCGCCCCGGCGAACGGCGCCGCCCGGAAGAAGCGGACGTCCAGCAACGGTTCGGTGCGGCGGCCTTCGTAGCGGACGAGCACGGCCGCCGCCAGCGCCGACACCGCGAACAGTGCCAGCGTCCGGGTGGCGAGCCAGCCCGCCGACGGGGCCTCGATGATCCCGTAGGTCAGCGCGGCCAGGACGACGATCACCAGGGCCTGCCCCACCGGGTCGAACCGGCGGGCCCGTGCCGCGCGCGACTCCGGGACGAACAGGCCAGCGAGCACCAGCGCCGCGACGCCGACGGGGACGTTGACCCAGAAGATCGCTCGCCAGCTCACCGACTCGACGAGCGTCCCGCCGAGCACCGGTCCCAGGGCCATGCTGACGCCGATCACCGCGCCCCAGACCCCGATCGCCCGCGCTCGTTCCCGCGGGTCGGTGAACGTGTTGCTGATGATCGACATGGCGACCGGGTTGAGCATCGACCCACCGACCGCCTGCACCATGCGGAAGACGATCAGCCAGGTCAGGCTCGGCGCGACGCTGCACAGCAGCGACCCGAGGGTGAACAGGACCAGCCCGGTCTGGAAGACCCGGCGACGGCCGAGCCGGTCACCCATCGACCCGCCGAGCATGAGCAGACTGGCCAGAACCAGCGTGTACGCGTCGATCGTCCACTGCAGGCCGGAGGCGGAGGCGTGCAGGTCACGGCGCAACGACGGCAACGCGACATTCACGATCGTGTTGTCGAGCCCGACGATGAACAGGCTCATGCAGCAGATCGCCAGGACGAGGATGCGCCGTCCTCGGGTCAGGTCGGACATCAGCGGCTCCCCCGCGAGCGGTGTGGCCGGCACCGACAGCACCGGGCGGCACCGGGCGGCACCGGAACCCGACCACACCCCAGATAGTTGTAACCCAACAATCATTACCGTACTGCAACCATCTGTCCCGAACCACGCCACCGACGTCTACTCCGTCACGCGCATCCACCACCTGACGGCAACCCACGAGGGCGCGACGGGGCCGCGGCACCGGAGTCATACCGGATCAAGATTCGGACACAACAGGATGACTGATCTTTTTCGGAACAATACGTCTCACCCGCCGCCAGCCAGTCATCACCGCCTGGGTACTACGCGGTGTCGGCGCCGGACCCCCGTAGCGATAGCTTCCGTCCGTGCTCGGCAACGAAGTCCATGCGCAGGACGTCTCCGACTGGAATGTCTCGGCCGACGAGCTGAGCGGCCGAGAGGAGAAGGTCTGGCTGTGTGATCCCGGGACCGGAGAGCACTGGCTCTACAAGCCAGTCACGATGAAAGACGGCCATACCCAGTGGGAGGACTGGGCGGAGAAGATGGCCAGTCATGCCGCCGGACTGCTGACCGTACCCTGCGCCGAGATCGCGCTCGCGCTTCGGCACGGACGCCGCGGCAGCCTCTCCCGCAACCTGCGACCGGCGTCCTACGAGATGCAGAGCGGTCTCGTCCTGCTCTCCGCCATGGTGGCGGACTACCGGCCGGGAACGGATAACGTCCGCGGACGACCCGGGCATTCACTGGCCAACATCCAGCATGCGTTGGAGGGCGCGTTGCCGCCGCCGAACGCCGCGCTACCCGACTCCTTCGAAGCGTTCGACACATTTGTGGGCTACCTCGTCCTTGACGCCTGGGTGGCGAACCGGGACCGTCACGATGAGAACTGGTCGGTCCTGCTGCCAACTCCGCCGCGCGACCCAACCGAGCCGAGCAGGCTTTCCGGGTCCTACGACCATGCAGGCTGCCTTGGCTTCAACCTTCGAGACGACCGCCGCATCCGGATGCTGGACACGCCGGGCGGCGTCGAGCGCTGGGCTGGCCGGGGAACGGCCTGGCGCTTCGAGCATGATCCTTTGGATGGGCCGGTCTCCCTCGTCGCACTGGCGCACGAAGGCCTACAGATGGCGAGCAGTCGGGCACAGGACTACTGGATCGGCCGCCTGACAGAGATCACCGAGGATGACGAGGCCCAGATCTTCGCCACGGTCCCAGAAATGTCGGAGCCATCCCGTACGTTCGCCCGTGAGCTACTGAGGATCAACAGAGGGAGGCTACTCCATGCAACCTAGTAGATCTCTCGCCACTCCCGGTGACCAGGCGGCCGGCATGCCGCAAGCCGACCGTCGCCTCGCGGTCACCTGGCAGCACCCGGTCGGCCGGGCGATACAGCCGGTGGCGTTCCTGACGTTCGATGGCACCAGGTATCGCTTCCAGTACATCAGAAACGCAGAATCGGTCGCCGACTTCCGTCCGCTCCTGGGCTTCCCCGACCTGGCCGCATCATACGAGTCACGGACCCTGTTCCCACTGTTCGCCCAGCGCGCCATGGACCCACGGCGCCCGGACTACGAGCGCTACGTCACCAGTCTGGGGCTGGACACCGATGCCACCCCGTGGGAGCAGATAGGCCGGTCCGGTGGACCACGACAGGGGGATACGCTCCAGCTCTTCCCCGAGCCCACCGTCGATCGGGACGGAATCCTGCGCTGCTCATTTCTGGTCCACGGAATTCGGCACCTCATCAATCAGGATATCCTGGTCGACGGAATCCGGCGAACTATTGGCCACAATGAGCTGGAGATGGCTCTCGGGCGGCTTCGCGCCGGAGATCCACTGCGCATCGTCAGACAACCAGACAACCCGGAAAACAGTCATGCGCGCCTCACCACCACTCGAGACGGTTTCCCGCTCGGCTGGCTGCCCGATCTACTCTTGGACGATGTCCGCTCGCTGGCACCCCAGCGCATCGTGGTCGCTGTCGAGCATGTCAACGGCCCTGACGCACTCTGGCATCTTCGCCTTCTCGCCCGCCTGTCGGCTAAGGCGCCGCCGGGCTATCGACCGTTCGCCGGAGCAAAGTGGCTGCCGTACAGCACCGGGCCGGATCAGCCGGACGAGCCCGAGACCACAGGAATCCGGTGACACCGACCAACGCTAGTAGGAGAAGACGTCCGGAAATCCACCAAGCTCAAGACCTACCCGAGCGGGCAGGAATTCACAGCACCGACGATAAAGATCGTCCAGATCGGCGTTCCGGAGACCCTCGAGCAGCGCGTCAAGCAGCCGCGGAAGGTGGACGACGTCATTGACGGCATAGGCTATCTGGTCCGCCGTCAGCTCCGCCGCGGACCAGTCGCTCGTCCGGACCGCACCCTTGGTCAATCGCACCTCAAGATAGCCAGCCAGCAGCGATTGTAGGGAATGGGCGCTGTTTGGAGCCGCCGGGGACAGCAGCTTCGACGCCACCTTGGTACACAGGACCGACCGCGGGGACACGTTCCACGCATGCACCATAAAACGCAGATCGAAGGGGGCGTGATGAAAGACCTTCATCACCGTACGATCGGCTAGCAGAGTGCATAGATTCTCCGGTCGTCGGCGCCCATCGAGCTGCACCACGACCGGGGTGGCACCCTCCGCGAAAATCTGACAGGTGGCGAGCTTATCGACGCGCCAGTCGAGGCCGGAGGTCTCCACGTCCCAAGCTATCCGACTCTGCGAGCCGAGAAAGGCGATCAGATCAGGTTCAAGATCACCATGAGCGATCAGCGGCGAATGAGACAAGACAGACAACTCCTCCGAGGTGTCAGAAGTGGAGTCATATTCGACTCCCGGCCTCATACTGTAGCCGCTCACGGCGAAAAGCGTCGGGTGCGCACTGCTTAACCCTGTATTCTCCGCTGCGACCACGAGCCTCATTCGAGGTGGATCAAGAACCGAGTCCGGCGCCACCGAAAAACAGTAATCAGAATTTTCCGTGGCGGTGTGGCGGTGTGGCGAGGTGGCGGGGGCCGAATGCGATGACTGGAAATACGCTCGGCGCACCGCGCCAGGAAGCGGACTCCGTATTCGACTCGGTGCGTGGCAGCTACCCGCGTGCCGATGGGGCGACCGGCGCTGGAATGCCGCCAGCCACCCCACGTCGGGCTACCCGCGCCGGGCCGTGAGCAGGAGGCGGCCGGCGCCCAGGGTGTAGGGCGTGCCGTCCGGACCGGCGTAGCGTCGGACGTCGGTGAATCCGGCGTCCGTCAGCAGGTCGCCCAGATGGGCGCTGGTGTAGACGTGGTGCAGCGCGGTGGCCGCCAGCCGCCGCGACCCCTGGATGAAGCGATAACGGCTGATCAGCCGGCTCGCCGCGACGTCGTACTCGGTGGTCGTCTCCACGGTGATGTCGCCGGTCCGGATGGTGCCCGGCGCCCCGGTGAAGCCGGGCAGGATCGACTCGGCCGTCGCCCCGAAGTCGACGACCAACCCGCCACCCGGGCGGACGGCCCGGCCGAGTGCGCCGACGAAGGCGCGGGTGCCGGCCAGGTCCAGGTAGCCGAAGCTGTTGCCCAGGCAGACCGCGGCGTCGAAGATGCCGAACCGGCCGATGTCACGCATGTCGCCGTGCTCGAACGCCACAGCCTGCTCGGATGCCACAGCCTGCTCGGATGCCACAGCCTGCTCGGATGCCACGGCCTGCTCGGCGAGCCGCGCCGCCCGCCGGGCGTGGGCGATGGCCTCCGTGGACAGGTCGACCCCGGTCACCCGGTGGCCCCGCGCGGCGAGGGCGAGGCTGTGCCGGCCGCTGCCGCACGGGACGTCCAGGATCCGCGAACCGGCCGGCAGACCGAGCCTGGCCTCGACGAAGTCGACGTCGGCCGCGGTCCATTCCGGTGTGGCGGCACGCCGCCAGAACTCGTTGGGAAGGTCGGTGAAGAAGTCCGCGTACCACGCGGACGGAATGTGCTCGGACGAGATGTGCTCGGACAACGCAGGATGCTCCCGACTGCGGTACCTCGACAGGACGTTGCTGTCGCGGGGCACCGGAAGAGGACGCCGCGCGCGGTCAGCCAGCCGATGGGTGGCCGAATCCCGCTGCCGGCACGGCGCCGGCGCGGCGTTCGACGTGACCGCCGCCGGGCCTGGCCCGCCGGACGATCACCGGTGACCCGGGACGGGGCCCGGGGCAGCCATGGCATCCTCCATGTTCGCCGCCGGACCGCTGCCCGGCGGGACTGCGACCGACGGTAACCACCGCGCCCGGACCGGGCAACGGATTTTCCGACCCCGACCGACCGAGGCCGACCCCGACCGACCGAGGCCGACCGAGGCCGACCGGCCGGGCTCCGAGTCGGGGACCGCCCGTATCCTCAGGGCGGGTCGAATCGGGATCGGGAGGACCAGCGCAGTGCTACCTCTGCATCCTGACGATCCGACGACGATCGGCGACTACCGGCTGCTGCAACGGCTTGGCGCGGGCGGCATGGGCCGGGTGTACCTCGGCCGAAGCCCGGGCGGACGCACGGTGGCGATCAAGGTCGTCCGCTCCGAGTTCGTGGACGACCCGCAGTTCCGTCAGCGGTTTCGGCACGAGGTCGATGCGGCGCGTCGAGTCGGCGGGGCGTGGACCGCACCGGTGCTCGACGCCGATCCGGACGCGCAGCGGCCCTGGCTGGTCACCGCGTTCGTCCCCGGCCCGTCATTACACGAGGCCGTGCGCGCTCACGGCCCGCTGCCGGTCGGCACCGTCCGGGCGCTGGGCGCCGGGCTGGCCGAAGCGTTGATCGCCGTGCACGGCGCGGGTCTCGTGCACCGCGATCTCAAGCCGTCCAACGTGCTGTTGAGCCTGGACGGCCCGCGGGTTATCGACTTCGGCATCTCGCGGGCGGTCGACGCGACCGCGCTGACGCACACCGGGGCGGCGATCGGCTCGCCGGCGTTCATGGCGCCCGAGCAGATCGGGGCCGGGGACGTCGGGCCGGCCAGCGATGTCTTCGCGCTCGGCGCGGTGCTCGCGCACGCCGCGACCGGCACCAGTCCGTTTCAGGCGTCCACCGTGCCGGCGATGATGTACGCGATCCTGTCCCGGGCGCCGGATCTGGCCGCCGTGCCGGACGAGCTGCGTGAGCTGGTCGACGCCTGCCTGCGCAAGACCCCCGGCGAGCGGCCCTCCCCCAGGGCGGTGCTCGCGGCACTGGCGCCCGCTGGTGGCGCCGCCGCGCTGATCACCGCCGGCTGGCTGCCCCCGGCGCTGATCACCGCGCTCAGCCGCCGCGCCGTCGCCCTGCTCGACCTCGACGCCCCGGCCCGCCCGTCCTCGTCCCCGTCCCAGGACCCGTTCGGCACCAGTTCTCCGCACTCGCCCCGCACCACCCCGAACCACTCGGAACCGCCGACCACCACGCCGCCACCCAGCGCATACCCACCACCCAGCGCATACCCACCACCCAGCGCATACCCGCCGCCCATCGCATACCCGGCCCCCAGCGGATACCCGCCACCCAGCGCGCACCCGCCGCCTGGCAACCATCCGCCGCCGGGCGCAGGCTCGGCTCCCGGTAGCACCCCGCCACCCGGCGCGTACCCACCGCCTGGCGCGGTCCCGCCACCCGGCGCCGGACCACTACCCGGGCACCGCACGGGGCAGGAC
>NZ_JAMQQF010000296.1 GCF_023716945.1 Frankia sp. AiPs1 | reverse complement strand
GCCGAGGGGGATCGATCAGTCCGCCGCCGCGCCGACGGCCCGGACGGCGGCCGTGCGCCGTGGCGGAGAGGCGACGCCCGGCTGGTCCGACTCCGAGGACACCGCCGACGGCACGATGATCATCGGTCGCAGCGGCGTCGCGGCCGCCGGCCAGCCGTGGCCGGGTTCCACCCGACCCGAGGATCCACAGGTCGGACATCCACAGGTCGGACATCCGCAGGCCGGGCATCCACAGCCCGGGTACGCGCAGCCCGGGTCACCGTCGGGTTATGCGCAGCCTGGGCAGCAGCAGCCCGGGTATGCGCAGCCCGGCTACGCCCAGACTGCCCACGACCAGTCCGGCTACGGGCAGCAGCCGGCCCATGACCTGGGATCCGGGGCGGCGATCGGCCAGGACGGGCCGAACGGCGCCGGCCGGGACGGGTTCGGCGCCGGCGGGCCGCCGGCCGGAGCCACCGCCACCGCCAAGCCGCCACGGCGGCGCCGGCGAGGTCGGGTGCTGGCGATCGTGCTGGTCGTGCTGGTCGTGTTGTTCGTCGTGGGCGACCGGGTCAGCGTCGTCATCGCCAAGGGGCAGATGCGCAAGCAGGTCAAGGCGTCCGTCGCCGAGAGTCTCAAGCCCGGCGACCCGGTGCCGAAGGTGACGAGCGTGAGCATCGGCGGGTTCCCGTTCCTCACCCAGGTACTGTTCGGCAAGTTCACCGACATCGGCGTCGGCATCGACGGCATCCCGACCCCCGGGCCGAAGATCTCCTCGGTGAAGGCGCATCTCAAGGGCGTGCACGTGCCGCTCGGGGACGCCCTCACCGACAACGTGGGGCAGGTTCCCGTCGACTCCGTGCGGGCCACCGTCGGCATCAGCTACGCCGACCTGAACGCCTTCCTCGCGAAGCAGGCGGTCAAGTTCCAGGTCAAGCCCGTGGACGGCGGGAACAAGGTCGAGCTGAGCGGCACCACCGACGGCCTCTTCGGGCTGGGCAGCACGCAGATCGGCGGTATCACCACGTTCGAGGTGAACGACAACCAGCTCACTTTGGTGCCGTCCGGGCTGTCGATTCAGGGCGGCCTGAACTTCTCCATCCCCTTCCAGTTCAAGGTCCCGATCCCGATCCCGGTGTCCGGGCTGCCGTTCCACCTGCAGATAGTCAAGGCGTCGACGAATGCCACCGGGCTGTCGCTCACCGCGACGGCCAAGGACCTCGTTCTCCCGGCATCCTGACCGGCCCGCCGATGACCATGCCCGCCCGGAACTCGATCATCCCCTGGCGGGCATGATTCCGGCCACATTCTCGGTGCCATCTCGGGTGGCGTCAGCGGCCGGAGCATGCGGGTACCCACCCCGTCGGCGCCGCCGCGGGCGTGGGTCTGGTCCGTCCGCGGCCGTCCGGCTGCTCGTCCGGGGTGGGTGGGCGCGGGCCGGCCGGTCACCCTCGCCGGGCGCGCACCCAGGTGATTCCTGGACGCGAAGCGAGCGGCTGTGGTCGCGGGGGGGCTGCCATGTGAATGGGTTGTGCACGGACGGTCAGGTGTTGAGGGACGTTCGGAACCCCCCTCGGTCGGATCGGCGACAGATGCCACTCCCGAGGACTACCAGCCGGCATTCTCATAAGGTGCCGCACGGGAGCCGCGCGTCGTCACCGTCGCCTCCGTGGCACGGCCGCCGCGACGGCGGCCCCACTGGGCCGAGGGCGCAGAAGGTCCGTGCAGGACAGCCGGCATATCGAAGGATCAAGAGGCGGCAGGAAACCGAGAGATGTCCAGAGGTCGTACGCGACGGCGGGAACGCCGTTCGGCTGGCCGGTCAACCGTCACCCGGGGTGGATCAAGGTCATCCCTCGACGCTACGATCGGACATCCGGCATGATCGGTCAGCCCGCGTGACCGCTCGGCGTGGCATCACCGGTCACCCCGGTGGCGCCGCTCGAAGCGGTGGCATCGCTCGGCTTGGTGACACGACCTGGCGTAGTTACAAGGTGGAGTTCGGCGGGACAACCCGGCCAGCGTCCCGTCGCGAAGGGGGAAACACGTGCAGACGACCTTCCTGAGAGTCGTCACCGAGGCCGGTGCGGCCACTGTGCCCGCCGAGGCCCAGTTCATCATCGGCCGTGCCCGGACCGCCGACTACGTCATCGCCGACAGCCGGGTTTCCCGCCGCCACCTCCTCCTCGAACAGGCCGGCAGCGGCTGGGTCGTCCGCGACATCAGCTCCAACGGCACCTGGATCGACGGGCAGCGGATGCCCGAGTCCGTGCCGGTGCACGACGAGGTGCGGCTGCGGCTGGGCACCCCCACGGGCCCCGAGGTCGTCGTCCACCCCGAGTTCCCGCAGGGGCGAGCCCCGATCGACGAGCCGGCCTACGACCCCGGCTACGACATGCAGACGATGCTGCCCAACGCCGCGGGCTACAGCCCGCCGCGGCCCACCTCGGGACGGGGCAGCCGAGGCCACCAGGGGCCGACGAGCCCGGCCCAGCGCGGGCGCGACTACGACGACTACGACGACCGCCGCCGCGACGATCGCGCCGGCGGCTCCACCAGCCTCGAGCAGGAGCACGAGCGGCGCACCACCTACCGCCTGCGCCAGGGCACGATGTCGATCGGCCGCGCCCGGGACAACGACATCGTCATCACCGACCTGCTCGCCTCCCGGCGGCACGCCGAGCTCTACATCGGCCGTTCGGGCCTGCAGATCGCCGACCTCGACTCGGCCAACGGTGTGTTCGTCAACGGCCGCCGGATCAACCGGACGGAGGTCGGCCAGGGCGACGTCATCGCCGTCGGTCACCACGTCTTCCAGCTCGAGGGCGACCAGCTCGTCGAGTACATCGACTCCGGCGACGTCAGCTTCGAGGCCGACGCCCTGAACGTCTGGGCCGGCCAGAAGCAGCTCATGCACGACATGACGTTCAAGCTGCCCGGCCGGGCCCTGCTCGGCGTCGTCGGGCCCTCGGGCGCCGGCAAGTCGACCCTGCTCAACGCCCTGACCGGGTTCCGGCCCGCGGACAAGGGGACCGTCCGCTACGCCGGCCGTGACCTGTACTCCGAGTACGACGAGCTGCGCCGCCGCATCGGCTACGTGCCGCAGGAGGACCTGCTGCACACCTCGCTCACCGTGCGCAAGGCCCTGGAGTACGGCGCCGAGCTGCGCTTCCCACCGGACGTCACCAAGGCGGAGCGGCGCACCCGCGTCGACGAGGTCCTCGCCGAGCTCGGCCTCACCCAGCACGCGAACACGCAGGTGTCGCGGCTGTCCGGCGGTCAGCGCAAGCGGACCTCGGTGGCCCTGGAGCTGCTGACCCGGCCGACCCTGCTCTACCTGGACGAGCCGACCTCCGGTCTCGACCCGGGCATGGACAAGAACGTCATGGAGTCGCTGCGGACGCTGGCGGACGACGGCCGGACGGTCATCGTCGTCACCCACAGCGTCGCCCAGCTCGACCTGTGCGACTACATCCTGGTGCTGGCTCCCGGCGGCTACGTCGCCTACTTCGGGCCGCCTCAGGACGCGCTGTCGTTCTTCGGCAAGCGGGACTACCCGGACGTCTTCCTCAACCTGGAGGCGACGCCGGGTGCCGAGTCGGCGGCCCGCTTCCGCAACTCGCGGTACTACGTGCCGGCGTCGATCACCGCCCCGTCGGCGCGGCCGGCGCCGGAGGAACTGCCCTCGCTGCGCCAGCAGTCGGTGGCCTCCCAGCTCGTCACGCTGAGTCGTCGAACCATGGGTGTCGTGGCGTCGGACAAGTCCTATCTGCGGCTGATCATCGCGTTCCCGTTCCTGCTGGGGCTGATCCCCAGGGCCATCGGCGGGAACTTCGACCTGACCGCCGAGCAGGCCAAGCAGTTCTCGCCGAACTCCGACGGCCCGACGATTCTGCTGATCATGGTGCTCTGTGCCTGTTTCATGGGCATGGCGAACTCGGTTCGCGAGATCGTCAAGGAACGGGCGATCTACCGCCGGGAGAGAGCCATCGGCCTGTCCCGCACGGCGTACATCGGGTCGAAGGTCCTCGTCCTGATCGTCATCACGGTGGCGCAGTCGATCCCGTTCACTCTGATCGGACTGGCCGGGCGAACACCCAAGGCGGGGCTCATCCTCGGCAACTCCCTGCTGGAGATGCTGATCGCGGTGATCGTGGTGTCGCTGGCCTCGGCGATGCTCGGGCTGGTGATCTCGGCGCTGGTCGACAACGCCGACAAGACGATGCCCCTGCTCGTGCTGATCACGATGGCCCAGCTGATCTTCAGCGGTGGCATCGTGCCGGTCAAGGGCACCGCCGGCCTGGAGCAGGTCGCCTACATCGCCCCGGCCCGCTGGGGGTTCGCGTCGATGTCGTCGATCGCCGACATGAACCGGATCACCCTCGCCGGAGTCCTCCGCCCGGACGGCTCCAAGAAGCTGATCAACCCCAAGGCCGTCGTCGACCCGTTCTACGACCACACGGCGTCGGCCTACCTCACCGACATCATCGCGGGCGCCGTGATCGGCGTCCTGTTCATCATCATCGTCTCGATGCTGATCCGCCGCATGGACCCGAAGACCGTCAAGCGCGCCCCCGCCACCCCCGTCAGCGGCCCCCCGCGCTAGCCGCGGGGGTGACGGGGCCCTTTCTTGCCCTTCGGGGGACGAAGCGGACGCCGAGACCCCCCAAAGGGCAAGAAAGGCGGGCGGCCCCACGGATCACGCGAGGGCGCGTGACGGCAGTGCGGCAGCGCCTGCCCGGTGAAGCGCGGCGCGCACGGTCGTCACGAGACCGCGTGCTGGCGCGCCGCGGGTCGCATCCCGCCACGTGCAGCGCAGGACATCCCAGCCGAGGCGGACCAGCGTGTTCTGCCGCGTGCGGTCCCGATGCAGCGCCTCGGGCTCGCCGTGCGGCCCAGCGCCGTCCGCCTCGAGCGCCACCCGAAGCGATGGCCAGGCGAAGTCGAGCCTGGCGACCGGTAGACCCGTCGAAGGATCGCGGACCAGCCACTGAAGCTCGTCAGGGGGCAGGCCGGCATCACCGAGCAGCAGCCGAACCCGCGTCTCCAGCGGGGACTCCGCCCGCCCGTCGATCCGCGCCCACCAGCGCTGCGCGCGGTTGCCCGTGCGGCGGGCCGCTACGCGATCGCGCAGGGTGGGCAGGTCGCCGGTGCGCAGCCGCCCCTGGTGGAGCATGGCGTCGACCACGCTGACGAACAGCTCACGATCACACAGCAGGGCAAGATCTTCGATGGTCCGGTGGATCGTGCTCGTGGGGATGCCGGCAAGGTCGACGGTCTCCGTGTCGTGCATCGGCATCCAGTGCCGGCGACAGCCCTGCCGCTGCCGATAGCCGCTCTCGCTGCGCAGGGCCACGTCGACAGGTTCGTCCGACCGCCGGAAGGGAAGCCCGGGCAGGCCGTGCAACCGGGCGGCGGTGCGCCCGCAGATCGTGCCACCGCCGACCGCGAGCGCGGCCCGTGCCTGCGCCCGCAGCTCATCGCGGACGGGCGGCACGATCAGGGTTCCGCGAATGGGAGACATCCAGCCGTGGTGCCGTTGCCGCCGCTTGATCGCCTCGTCGGACATGCCGAGCTGGCGGGCATCCCGACGCAGGACCATGTCATCCTGCCGGCGGGCCAGCGAGACGACCTCCTCGTAGGACTGGATCACGCCTCTGAGTGTCGGTCAGGACGACGCCATCGGGCCCGACCGATTCGCCACCTGTGGACAGTCTGACGCCTGGGGACAACTTCCTCGCCTGTCCAAAGGTTTCCACGTCCAGTTACTCCCTGGAACGGCAAGGAAGTGGAGGCGGGGGACGGAGCGGGCGCAGGGTCGGAGGGGGCACCAGGTCAGAGGGGGGCACCGGGCCAGAGGGGCGGAGGGGGCGGGCGCTGGGTCAGCCGGCGTTCCAGCGGGCGTGGCCGTTGAAGCCGCCCTGGGTGGTGAGCTGGTGGTCGCCGGCGGCGGGGTCGTTCGGGTTGAGGACGAACAGCTGGCGGACGTTCGGGTTGCCGGGGTCACGCTGGCCGGAGAAGACGATCCGGCCGTCGGGGCCGAAGGCGGGGTCCTGATCGTCGCCGCGGGCGTGGGTGAGCTGGCGGACGTCGGAGCCGTTCGAGTTCATCTCGAAGATCTCCAGGTCGCCGTTCTCCTGCCGGGTGAACGCGATCTTGTCGCTCGTCGGTGACCAGACCGGGTCGGAGTCTGTGGTGAGCGAATCGTTGATCACCGGCGTCGCCTCGGCATTGGGCTGGACCGAGATCACCACGATGAATCCGCGGGCGCCGCCGGTCTTGTTGGACCAGTAGGCGATCCGCTCGCCGTCCGGCGACCAGGCCGGGTCGGTCGCCTGCGGTTTCGCGTTGAGCCGCTGGACGCTCGAGCCGTCGAGTCTGACCACATACAGGCCCAGGTTCGGCGCGCCGGTCCCGTCGGTGCTCGACCGGACGACCAGGAACTTGCCGTCCGGGGATAGCGACGGTCGGGCGTCGTCGGCGATCGTCAGGTTTTTGGCCGGGCCGGAAGTGAACAGCTGCACGGGCCTGCCGGTGCCGTCGGCGGCGATTGCCTGCAGCGTGTTCGGGCTGCCCTTCTTGAAGAACACGACCGTCTTCCGGTCTTCGGAGATCGCCGGCAGCATGTCGTTGTCCGGCCCGGTGAGCAGCGGCTTGTCGTTCTGGAGGCCGCCGTCGCCGGTGACGTCGCCGCGGAACAGGTCGTAGTTGCCGTTGCGGTTGGAGGCGTAGACGACGGTGTCGCGGCTCAGCTGCTCGGTCGAGCGGGGCAGCGTGAACGCGGCCGGCTGGGCCTGGGCGGTCGTGCCGGTGGCCGGCTTCACGCTGGAACCGGAGTCGTTGGCCTTGTCGTCGCCACCGGAGTTCAGGGCGAGGACGCCGGCGAGGATCGCACCGACCACGACCACGCCGCCACCGACGAGCAGCGGCCCGCGGTTCCTGCGGCCGCGGGCGCCCGAGCCGGACGGCGCACCAGGACCGCCGCTCCCGCTGGGGCCGCTGCTTGCGCCAGCGCCGCTGCTTGCGCCAGGGGCGCCCGGCCAGGAAGAACCGCCCGGCTCGGCACCGACCCGGGTGGGGGACTGTCCGGCGACGGTCCCGTCGCCGGACCTCCGCGGTTGTGCCGGCGTGCCGAGGCCGGTCGGCAGCCGGGTCGGGGCGTCGGGGTCGGCGGTGTAGCCG
>NZ_JAMQQF010000295.1 GCF_023716945.1 Frankia sp. AiPs1 | reverse complement strand
GCCGGGGGCCGGTACCGACCCGGTCGGCCGCCTCGGCGAGCTGCGCCGCTTCGGCGCCCTTGATCCGCGGGCGGCCGCGGAAGCCCTGCACGAGGCGCTCGGTCTGGACGCCGGCTTCGCCGGTTCCGCGGACGACTACGACGATGTGCGCTCCTCGCTGCTGCCCGACGTGCTGCGCCGCCGCCGGGGGCTGCCGATCCTGCTCTGCGTCGTCTGGCTGGAGGTGGCCCGGCGGCTCGGGGTCGCCGCCTACCCGGTCGGCCTGCCGGGGCATGTCGTCGTCGCCGTCGGCTCGCCCGAGGACTACGTGCTCGTCGACCCGTTCGCCGCCGGCCGGCTGCTGACCATCCACGACGCCGCGGCGAAGGTCCGCGCGGCCGGGGTCGCGTTCAACCGGGCACACCTGGCCCCGATGAGCCCCGGCGACGTGCTGAGCCGCATCCTCGGCAACATCCGCATCCTCGCCGCCCGGTCGGACACGCCGCGGACCCGGCTGTGGGCCGTCGAGCTCTCGTTGCTGCTCCCGCACCACCCGGCGAACCTGCGCCGCGAGCGCGGCGAGCTGCGCGTGCGGCTGGGCGACTTCCTCGGCGGCGCGACCGACCTGACGACCTTCGCCGACACGGTGGCCGAGGTGGAGCCCACCGCCGCCGCCGCCGCCCGCCAGGCCGCCGCGGCGGCCCGCGCCCGCCTCAACTAGGCGCCCGCTGGACCCGTCCCATAGAGACCCCCGCTAGACCCGCTAGACCCGTCCCACGCCACCGTCCTGGGCGGGGACCGCCCCGCGGGACGCCGCCAGGTCGAGATACTTGCCCTCGAAGAAGACCAGCGGGTCGGCGTCGTCGCGGGGCTGCGCGAGCGACACCACCTCCCCGACGATCAGCGTGTGATCCCCGCCGGGGTGCGTCGACACCGTCCGGCACTCGAAGACCGACAGGGCGCCGTCGAGCAGGACGACGCCGGTCTGCTCCCCGATCGTGTGCGGCCACTGGGCGAACATGTCGCCGGGCTGCTCGTACGCCCGCCGGGCGAAGAAGCGCGAAGCTTCGGTCATGTCCGCGGCGAGTACGGAGACGCCCCAGACGCCGGCGGCCAGCACCGGGCCGTGGAACCGGGCGTCGCGGCGGATGCTGGCCAGCACCAGCAACGGGTCGAGGGAGACCGAGACGAACGAGTTCGCCGTCATGCCGAGAGGTCGCCCCTCGGCGACAGTCGTGAGAATCGTCACACCCGTGGCGAACCTGCCGACCGCCCGGCGAAAGTCACCCGCATCCGGGGGTACCCGGACGGCCGGTGGATCGCTGCGGATCTCCTGCGGCAGGCTGCCCACCCGGCTCACGCTACCGCCGTGGTCCCCCGCCGTGGTCCCGGATGCCGGAGCCGGTGACATCTTGCACAGTCACGTCCCCACCCGGCGCCGGTCAGCGCGGGGGCGGGAGCACGGTGAACCCGCGGCGGGCCCCGCCGAGGACCGCCACGGCGATCGGGCTCAGGCCGCCAAGCAGCAGGAACGCGTACGCGGTGGCGCTGGACTGCAGCAGCAGGTCCCCCTCGGGGCGGGAGGAGGCCAGCAGCAGCACCACCGGCATCCAGCCGATCAGCACCGTTGCCGGGCCCAGCCGGGTACCGGTCAGCCAGCGCACCAGCAGCGCCGCGGCCCCGTTGCCCACCAACGCCAGCAGTAGTCCGACGGACAGCAGCGTGCCGCCCGGCCGGGGGCCGTCGGGGACGAGGAAGACGCCGTAGAGGCCCAGCCCGACGCCGAGGACGACTCCCAACGCATACGAACAACCGAGAAAGACCCGACCCGGCTCCGGTTCGGACATCGATGCGGCGGACGCGGGCCGGCCGGACGGCCCCGACTTCCCGCCCACGGGCGCCGAACCGCTCACCTTCGCAGCCCCCGTCACCTTCGAAGCCCCCGCCGCCTTCGCCGCCCCCGCCGCCTCCGGCTTCCCTGCTGTCCCGGACGTCGACGGTGTCCCCGCCACGCCAGCTGAGCCCTTCGCGCCCTTCCCGGCGGCCCGGGACGGCGCCCCGCCGGCCGCGGCGCCGCTCCTGGACGAGGCGCCCTGGGCCCCGCCCGCTGCCGACTGTCGGGATGGCCGGGACGACTCGGACGACCGGGACGAACGCGGCGTCCGACGGGGACCGGTACCGGGGCGGGGCATGGTCCGACAGTAGGACATGAAGCGCCACAACCGCCTGGGCAGTCCGGCCCCATCTCCCCACCGGGCCGCGGTGGCGACGCCCGGCCACGCGCCCCCTCCCCCACCCGGGCCGCCCAGGCCGCCCGAGGAGGGTCAGGTGGTGACGAGCTCCCGAGGGACGACGATGACGTCCACCATGGCGCCACGCCGCCAGACCGTCAGCTCCACCGCGCGGCCGATGGTGGCCTCCGTCAGCAGCCGCTGGAGGTCACTGGGGGTGACGATGGGCGCCCGGTCCAACGACAGCACGAGATCCCCGGTGAACAGGCCCGCGCCGCCGGCGGGGCTGTCGACGACCACCTCGGCGAGGCGGACGCCGTGGCTCTGGCCGGTGCGCTCCGCGACGGCCGGCGGCAGCGGGACCCGAACCCCGGCAACGCCGAGGTAAGCCCGCCGCACCCGCCCGTCACGCATGAGCGCGGCGAGGATCTTCCGGGTCGCCGCGTTGACGGGGACGGCAAGCCCCAGTCCCACCCCGGCGACGGCGGTGTTGATCCCGATCACCCGGGCGTCGGCCGTGCCGAGCGCGCCGCCGGAGTTGCCCGGGTTCAGCGCCGCGTCGGTCTGGATGACCTCGTCCACCACCCGCACCGCGGAGCCGGCACGGGTGGGCAGCGACCGGCCGAGCGCGCTCACGACGCCGGCCGTCACGCTGCCGGTCAGCCCGAGCGGATTGCCGACGGCGACGACGAGCTGGCCGACCCGAAGCCCGGCGGCGTCGCCGAGGACGGCGGCCCGCGGCGTCGCCCCGCGAGCCCGCAGCACGGCGAGATCGGAGAGCGGATCGGCGCCGACGACGTCGAACTCGCGCTCGGTCCCGTCCGCGAACTGGGCGAGGCCGACCGGGGCGCCGCTCCCGCCGAGCAGCCCCTCGACGACGTGGGCGGAGGTGAGCAGGAAACCGTCGTCGGTGAAGACCACGGCCGATCCCGCCCCGGCCCCGCGCCGGGTCCGCACCCGCAGGCTGGCCACCGACGGGGTCAGCGCGGCGGCGACCCGGGTGACGATCGTCGAGTAGGCGTCCAACGGCTCGTCGGGACGGTGGGGATATCCCTCGTTGCTGGCGTGCATCCGACCTCCCGGACCCGCATCCGTGCGTGCACTGATTACAGCGTTACATCGCTGCACATGTGCACCAACGGCGGGCCGGCCGGCGGGATTCCCGCGATGGCCAGAAGGTGAGGGTCAGAAGGTGACCCCGGCGAGCAGGTCCCGCTCGCGGCCCTCGGGCCCGTCGCCGGGGCCACGGCTGCCCGCGGCGAGCACGAAGTGCTCCACGCCCCACGCCCGCTGGCCGATGCCGTCGGCGAGGGCGAAGAAGAAGCCGTCGACGGCCATCTGGGTCCGGTGCGCCCGCATCGCGGCGATCTTGGCGTCGAAGAACTCCGGCGCGGTGATCTCGGCGGTGATGTCGGCGTCGTCGACGAGCGTCATCGCCAGGTCGTCGACGGACTTCAGGCCGGCGAAGGGGTTGTTCCGGTCCGCGGAGTCGTGGAAGAGCTCGAAACCGGCGACAGCACGCGAGCGGGGCATCGCCGTCTCGTAGCGCTTGGCGACCTGCCAGGGCTCGCCGGTGCCCGGGGCGAACGCCGGGTCGGCGGCGTCGGTGAACGCTCGCGCGGTGACCTGGTGGGCCCGGATGTGGTCGGGATGCCCGTAGCCGCCGTTGGCGTCGTAGCTGATCAGCACGTGCGGCCGGACGTCGCGGACGATCCGGACCAGCTCGGCCGTCGCCTCGGCCAGGTCCGCCCGCCACAGGCAACGGGGATGGTCGTTCGCCGGCGTGCCGATCATGCCGCTGTCCCGCCAGCGGCCCGGACCGCCGAGAAATCGCTGGTCGGTGATGCCGAGCGCGGCGCAGGACCCGGCGAGCTCACCGATCCGGTAGCCGCCGAGCTGATCGCCGCGGTCCGCCCGCAGATTGATCAGCTCGGGCACCAGCACCTCACCCTCCTCCCCCAACGTGCAGGTCACGAGGGTTACGGAGGTGTCCGGTGCCGCGGCGTAGGAGGCGAGCGCGATCCCCGTGGAGATCACTTCGTCGTCGGGATGGGCGTGGACGAACATCAGCCGGCGGGCGGCCACCGGGTTGGAGGGAGTCGACGGCGTGCTGGCAGACGTCACGATCCCGACCCTACGGCCCGTTTCGGCCACAGGTCCGCACTCGGCGAGGCCGACCGCGTCCGCCCGCCGCGGACGCGGTCGCCTCACCAGGCGCGCGGCGGCCACCCGGGCCGCCCGCAGGGGTCAGCGACGCCGCGAGCGCAGCTTCTCCCGCTCACCGGCGGTGAGCGCCACCTTGCGGAGTCGGACGAAGCCAGGCGTCACCTCGACGCACTCGTCCTCGCGGCAGAACTCCAGCGCCTGCTCGAGGGTGAGCACCCGGTGCGGGGTGAGCCGGACCAGCTCGTCGCCGGTGGACGAACGCATGTTCGTGAGCTTCTTCTCCTTGGTCGGGTTGACGTCCATGTCATCCGCCCGGGAGTTCTCAGCAACGATCATGCCCTCGTAGACCTCGGTCGTCGGCCCGATGAACATCGTGCCGCGATCCTGGAGGTTGAACAGCGCGTAGGCGGTGGCCACCCCGCTGCGGTCGGCGACCATGGAGCCGGTGGCCCGGGTCCGCAGCTCGCCGAACCAGGGCTCGTACCGGTCGAAGACGTGGTGCAGCAGGCCGGTGCCGCGGGTCTCGGTGAGGAACTCGGTTCGGAAGCCGATCAGCCCGCGGGCGGGGACCAGGTACTCCAGCCGGATCCAGCCGGTGCCGTGGTTGACCATCTGCTCCATCCGGCCCTTACGCAGCGCGAGGAGCTGGGTGAGCGTGCCGAGGAACTCCTCGGGGGCGTCGATGGTGAGGCGCTCCACCGGCTCGTGCACCTTGCCGTCGACGACCCGGGTGACGACCTGCGGCTTGCCGACGGTCAGCTCGAACTCCTCGCGGCGCATCAGCTCGACGAGGACGGCGAGCTGGAGCTCACCGCGGCCCTGCACCTCCCAGGTGTCGGGGCGCTCCGTCGGCAGCACGCGGATGGACACGTTGCCGACGAGCTCGGCGTCGAGCCGGTTCTTCACCAGCCGGGCGGTGAGCTTCTTGCCGGACCTGCCGGCCAGCGGCGAGGTGTTGATGCCGATCGTCATGCTGATCGACGGCTCGTCGACCGTGATCACCGGCAGCGGCCGGGGGTCGTCGAGGTCGGCGAGGGTCTCGCCGATGGTGATGTCGGGGATGCCGGCGATGGCGATGATGTCGCCCGGGCCGGCCTCCTCCGCCGGCACCCGGTCCAGCGCCTGGGTTATCAGCATCTCGCTGATCTTGACGCGCTGCTGGGTGCCGTCCGCGCGGCACAGGGTGGCCTGCTGGCCACGCTTGATCGTGCCGTTGTGCACCCGGCACAGCGCGAGGCGGCCCAGGTACGGCGACGCGTCGAGGTTGGTGACCAGCGCCTGCAGCGGCGCGTCCGGGTCGAACGACGGCGCCGGGATGGTCTCCAGCAGCAGGTCGAACAGCGGCTTGAGGTCCGGCGAGTCGGGGCTCGCCCCATCGGCCGGGCGGGTCGTCGAGGCGCGGCCGGCCTTGGCGTTGCAGTAGATGATCGGGAAGTCGATCTGCTCCTCGTCCGCGTCGAGGTCGAGGAAGAGCTCGTAGGTTTCGTCGACGACCTCGGCGATCCGGGCGTCGGACCGGTCCACCTTGTTGATGACCAGCACCACCGGCAGCCGGGCCGCGAGCGCCTTGCGCAGCACGAAGCGGGTCTGCGGCAGCGGGCCCTCGCTCGCGTCCACCAGCAGCAGCACGCCGTCGACCATGGACAGACCGCGCTCGACCTCGCCGCCGAAGTCGGCGTGGCCGGGGGTGTCGATGATGTTGATCGTCATGTCGCCGTGCCGGACCGCGGTGTTCTTCGCGAGAATCGTGATGCCCTTCTCGCGCTCGAGGTCCATCGAGTCCATCACCCGGTCGGTGAGCTCGGTGTGCTCGCCGAAGGCGCCGGACTGGCGCAGCATGGCATCGACGAGCGTGGTCTTGCCATGGTCGACGTGGGCGATGATGGCCACGTTACGAAGATCGGCACGAAGGGACACGGTGAGGCGCTCCGGGGCGGACGTGGGGCTCTCGACCCCGCAACAACGACAACGGCACCGTGCGAATGACAGTGCCGGCTGGAACCTGGTGACGCGACCGTCAGGACGGAACTCCGCCACGCCGATCTGCGCCGAGGCACGCCGACGCGCCCGCCAGACGGGCACTGGCGACGTTCGTGCCACAGCCCATGGTACGGACACCTCGCCCCGCCGTGGCCGCCCCACGACAGCCACCCCTCCCGGACACCCCCGCGCCGCCTGCCCGCACCCCCGCGGCCACCTCCCGCCAGCGACGGTCCGAGCCACCCCCACTCGACGGCCCCCGCGGCGCTTCTGTGCCGATCCAGTGGGAGATCGGGGCCGAAACCCGGGCGGAACGGCGTGGAACCCCGGACACGATTAAGCGCCGAGACGACCGCGGCTCGCGCGGCGTCAGCGCTGCCCAGGCCAGCGGATCGGCTCCGGGCCGGTCAGCGCGTGGCGAAGTTTCTCGACCAGCGGGCCGTCCGCGGGCATCCAGCGGACGTCGTCGAGTTCGGCGGCGGCCAGCCAGCGCAGCTCGTCGTGATCGAGCAGGCGTGGGCTGCGCCCGATCACCCGACCGAACCAGACCCGCAGGATCCAGCCCGGGCTCGCCAGACCCACCTCGCCCAGCGGCGGCCCGATCTCGATCTCGACGTCGAGCTCCTCCCGGCACTCCCGCACGAGCGCATCGAGCTCGTCCTCGCCCGGCTCGACCTTGCCGCCGGGAAACTCCCACATCCCCGCGTAGGCCGGCGGCTCCCGGCGCCGGGCGGCCAGCACCCGGCGCTCGTCGTCGAGGAGGGCGACCGCGACGACCAGCCGACCCCGCGCCGCAGGCGCCCCGGCAGTCCCGGCC
>NZ_JAMQQF010000294.1 GCF_023716945.1 Frankia sp. AiPs1 | reverse complement strand
CGCGGCGGGCCACGCCGGGCCGCCCGCCCGGGGGGGGCGCGGCGGGGGGCCCGCCGCCGCCCCGGGGGCCGGCCGGCGCGGCCGCCTACTACTTCTTCACCAGTCATGCCCACCGCCATGACCGGGATCGGGTCGTCGCCTTCCACCGGGAACTCGAGGCAGAACTGCGGCGCAAGGTCCGCCGGCGGGTCGAGCCGGCGGGATTTCTCGACGCCGAACGGATGGGCGGCGGGGAACACTGGCCCACCGCACTGCGCGACGCCGCGCGGACCGCCCCGGTCCTGGTCGCTCTGTGGTGCGACGACTACTTCGAGAGTGACTGGTGTGGCCGGGAGTTCGGGGTCTTTCAGGAACGGATTCGCCGGGCGACCGGGCCGGCGGGGAAACCGCCGGCGGGCATCATTCCGGTGCCCTGGCTGGTGCGGGAGGCGGACGTGCCCGAGGCCGCGCAGGAGCTGCACATCGCGCGGATCGATCTTGGTCGGAAATACGACAGCATGCCTGTCCTGGACCTGATGCGACACCCCGGGGCGTTCGCGGAGTATGTGAGCCTGTTGGCTTACCGGGTCATGGACGTCGCTCGCGACGAACTACCGCCGCTGGCGGCCGACGCAACCGAGCTCGTGCGTTCCCCGTTCCACCCCGAGTCGTGATGTACCGCACAGGATCGGTTGCCCGACCGTCGGCGCGCCGCGGGTCGGGAACGGAATCCGGGGACCGCCGGGGAAGAATGCGGTCTGGCCGGAGCTGGTCGCCGTGGATGTGAGAGGCACGGGTGTGATGGTGGGGCGGGCGCGCTGTCGTGGAATGCGACCCGAGGGGCGCCGGTGACCCCTTTCTTCCTCGTGCATCACGCCCTCGCCGGCGGCGACGGCAGCTATGTGCAACGTTTCGCCGGCGACGTGCAGGACGGCGTCTACGAGCGGCTCGGTCGCCGCGAGGCGTTCACCGGCGGGGTGGCCGGCGCGGAGGCGGCCGTGCCGGGCTCGCCGGGGCAGTCGAACGCGCAGGTGCTGTTGTCGCCAGTGCTGGTGGCGCTGTACTCCGACGCGTACTTCTCCGACCCGCAGTGCCGGGTTGAGTGGTCGCTGTTCCGGGAGCGGCTGCGCTGGCATCAGCATTTCACCGGGCGCCGCTCGCCGGCGCTGATCGGCGTCCCCTGGTCCATCCGGGCGGTGCCGCCGCCGGTGCCGATCCGGCAGACGGACATGATCGACGACGACTTCGGTGCCGAGTTCGCCGCGGGCGGAGCGCTGCGCCTGATCCGCGCCGCCCCCGCCTCGGCCGGCTACCGGCACCTGGTCGGGGCCGTCGTCGAGCTGATCGCGCGGGCTCGGGTGGACGGGCCGCCGTCGCTGTCCGAACGCGACGCCGAGCTCGTCCGGCTCTCCGGCCGGACCGCCTGGGCGGGCGGGGCCGCCGCCCAGGATCCGCGGCGGTCCGCAGCACGCGCGGCGTCGGGCCTCGGCGGGGAGCGCCGGTGGCGGATGGCCGATCCCGAACACACCCGGCGGCCCATCCTGCGTCGAGCCGGCGTCGCGGAAAGGGGCGAAGACGATGACTGAAGTGACCGGGAGCGCCGAGCTGACTGAGAGTGCCGAGCTGACCAGGAGTGCCGAGCTGACCGGAACGCCGGACCCCACGCAAAGCCCGGCGCACATCGTCACCTTCTACTCGTACAAGGGCGGCGCCGGTCGAACGATGGCGGTGGCGAACGTCGCCTGGCTGCTTGCCGCATCCGGCAAGCGGGTGCTCACCGTCGACTGGGACCTGGAATCCCCCGGCCTGCACCGCTACTTTCGGCCTTTCCTGCAGAACAAGGAGCTCGACAGCAGCGACGGCGTCACGGAGATGCTGGAGGGTTTCATCCGGGAGATCGACCGCCTGCAGAACGCCGGGCACCCGGGGCTGGAGCAGGCGGCGGGCCCGCCGGACGCGGCCGCCATCCGGGAGATCACCGCCCGTTACAGTGACTTTCGGCACAACGTCGAGACGATCGAATGGCCGGGTTTCCCCGCCGCCGGGCGCATCGACTTTCTCGGCCCGGGCCGGCAGACCGCCAAGAACGCCGTCGTCGCGGTCGCGCTGCCGTGGCCGGCATTCTTCGAGGACACCGACGGGCGGGCCTACTTCGCCGCGCTGCGCGACCGCATGCGCTTCGCCGGCTACGACTACGTCCTGATCGACAGCCGGACCGGAACCTCGGACGCCGCCGGCATCTGCACCCAGTTGCTGCCGGACACCGTCGTGGTCGGCTTTGCGCTGAACAACCAGTCGATCGATGGCGGCGCCGCGGTGGTGCGCCAGATCCGCGGCGGCGAGCGGCCCATCCGTATCCTGCCGGTCCCGATGCGGGTGGAGGACACCGAGCAGCGCAAGCAGGAGCTTCGCCGCCGGGCGGCCTTCCACGCGTTCCGCCCGGCGCTCGGCGACCTGTGCGGACCGGATCTCCAGGAGCAGCGGGCCCGCCTGATCGAGCTGGAGGTCCCCTACAAGGCCGCCTACGCCTACGAGGAGGTGCTCGCGACCTTCCTCGAGGACCCCGCGAGCCGGTCGGGCCTGCAGGCCGCCTACCGGGTGCTGACCGGTGTGATCACTGGGGATGAGCCGCTCTCCACCCGGCCGGTGCCCGCCGAGGAGCGGGAGCGGGTGCTGCGCGCCTTCGAGCACTACGGGCCGCCGGCCCCACGCTCCGTGGCGGTCTTCGGCGCGCCCGAGGACCGGCCGTGGGTCGACTGGCTGGTCTCCGTGCTCGCCCAGACCGGCGTGCGGGTTCGACCGGTGTCCCCGACCGCCGTCACCCAGGGGGACTTTCCCGCGGCGGACGCGCTGGTCGTCGTCGGCTCGCCGAACCTCGGGCCGGACACTCCGGGCGAGGCGGCGCTGCGTGCGGTGGTGCGCTCGCGTGGACGCGACGGGGTGGCGCGAGCCGCGGCGAGCATCATCCAGGTCGGCGTGACGCGGCTGGCCGACGACTACGCCAGCGCCGAGCTGATCGGGCTGACGACGCTGGCCGAGCGGGAGGCGGCGGTCGAGGTCCTCGAACGGCTGGCCCTGCCCGTCCCCGGGATCGGTCTCGGCGACCTCACCGCGGTCACCGCCCGCTATCCGACGCGCCGCCCGCGGGTCTGGACGATGCCGACGATGTTCAGCCAGCCGTTCATCGGCCGTCACGTCCTGCTCGACACCGTGCGCGACCGGCTGCTGCCCGGCGCTCGGGCCACCGGCCCGGCGCTGCTGCTCGGCGGCGACGGGATCGGCAAGAGCGCGGCGGCGGCCCAGTTCGCCCTTCGGTTCGGGGCGGACTACGACATCGTCCACTGGATCCCCGCCGGCGACGAGACGTCCGTGCGGCGTTCCCTGGCCGACCTCGCCGTCCTGCTGCACCCGGACAGCGACGTACCGCAGGCCCAGCGTTCACCGTCGGAGCAGCTCGAACGGGTGGCACTGGACGCGCTGCGCCGCGGCGACCCGTCGCCGCGCTGGCTGCTGATCTACGACGGCGCGGGAGACCCGGCGTCGCTGGCCGGGCTGTTGCCGACGGCCACGTCCAACGGGCACGTGCTGATCACCTCGGCCGAGCCGGGGTGGCGGGACCAGCCCGGCGCCCTGTGGGTGGAGCCGTTCGCACCCCAGGAGAGCCTGGCGTTCCTGCGCCAGTGGCTGCCCGCGGTCGACCGGGAACGGCTGGAACTGGTCGCCAACCGGCTCGATCATCGCCCGTCGGGTCTTCGCACGGCCGTGGGCCGGCTGCGCCAGGAGTGGCGCGGCGCGGAGATCGACGATCAGGCGGTCGACGCCTACCTGGCCCAGGCCGTCGGCGCCACAGCCGAGACGACGACCTGGACGGTGTCCTTCGAGACGCTGCGGTCCGCGGCGAGTTCGGTCCGTCGGGCGGCGGCCCGCCTGTTGGAGCTGTGCGCCTTCCTGTCCCCGCAGGGTGTCCCCCGCGGCCTGTTGGAGTCGCCGGTGATGCTGCGTCACCTGGCCGGCGAGGTCGGCGACGACACCATTGCCGACCCGACCGTGCTGCCCGAGTTGTGGGGGGAGATCCGCAAGCCCCGGCTGGCCGAGGTCGACGCCGTGCCGGAGGGGCGGTTGCGGCTGGCGGCGCGCTGGCAGTCGCTGCTCGTCGAGCGGATGGCTCCGGCGGCGCGGACGGCGGCGCGCGAGGCTGTGCTCGGGGTCTTCGCCGAGATCGCGCTGGCTGCCCCGCGGGCCGCCGACCCGGGGAGCTGGCCGATCTACCGGATGCTGGAGGAGCAGGTCCTGCCCTCCGGTGCGATCGACAGCCCGTCGCCGGCCGTGCGCCAGTGGCTGGTGTCCCAGGTGTATGCGATGTGGCGGTCGGGCCGGCTGGAACTCGGCCGGGACATGGCCGAGCGCACGCTGGACCGCTGGCGGGAGCTGTTCGGGCCGGACAACCCGCTGACCCTGCGGATGGCGACCCACCTGGCGATGCTGTTGCGGGACCTCGGCCAGTTCCAGGCCGCCTACGACCTCAACACCGACACCCTCGCCCGCCAGCGCCAGCACCTGGGCATCTACCACCGGCACACGTTGATCACCGCGATGAGTTACGGCATCGACAGCCGCGAGCTCGGGCGGTACGCGATGGCGGCGGCCGAGGACAGCAGCACCCTGCAGGGTTTCCGGGAGACCCTCGGCGACAACCACCTCGACACGCTCATGGCCGCGAGCAACCTGGCGCTGTCGACGTTCCTGGAGGGCCGCGCCCGGGAGGCGCTGGCGCTGAGCCAGGACACGATGGCGCGGCTGCGTCTGGTCGGCGCCGAGAACACCTCGCAGTTCTGGTGGTTGCAGGCGCGGGCGGGCATCTGCGAGCGCGAGCTCGGCGACCTGGAACAGGCCGAGCGGCTGCTGCGGCAGGCCGCGACGAGCCTCGCCGACATCGAGGGGAGCACCACCCACCTGACGCTGCGCTGCAACAAGCACCTCGCGGTCGTCCTGCGCCTGCGCGGCAGCGCGGATGCCGCCGATCACCTGGCGGCGGAGACGCTGCGACGCTACGTCGAGATCTACGGCGAGGCGGACCTGGGCACGATCGCCTGCCGGCTCAGCCGTGCGGGTCACCTGCACGCCCTGGGCGAGCATCACCGGGCCGCGGTCGAGGCTGACTCGTGCCTACGGGAATACCTGCGGCTACTCGGCCCCGAACATCCGTTCACGAATATCTGCCGGTCGAACCTGTCGATCTACCTGCGTGCCGACGGGCATTCAGCCGAGGCGCTCGAACTCGCCGAGCAGGCATATCACACGCTCACCGACGAACTTTATCTGCACCATCCGTTCGCCCTGGCCGCCGGGGTGAACCTCGGCGCCGCGCGGGTCGCGGTGGACGACGTCGACGAGGCCCGCCGGCTGGCGGCGGAACTGCTGCAGGAGGCCGAGATGTCCCTGGATCGGCATCATCCCCATCTGGCGACACTGCGCAGGAACGTGGCGGTGCTGGCCGCCGGGAACGCGGCTGGCGGGCGCGGTCACCGGGACATCGACATCGACATCTCCAGTGTCTGACCCGGTCACCGCTCCGCATTGGATTTTTGCGCCGGCCACCACCCGCCGGAACCCGGCAGAAGGAGGAGCTGATGGTGACTGTTCCCGATGACTCCCTGGCACCCAACATCTTCACCGCGCGGCATGTCGGCGACGAATACAACGGCATCATGCGGGAGTTTCGCGGGGCGGTCGCGATCGCTGGGGCTCAGCACATCGAATACTACGATCACGGGCTGCCGACGGTGGCGGTGGATCTGCTCGCCCACCCGGTTCTGGCCGAGAACTTCCGTGGTGCCCGCACGGTGGAGCGGGCCCGTCGGGACTACGAGACGATCGGCCGCCAGCTCAATCATCGGATGACCGAAATGAATGCCGCGCTGTTCGGTGTGGCCGGCGGTCGCCTCATCCGGACGGTCTTCGCGGCGCCCGACCGGGCGGTGCTGTACTTCGACGTCGACGAGGGGCAGTACATCGTCGGCGTGAGCCTCACCGCGCAGACCCTGGCGGCCGCCGACCTGGCGCTGTCGGAGGCGGCGGCGCGGATCCGGACGGCTCGGGGACTCGCCGATCCCAACTACGGCGGGTACCACCAGGGTGGCTACTACCAGTCACCGCTGGAGCCGTTGGCCACCGGAGCGGTCGACGCCCGGCCAGGGGACGACGTCGAGGGAGCGGCCGGGGGGGCGCCTGGGGGAGCGGCCCACGTCTTCGCCTCGCTGCCCCGCCCCTCGGTGCCGGTGTTCGCCAACCCCTGGGCCGCTCTGATCCACCGGCGCTGGTCGCCGCTGCGCGATGCCCGCGAAGAGCTGTTCCAGGCGCAGGCGGCGAACATTCTTCAGCCGGCCGACCTCCAGTACATCGCGCTGGTGCGCGAGGGTCGGGTGAGCGCCGCGGATGTGCTGGACCACAGCGACCTGAACGAATTCTTCGTCGGTCCCGGGCGGACCGCCCGGCGAGATGCCTTCGAGCTGGTCGGCGCCGAGTTCCTGGTACTGAGCGATCTGCTCGACGGGCTGCTGCGCTCGGTGCTCAACCGCCGCCTGACCCGCACCGTTCTCGACGTCGAGAAGGGCGCGCTGTATTTCCACCGGATCAGCCGGGACGAGGTTCTGCTCGGCGTCACCGTCGACCAGCGTCGGGTGGCCGATGCGGATCGGCGGTTCCAACTGCTCGTGCATCGATTCACCGCCGCCCGCGGGGAGTGACAATCGGTCTCGGCGCCGACGGGAACCCGTCGTTGGACGGGATCGCCGCAGATCCCACCGCGCTATTCTTCGTCGTGCAGGTTCCTGCGCCGCAGGACGCGCACCGGCGTGGTGGGAGGCTCCACCGATGGCACACGATCTGACCCCCCTGCCCGGCGGTCTGGTGGACCTCTGCGGGTTCGACATCGACCGGCTGGCCGCATTGTCCGGCCCGGTGTCCGGGGAATGGCTGCGTCAGGTCGCAGCCTGGGTCGGCTATCCGGCCGCGCCGCTGCCGCCTGCCCTCGCCGCCGCGTTCAGCGGCTCGCTCACCACCGCCGGATACCAGCCCCGCAGCCGCCTGTACGGCGAGGTGTCCGACGGCGAGGTCCGGCGCGGCCGTGACGCCGCCGAGCTGTCGCGTCCCGGCGAGACGGCCGCGTTCCCGGCCGGCCTGCTCCCGCCCGGTCCGCTCGGGAC
>NZ_JAMQQF010000293.1 GCF_023716945.1 Frankia sp. AiPs1 | reverse complement strand
CTGCGCCGCCGGCCGCGCGTCCACGCCGCCGTTTCCCCCGCCACCGTTTCCCCCGCCACCACCGCCGGTCAGGCCGCCCGCCGCGCCTACGCCGCCCAGTTGGATCTCCCGCACCACGTGGCCTCCCGCCTGGTCAGGGGCGTCCGGACCCGGCCGAACGCGCCGGATCGCCCGCCGCCGCCCGTGTTCACACCTGTCGGTCGCCCGGCCGGGGCTCCGTTACTCCCTGCCGCCCTCGGCGCGGTACTGCGCCCGCGCCTCGGCCCACTCCGCATCGGTCGTGGCGAAACGCGTCACCTTGCTCTGCGGCATGGAAACGAAATACAACCATGACCCGGCGGCAGGTTCCAGGGCGGACTTCAGCGCCCAGATCCCCGGGTTGGAGATCGCGCCCGGGGGCAGGCCGACCGCCGACCGAGTGTTGTACGGATTCGCCTTGTTGAGCTGGTCCTTCGTCAGCGGGCCCTCGTACTCGTCCTCGGCGTAGCGGGTGGTGGAGTCCATGTCGAGGCGACGGAAACGCCCGCTGGTGTCACCGAGCCGGTTGTAGATCACCCGGGCGACCTTCGGGCCCTCGCCGGCGTTCGCGACCTCCTTCTCGACGATCGAGGCGATGGTCACGATGTCGGCCGGCTTGACCCCCACGGCGGTGGCCTTGGCCTCCAGGTCGATCGACGCCGCCTCCTTCTTGAAGCGGGTGACGAAGGAGGTCAGCAGCTGCAGGGGGGTGGACCCGGGCACCAGGTCGTACGTCGACGGGAAGAGGTAGCCCTCCAGGGTCGGCGCGTAGGACGGCAGGCCGAGCTGGGCGGGATTGCGGGCGATCGCCTCCAGGTCGCTCAACGGCAGGCCGAGCCGCTGGTGCAGGCCGTTGAGCACCTGATGGACGGTCATGCCCTCCTTGATGACGAACTTGAACGGCGCGGAGGACGCCGGATCGAGCAGCGCGGCGAGCGCCGCCTCGGCGCTCATCCGGCTGCGCAGGCGGTACGTGCCCGGCTGGATGCCCAGCGACTTGGGATTGGCGGAGGCGGCCTTGACGAACGCCGAGACGGACGCGGTCACGTCCGCGTCGTGCAGCTCCATGGCGATCTGGCGGGCGGAGGCGCCGTCGGGGACCTGGATCACCGCGATGCCGTCGCCCGAGCCGGCGTAGTCGGCGCTGGTGGAGCCGCCGCCGGAGACCCGGCCGATGACCTTGCCGATACCGAAGATGGCGACGCCCAGCAGGGCGGCGACGACGAGGAGGACGGCGATCAGCTTCGGCAGCGCCCGGCCGCGGCGTTCGTCGGCGCCGTCGTCGTCCCAGCCGCCGCCCCAGTCCTCGGCGTCGTCCGCCGGCGGGTACCCGCCGGCGGAGTGGCGATCACGCCGGCGATCGCCGCCGCGGCGGTCGCGGCGGGCGCCGTCCCCGGCCTCGTGCGGGGGCAGGTCGTCCGCGTAGTCGTCGGGATAGCCCTCGTCGGCATAGCCGTCGTCGGCGTACCCGTCGCCGACATACCCGTCCTCGGCGTACCCCTCGCCGACATACCCGTCCTCGGCGTACCCCTCGTCGGCATACCCGTCCTCGGGATACCCGTCGGGCTGCCTGCCTGCGGGGCCTCGCTCACCCGGGGCACGCTCGCCCGGAGCACGATCAACAGAGGCCCGGTCGGCCGGTCGGCGGTCGGCGGCTCGGCGGTCGGCGGATCCGGCGGAGCGGCGGCCACGGCGATAGGGATCCTCGTCGAGCATCTCGTCGAGGTTGCCGCCCGTCACCTCGCATCCTGAGAAGGGGCCTCCGCGGAAGGGGCCTCCGCGGAAGGGGCCTCCGCGGAAGGGGCCTCCGCGGAAGGGGCCTCCGCGAGAGGGGCCTCCGCGAGAGGGGCCTCTGTGAAAGGGGCCTGCGCGCCACGGGCTCCCGCGGACGAGACCCCCGCGGATCCGGCCACGCCGGGCGCGCCGCCCCGGGGGCGGCTGTCCAGGTCGTGCTGCAGGATCTGCACGGCTGCCTCCTGATCCACGAGACTGCGGCGGGCGCGGGAACGAACGCCACGCTCGGCCATTCTGCGATGAGCCGCAACCGTGGTGAGCCGTTCGTCCACGAACCGCACGGGGACAGGGGCGATCCGCTCGGCGAGTACCTCGACGTACCGCCGGACAAGCTGGACCGCCCGTCCCTCCTGCCCCGACATCTGCCTGGGCAGGCCCACCACGACCTCTACAGCCTGCCTGTCTCGCACGATCTGGACAAGCTGCTCGATGTCCGCATTATGGCGCCTATCTCGCGCCAGGGTCGTGACGGGGACCGCGAGGACACCGCCGGGGTCGCTGGCGGCCACCCCGACCCGCACGGAACCGACGTCGACGCCGACGCGCACCCCGACGCCGACGCGCCCCACGTCGCCGGCCTGCACCTGCTCGGGCCGGGAAGCTGAGCCGGCGTCACCGGGGCCGGTCTCCGGCCCGCTCACCGGTTCCGCCGGACGGTCATCGGGACGCGAGCTCGGCCACCAGCCCACGCAGTTTCGCGAAGACGGCCGGGACCATCTCGGGGTTCCCGCCGCCGCCCTGGGCGATGTCGGGCTTGCCGCCGCCCTTGCCACCCAGGTTCGCCCACGAGTTGCGGACCAGGTCGCCGGCGCGCAGCCCCGCCGATCGAGCGCCCTCGTCGGTGACCACGACGATCGAGGAGCCGTCGGCCTTGACGACGGCGACGACCGCGGGCCGCCCCGCCAGCCGGCCGCGCACGTCCATCGCCAGCAGGCGCACGTCGTCGGGCGCGGTGCCGGCGGGCACCTCGGCGGTGACGACGGCGACGCCGCCGACGTGGCCGAGTTTCTCCGCCGGTTGGCGCCGTCCGCGCCGCCCCTCGCCCGCGTCGACCAGATCACGGTGACCGACGTCCCTGGCCCCCGCCACCCGGGCGGGGGCGGGTTCCGGATCGCGGCGAGCACGGCCGCGCCCGGCGCGCGGACCCTGGTGCCGCCGGACACGGCGGTGTGCGCGGACTGCCTGCGCGAGCTGTTCGACCCGGCGGACCGGCGCCACCGCCACCCGTTCATCACGTGCACGAACTGCGGCCCCCGGTTCACGATCATCGAGGCGTTGCCGTACGACCGGGCGGCGACGACGATGGCCCGGTTCCCGATGTGCGGACGGTGCGCCGCCGAGTACGCCGACCCCGCCGACCGCCGCTTCCACGCCGAGCCCATCGCCTGCCCGGACTGCGGACCGCGGCTGTCGTTCAGCCCGGCGCACGGGCCGACGGTGACCGGTACCGACGCGGCGCTCGCGGCCGCCCAGCGGGCCCTGGCCGCCGGCGCGGTCGTGGCGGTCAAGGGCATCGGCGGCTACCACCTGGCCTGCCGAGCCGAGGACGACGAGGCCCTGGCCCGGCTGCGCGGACGCAAGAACCGACCGGACCAGCCGTTCGCCGTGATGGCCCGCGACCTGGCCACGGCCGCCCAGGTGGGAGCCGTCTGCGCGACGGTGGCGGCGCTGCTGGGCGGGCCGGCCGCGCCGATCGTGCTCACCGGCCGCGCCCCGGGGGCGCCGTTGTCGCCCCTGGTCGCGCCGGGCAGCCCGCTCGTCGGGCTGCTGCTGCCGTACACGCCGGTCCACCATCTGCTGTTCGCGCCGGCTCCCGGCGGTGGCCCGCCACCGCGCCTGCTCGTGATGACCAGCGCCAACCACTCCGGCGAGCCGATCTGTTTCGACGACGGCGAGGCCCGCACCCGCCTGGCCGGACTCGCCGACGCCTTCCTCACCCACGACCGGCCGATCCTGGCGCCGTGCGACGACTCGGTGCTGCGCTGCGACGGCGAGCAGGTCGTCCCGCTGCGCCGCGCCCGCGGCCACGTCCCGCTGCCGGTGGATCTCCCCCGCCCGGTCGGGCCGGTGCTCGCCGCCGGCGGTGAACTGCGGAACACGCTCTGCCTGACGACCGGGCGCCGCGCCATCCTGTCCCAGCATCACGGGGACCTGGGCAGCCTCGCGGCCATGGCGGCGTTCGAGCGGTCCGGGACGCGGCTGGCACGCCTGTACGGCGTCGAACCCGAAGCCTTCGCAGCCGACCCCCATCCCGGCTACGCCACCCGGGCCTGGGCGCAGCGGACCGCCGGCGCCGACCGCCCGCTCCGACTCGTGCAGCACCACCACGCGCACGTGGCGGCGCTGCTCGCCGAGCATGGCCGGCTCGGCGAGCCCATCATCGGCGTCGCCTTCGACGGCACCGGCTACGGCGGCGACGGCACGATCTGGGGTGGCGAGGTGCTCCTCGTCGGCTCCGACGTCACCCGCGCCGAACGCGTCGCCCACCTGCGTCCGATCCCGCTGCCCGGCGGCGACGCCGCAGTGCGCAACCCCTGCCGGGTGGCGCTGGCCCACCTGGCCGCGGCGGGACTGGCCTGGTCCGCCGAGCTGGCCCCGGTGCGAGCCTGCTCCGCCGCCGAACTGAGCACCCTGCGCACCGCCCTGGAGCGGGGCCTGGCCTGCACGCCCAGCAGCAGCATGGGTCGGCTGTTCGACGCGGTGGCGGCGCTGCTCGGGGTGCGCCAGCGGATCACCTACGCCGCGCAGGCCGCCGTCGAGCTGGAGGCCCTCGCCGCCGAGGCCCTCGCCGCCGAGAGACCCGACGTCGGTGGGCCCGTCGCGGCCGTCGCCGGCGGACGGCCGCTTGCCTTCGGGCTGGCGGACGGCGTCCTGGAGCCGGCGCCGGTGCTCGCGGCCCTCGTCGACGGCCTGCGGGCGGGGGTGGCGGCGGGTGCGCTGGCCGGGGCGTTCCATCTCGCCGTCGCGGACGCGGTGACCCGCGTCGCCGAGGTGGCGCGGCGGCGGTACGGCGTCGGCCTGGTCGGGTTGACCGGCGGGGTCTTCGCCAACGTCGTGCTGCTTCGGGCCTGCCGGGCGCGGCTGGCCGCCGCCGGTTTCGACGTGCTCGTTCATCAGGTCGTGCCAGCGGGCGACGGCGGGCTGGCACTCGGCCAGGCCGCCGTGGCGGCGCTGGCCGACGACCAGGATCCGGCGCCGGTCGCCGGCGGGAAAGGAAGGTGACGCGATGTGCCTGGGGATACCCGGCCGGATCACCGAGATCTGGGATGACCGCGGCACCCGGATGGCGCTCGTCGACTTCGGCGGCGTCACCAGGACGGTGTGCCTGGCCTACCTGCCCGACGTCACCGTCGGGCAGTACACGATCATCCATGCCGGTTTCGCGTTGACGAGAGTGGACGAGGAGGCGGCCCGCCAGACACTGGCGATGTTCCGCGACCTCGGGCTGCTCGACGCCGAGCTTGGCGCGGCCGAAGTCGAGGCGAGCCGGTGAAGTACCTGACGGAGTTCCGCGACCCGGAACTGGCCCGGTGGCTGCTGGACGCGATCGCCGCCACCGCGAGCCGGCGCTGGACGCTGATGGAGGTCTGCGGCGGCCAGACGCACGCGATCATCCGGCACGGGCTCGACCAGCTCCTCGCCGACCAGGTCGAGTTCATCCACGGGCCCGGCTGCCCGGTCTGCGTGACGCCGCTGGAGATGATCGACCGGGCGCTGGCGATCGCCGCCCGCCCGGACGTGATCTTCTGTTCGTTCGGGGACATGCTGCGGGTGCCGGGCAGCGCCACGGACCTGTTCACCGTGAAGGCCCGCGGCGGGGACGTCCGGGTGGTGTACTCGCCGCTGGACGCCGTCCACCTCGCCGAGGCGCATCCCGACCGGCAGGTCGTGTTCTTCGCGGTCGGCTTCGAGACGACCGCACCGGCCAACGCGCTGGCGGCGGTGACGGCGCGGCGCCGCCGGCTGGCGAACTTCTCGATGCTCGTCAGCCACGTGCTGGTTCCGCCGGCGATGAGCGCGGTCGCCACCGCCCCGGGCAATCGGGTGGAGGCGTTCCTGGCCGCCGGCCACGTGTGCACGGTGATGGGCACCGAGCAGTACGAGCCGCTGGTCGCCGCGCACCGGCTGCCGATCGTCGTCACCGGGTTCGAGCCCCTGGACCTGCTCGACGGGGTGCGCCACGCCATCGCGCAGCTCGAGGCCGGCCGGGCCGAGCTCGCCAACGCCTACCAGCGGGCGGTGCAGCCCGACGGCAACCCGGCCGCCCGGGCGATCCTGGCCGAGGTGTTCACGGTGTGCGACCGGGCCTGGCGGGGCATCGGGACGATCCCGGACTCCGGCTGGCGGCTCGCGGACGCGTGGCGCGACCTCGACGCGGAGATCCGCTTCGACGTCGGCGGCCTCACCGTCGCCGAACCGGCGGCGTGCCGCAGCGGCGCGGTGCTGCAGGGGCTGCTGCGACCGCCGGACTGTGCGGCGTTCGGCACGTCCTGCACGCCACGCCGCCCGCTGGGGGCGACGATGGTCTCGGCGGAGGGCGCCTGCGCCGCCTACTTCCAGTACCGGCGCCTCGCCCCGGCCGGCGCCACCCACGTCCCGGATTCCGCCGGGCCGGCAGCGGCGGTGGAGGCATGACCGACCTGGTGGACATGACCGACTGGGCCTGCCCAGTCCCGCTGCGTGACTATCAGCGGGTCGTGCTGGGCCACGGCGGCGGCGGCGTACTGACCAGCGAACTCGTCGAGCACCTGTTCCTGCCGGCGTTCGCCGCCGGCGGGTCGGCAGCGCAACGCGACCCGTCCTCGGCGCTGCTGGCCGCGGCGCTGGCGGACACCGGGCTCGCGGACGCGGCGTTGGCGGACGCGGCGGTCCTGGCCGTCGGCGGGATCAGGCTGGCGTTCACGACGGACTCCTACGTCGTGCGGCCGCTGTTCTTCCCCGGCGGTTCGATCGGCGAGCTCGCCGTCCACGGCACCGTCAACGACCTGGCCTGCCGCGGCGCGGTCCCGCTGGCGTTGTCGGCCGGGTTCATCCTGGAGGAGGGGCTGGAGCTCGCCGTCCTCGGCCGGGTGGCGCAGGCGATGGGCCGCGCCGCCGCCGCGGCGGGGGTGCGGCTGGCCACCGGTGACACCAAGGTCGTCGAGCGCGGCCTCGCCGACGGCCTGTACGTCAACACCAGCGGCCTCGGGATCGTCCCGGCCGGGGTGGACGTCCGGCCCGACCGGGCGGCGCCCGGGGACCGGATCATCGTCTCCGGACCGGTCGGCGAGCACGGGATCGCGGTGCTCAGCAGGCGCGAGGGGCTGGAGTTCGGCGGGGACGTCCGCTCCGACACCGCGGCGCTGCACGGGCTGGTGGCCGCCATGCTGGCCGCGACCGTCCCCGGCGTGCACGCGCTGCGCGACC
>NZ_JAMQQF010000292.1 GCF_023716945.1 Frankia sp. AiPs1 | reverse complement strand
GGGCGGGTCCGGCCCGGACGCGGGGCGGCAGCGTCCGTCCGGGCCGCCGGCCTGGGTGATGGCCGCCGAGCTCGTCGAGACGTCGCGGCTGTGGGGCCGCACCGCGGCGCGGATCGACCCGGACTGGATCGAGCCGCTGGCCGGGCATCTGGTGCACCGCAACTACAGCGAGCCGCGCTGGTCCCGCCGGCAGGGGGCGGTGCTCGCCGACGAGCGGGTGACGCTCTACGGGGTGCCGATCGTCGTGGGCCGCCCCGTGCAGTACAGCCGGATCGACCCGGCGCTGTGCCGGGAGCTGTTCATCCGCCACGCCCTGGTCGAGGGCGACTGGCAGACCCGGCACGAGTTCTTCGGACGCAACGAGCGGTTGCTCGCCGACGCCGAGGAGCTGGAGCACCGGGCGCGCCGGCGCGACCTCGTCGTCGACGACGAGGTGCTGTTCGGCTTCTACGCCGAGCGGATCCCGGCCGACGTCGTCTCCGTCCGGCACTTCGACGCCTGGTGGCGCAAGGCCAGGCGCGACTCCCCCGACCTGCTCGACTTTCCCCGTTCGCTGCTCGTCTCCGCGGGCGCGGCGGACGTGCGCGAGGCCGACTACCCCGACGTCTGGCGGCTCGGCGAGCTGGCCCTGCCGTTGAGCTACCAGTTCGAACCGGGGGCGGCGGCCGACGGGGTCACCGTGCACATTCCGTTGCCCGTGCTCAACCAGGTGAGCGCCGAGGGTTTCGAGTGGCAGGTCCCCGGGTTGCGCGAGGAGCTGGTGACCGCGCTGATCCGCGGGCTGCCGAAGGTGGTGCGGCGCAGTTTCGTGCCGGCACCGAACTACGCCCGCGCGGTGCTCGCGCACATCACCCCGGGTCAGGCCCCGCTGCTGGTCGCGGTCGAGCACGAGCTGCGCCGGATGGGCGGCCCGGAGATCCCACGGGACTCCTGGTCGCTGGCCGCCGTTGCGGACCATCTGCGGATCACCTTCCGGGTCTCCGACGTCCGCGGGGCGGTGCTCGCCGAGGGCAAGGACCTCGACGCGATCAAGCAGCGGCTGCGGCCGCGAACCCGGGAGGCCGTGGCCGCCGCGGCGGACGGCGTCGAACGAACCGGGCTGCGATCCTGGGCCGGCGTCGGCGCCCTGCCCAAGGTCGTGGAGCTGCGCCGCGGCGGCCACGTCGTCAAGGCGTTCCCGGCGCTGGTCGACGAGGGGAGCACCGTCTCGGTCCGGGCCACCGACACCGAGACCGAGCAGCGCCAGGCGATGTGGGCCGGCACCCGCCGGCTCGTGCTGCTCGGCGTCGCCTCGCCCATCCGCGGCCTCAACGGGCGGCTGTCCAACGCCGCGAAGCTCGCCCTGAGCCACAACCCGCACCGGGACGCCGCCGACCTGCTCGACGACTGCGTGCGGGCGGCCGCCGACCGCCTCATCTCCGCCGCCGGCGGTCCGGCCTGGGACGAGGCGGGCTTCACCGCGCTGCTCGCCGCGGTGCGCGCCGGCCTGCCCGAGGCGTCGTTCGCGGTCGTCCGCGAGGTCCAGCAGATCCTCGCGCTCGCGCACACCGTCGACCTGGCGCTGCGGGAGCTGCGCGCGCCGGCGCTGGCCGCCTCGGTCACCGACGCCCGCGGGCACCTCGACGCGTTGATCTACCGCGGTTTCGTCACCGACACCGGCGCGGACCGGCTCGCCGACCTCGCCCGCTACCTCACCGCCCTGGAACGGCGGCTGGAACGGCTGCCCCGCGACCCCGGCCGGGACCGGCTCAACATCGCGACCGTGGGGCGGGCGTGGGAGGCCTACCGGGAGCTGCTCGCAACGGTTCCCGCCGGCCGGGAGCCGGGCGAGGAGATCCGCCGCATCCGCTGGATGCTCGAGGAGCTGCGGGTGAGCCTGTTCGCGCAGAACCTGCGCACCCCGTACCCCGTCTCCGAGGAACGCGTGTACCGCGCCATCGACACCCTCCTCGGCTGACGTCGTCGGCCCCGGGCCTGCCGCGGGGGTGACGTCACGCTGGCTCTGCGTGGTGGGATGATGTCCACTCTGCGGATGTCGGCGGCGTTTGGGCGGACTCGGGCTGTCGGGGGGTGGCCAGTGACGGACGGTCTGTCCCACGCGGAGATCAGCGCGTTCGCCGCGGCGTTCCCGGAGCCGTCCGCGGCGCGGCGGGTGCTGGTTACTGCGGGCTTCCCCGCCGAGCGCCACCCGTGGGGGGCGCCCGACGCCTCGGCATTCTGGGCAGAGGTGTCGCAGGCCCTGTCGAACGGCGCTGTCGAGCTCGGCCGGATCCGCCTGTTCAGGGCGGCACGGGGACGGTTACCGGGCGAGGCGGCGATCGACCCGGCAGCGGCGGCGGGCGAGCTGGCCGCAGGTGGGGCGGACGCAGGCAGGGCGGACGCAGGCAGGGCGGGCCTGGCCGGGCTGTCGATGCCGGCGGTGTGGAACGTGCCGACCGCGCCGGCGAGGTTCGTCGGCCGGGCCGACGCGTTGGGCCGGCTCGGCGAGGCGGTCTCGGACTCCCCGCTCGTCGCCGTGACGGGCCTCGCCGGGATCGGGAAGACGAGCCTGGTCGGCGAGTTCGCCCGCACCCATCGGGAGAACCTTGACGTCGTCTGGTGGTTGTCCGGGCGACGCCCCGAGCTGATCCACGAGGGGATGCGCCGGCTCGCCCCGGCGCTCGACCTGCCCGAGCGCGCCGAACCGTCCGCCGTCCTCGCGCGTCTCGACCGGACCGACCTCCGCTGGATGATCATCCTCGACGACGCCCCCGAACCCGCCGCGCTGCCGGCGTGGCTGCGGCCGGCCGAGTCCGGCCGGGTGCTGCTGACCTCCCGCGACCCCGCCTGGGAGCCGTTCGGTCGGACCGTGCCGGTCGGCCCCATGAGCCGACCCGACTCGATCACCCTGCTCGCCGAGCGGCTTCCGGCCGTCGACCGGACCGCCGCCGGCCAGATCGCCGAGCTCGTGGGCGGCCATCCGTTCGCCCTCGACCAGGCGGTCCGGGTGATGAGCGACGGGGCGATCCCGGCAGCGGCGTACGCCGACCTGCTGCGCGACGACCCGGCGCTCATGCTGGCGGAAGGCGCGGTCCCCGGCCGGCCCGGCGTCACCGTTGCCACGCTCTGGGACGAGCCGATCGGCCACCTCGACGCCGAGGCCCCCGCCGCCGGTCATCTGCTCCGGATCGTCGCGCACGCCGACGAGGCACCGCTGCCGCTGCGGCTGCTCACCGCCGACCCTGAGCTGATCCCCAACGCCGAACTGCGGGGGGCGAGCGACAACCGACTCGCCTTCCTACGGACGGTCGGCGCGCTGGATCGGGCCGGTCTGACCCACCGCGACGGCGACGCGGTGGCAATGCACGGGCTGGTACGCACCGCCGTGCGGGCCCACACCGCTCCCGAGCAGGCCGACCAGATCGTCACGGCGCTCGCCGGAATGCTGCGGGCCGCCCTCCCCGACACGGTCACCGCGAACCCGGACGCCTGGCCGGCGTGGCGGGAGATGCTGCCGCACGCCCTGGCCGTCCTCGACGCCGCCCAGACCGCCCCCGAGGTCACCACCGAGGTCACCACCACCACCGGGAGCGCCGAGACCGACAGGGGCGCCGAGGGCACCGGCTCCGCCACGGGAACCTGGAGCGCCACCGGCAGCGTTCCCGACAACCCGCGGATGGCCTGGCTCGCCGAGCACACCGCCGCCTACCTGCTCGAACAGGGCGACCCCGGCCATGCCTTCCCCCTCGCCGACCGCGCCGCCACCGCCCACGCGCGGCTCGACGGCCCCGACCACCCCGACACCCTCGCCGCCCGCGAGACCCTCATCCGCGCCGGCCTCGCCGCCGGCCACGTCGACCAGGCCGGCCCCCTCGCCGAGCACAACGTCGCGGACCGCAGCCGAATCCTCGGCGCCGACCATCCCGACACCTTCACCAGCCGGGACAGCCTTGCCCAGGCGTACCAGCAGGCCGGCCACCTCGACCATGCGACCGCCATGTTCCAGCACACCCTCGCCGACCGCACCCGCGTCCTCGGCGCCGACCACCCCGACACCCTCACCAGCCAGCACAACCTCGGGGGCGCCTACGACGCCGCCGGCCACAGCGACGCGGCAACCCAGCTCCTGGACGCCACCCTCACCGCCCGCGACCGTGTCCTCGGCCCGGACCACCCCGACACGCTGGCCACCGAGCACCAGCTCGGGGTCGCCTACCGCCGGACCGGCAGCACCGCCGAGGCCACCGCGCTGTTCGAGCACACCGCCGCCGCCCGGGACGCCATCCTCGGCGCCGACCATCCCGACGCCCTCGCCACCCACCACCAGCTCGGCGTCGCCTACCAAGGTGCCGGACGTCCCGACGACGCCACCCGCGAGCTCGACCACGCCCTGACCGGCCGCGAACGAGTCCTCGGTCCCGACCATCCGCGGACCCTCGACAGCGCGCTCGGCCTCGCCCACACCCACCTCGACGCGGGCCAGCCCGAACGCGCGCTCCCCCTGCTCGAATGGACACTCCGCGGCCGAGAACGCATCCTTGGCTCCGATCATCACGAGACCACCGAGGTCCGTGAAGCCTGCGCCGAGAGCCACGTCCGGTTGGGACGGCCAAGCGATGCCGTTCCTCATCTCCGGCGCGTCCTCGACCGCCACGAACGCGTCTTGGGGCCCGATCACCCCGCCACCGTCAACGGCCGCGACTCCCTCGCCCAGGCCTACCGCCGAGCCGGAGAGTTCAACGCCGCGCGCCCGGTCCTCGAACGGCTACTCGCCGACCAGCGCCGCCTCCACGGCGACGGGGACGCAGCCACCCTGCGCACCGCCGACCGCCTCGCCGCGGTCTACCGGGCCACCGGCCGGGTCGGCCAAGCTATCGACCTCAACGAGGGCGTCCTCGCGCAGCGCGAGCAGATCCTCGGCCGCCACCATCCCGACGCCCGGACCAGCCGTGACACTCTCGCCGCCACCTACCGTGAGGCCGGTCGGTCGGCCGACGCCATCGCCCTGCAGCGCAGCGCGCTCGCCGACTCCCTGCGGGACATCGGCCCGTTCCACCCGGACAGCACCCGGGCCCGCCGCGCCCTCGCCGACACCCTCGGCCAGACCCGCGACGATGCGCCCCCACCCGAACGACCGACCGCGCCCGAACGGCATTTCGACTACGGCGGGCCCTAGGCAGTCCGATCCGACCCGCGTTTAGCGGGGGTCAACCGGTTCCTCCGGCCCCGCGGGCCAGTCGGGCTCCGCCGCCCCGGCGCTGTCCGCCGATCCGGCCGACCCGCCGGGGGCATCGCCCGAGAACCGGTCAAGCTTGTCCAGCTTGCGCTGCAGTTCACGGGCCGCCGCGGCCCGCGCGGACTGGCCGCCGGCCGACGCCGACTGTTGCCGCCTGCGTTCCGCCGGCAATTGCGCCTCCTGGCGCTCCGACTCCGCGTCCATCCTCTCCAGCGATTCCTGCCGGAGCTTCCTGAGATGTTCCGACTGCCAGGCCCGCTCCTGCTCGGCCGCGCGCTCGTTTGCCATCTCCTCGCTCAGGCGGGAGCCCCAGGTCCGGCTGAACGAGCCGTCCCAGTCGACCGGGCGCAGGGGGTACTTGCTCGCGAACGTCGAGCCTGTCGGCTCCTCTCCGGTCCCGCCGGCATCGGGCGTCGCCTCGGAGTCCGGGCCCGCGGCGGCTCTCGGGCCCGCCTCGGCACTCGGGAACCGGTCGGCGCTCAAGGACGGCTCGGCACTCGAGGACGGGCCGGTAGTCGAGGACGGGTCGGCGTTCGGCTTCGCACCGGCGCCGGATGCCGGCGGCCACGCCGCCGGGGCAGCGTGCTCGGCCGCGGGGTCGGTGCGCCGCTCGGCGGGTTCGTCGGGCATCGGGTCCTCCCCTGTGCGTGGGACTGCGGGTAATGATCCCACTGCTACCGGTTCGCCGTTCCCCCGACCGCCGCTATCGCGAGGACGGCCGTGATGGCCCGCCGGGACCAGTGATTCCGAGTTCTCCTGACCCCGGGTAGCCGTCCCCAGCGGTCCCGCCGGCCCCGCACAGCTCTGCCGCCGCCCCCAGGTGGCGCGGCCAGCGGCCACAGCGACCAGTGAGCCGACCTCGCACTCGTCGCCGATCAGACCCCGCGGCCACGGACCGCGCGGGACTCGGCCATCCGGTTCCGCGGAACCGCGTCCAGCCGCGAGGTGACCCGCGCGAACATGGCGCTGTCGAACGCCCCTGGAGTCAGCCTGACGCGGTCGGCGCCGGGATACCGGGCCCGGACCGGGTCACGGCCCGTCCCCCGGGGCAACGGGCGCGGCAGGTGCAGCCGCGGCGACGCTGGCGCCCAGGGCCGAACCGGCACCCAGAGCCGCGAGGGCGTCCGGGATGGGCGGAGCGTCGAGGGAGGCGGGGGCGGAGAAGTCCCACAGCGCGCCGATGGCCCACCACGGCCAGGCATGGCCACCGTCCCACAGGATGTGGTGCAGCTCGGAGTCGGGCGCGAAGCGGGTGGCCTCGGCCTCGCCGTCGGGGAGGTTCATCTTCAGGTAGTCCGACCAGCCGCCGCGCCATGGCACGGTCCTGTCCGCGGTGCCGTGGATGTGCAGCATCCGGACGGGGACGGTCGGGCAGGACACCAGCGCCTGCCCGCCGACCATGCCGACCGCGGCGACCAGGTCGGGGGCCTCGCAGGCGACCCGGGCGGCGAGCATCGCGCCGTTGGAAAAGCCCCACACGTACACCCGGCTGCGGTCCACCGGGGTGTGGCGGGCGGCGTCCTCGACGACCTGGCGCAGGTAGCCGACGTCGTCGGTGGTGGCCTGGCCGCAGCAGCCGCCGGCGTTCCACGCCTCGTGGACGCCGACCCCGTAGGCGACGGCGAAGCCCTGGGCGTCGGCGAAGGGACCCGCCCCCGACATGTCCCGCACGTTCTCGGGGCTGTTGAGCAGGCCGTGCAGGAGGATCACCAACGGGCGGGCCGTGCCGCGAAACGTGGGCGAGAGCCGGACGTCGGTGTGCAGTTCGTAGGTCCGCCCGGAGGCCAGGCGATGCACCGTGTCCGCGGCCGGTGCCACCGGGCCGGACGCCGCCGGGGATGGCCCGGCGGAGGCGGAAGGCCCGGCGGAGGTCGCCGCGCCCGAGGCTGCGGCCAGGCCGGCGCCCGCGGGCGCACTGGCGCCGGCAGGTGAACTGGCGCCAGCGGATGGAGCGGCGACGGATGAGGCGCCGCCGGTGGGCGACCCGCCGGCGGGCCAGGTGCCGACGAGGAGCGGGGCGGCCGCCGGGAGCGGGGAGC
>NZ_JAMQQF010000291.1 GCF_023716945.1 Frankia sp. AiPs1 | reverse complement strand
CGCCCGCGGGCCTCGACGCGCCCGTGGGCCTCGCCGGGCCGGGGATGGCCGGTGCTGCAGCCGGGACCGCGACCGCAACCGGGACCGCTGCAAACGGGACCAACGCAACCGGGACCACCGGCTCGCTCGCGTTGCCGCCGCCCCGGTTCGCCGGGCGGTTCCTGCGCCTGATGCCGGTGCTGCCGGCGTCGACACCGTTCCTGTACGAGCTCGCAGTCACCCCGGAGATCGGCTTTCGCTGGCGCTACCGGGGCTCGGTGCCGTCGTATCCGCAGTTCGAACAGGAGCTGTGGCAGGGCGTCCTGACCCAGTTCGTGATCGAGTCGATCGAGACGGCCCGGCCAGTCGGCCACGCGATCTGCTACAACCCGGAATTCGCCCTGGGATACGCCTACGTGGGCGCGGCGGTCTCGGCCGACTACACCGGGTCCGGCCTGGCCGTCGAGGCGCTGGACCTGTTCGTGCGTTACGTCTTCGACATCTGGCCGTTCCGGAAATTGTACTTCGAGGTGCCCGAGTTCAACTACCCGCAGTTCGCGGGGGCCGATCGGAAGAAGTCGGCCGGCGGCGCGCTCGAACTCGAGGGACGGCTGCGCAGGCACGACTTCTACCGCGGTCGCTACTGGGACCGTCTCATTCTCGCCGTCTACCGGGACAGCACGGACGGCGACGCCCGATAACGGGATCGTCCGCCGGGGAGGGCCCCACAATGGTTTATCTGCTGGATCGCATGAGGCGGGCCAGCACCGGTCCGAACACGGTGACCTTCCTCGCACCGGACGGCGGACGGCGGGTCGGCTGGGCCGAGCTGTACGGGGACGCCTGCCGCGTCGCCGCGGGCCTGCAGTCACACGGGGTCGGGCCGGGCCGGCCGGTGGTGATCCTCGCCGACACGTCGCGGGAGACGATCACCGCGGCGATGGCGACCTGGCTCGCCGGCGGCAGCCTCACCATGGCCCCCACCCCCGCCCGCACCGTCGACCTGGCCCGCTACCTTGCCGCCACCCGCGACCGGTTCGATGCGCTCGGCGAGCCGCTCGTGCTGGTCGGCGCGCCGTGGGTGGACGCGGTGCCGGCGCTGTCCGGCGGGGCCGGACGGGTCATCCCGCTGGCCGAGGCGGTCGGCGACCCACCGAGTGCGCCGTGGCGCCCACCCATGCTGACCGCCGACGCTCCCGCGATCCTGCAGTTGACCAGCGGCACCACGGGCGCACCGAAGATCGCCCGGATCAGCCATGGCAACCTGGCGGCGAACGTCGAGGGCATCCGGGTGGCGACCAGCCACGAGGCGGTGCACGGCCGGATGCTGTCCTGGCTGCCGCTGTCCCACGACATGGGGCTCATCGGCGGGTTCGTCCTGCCGATGGCGTGCGGCCGCTGCGACGCGCTGCTGTCCTCCCCGGCCGACTTCCTGGCCAGGCCGGCGAGCTGGATGCAGCTCGTCTCCCACCATCGCGCCACCAACACGGTCGGACCCGGCTCCGCCTACGCCGTCGCGGCCCGGCTGCTGCGCGCCGGCCCCCGGCTGGACCTGTCCAGCCTTGCCTACGCGCTGTGCGGCGGGGAGCCGATCGATCCCGCGGTCGTCGACGACTTCCTCGACGCCGCCGGCGGTCACGGCTTCCACCCTGCCGCCTTCATGCCCGCCTACGGGCTCGCGGAGGCCACGGTCGCGGTCACGTTCTCCGCCGTGGGACGCGGGCCGCGCTACGACACGGTGGACGCGGACGCCCTGGCCGCGGGCACGGCCCGGTTCGTGCCCCCCGAGGCGGCCGAGCGCCCTGGGCCCACCGAGCGTCCTGGGCCCACCGAGCGTCCCATGCTCACCGAGCGCCCTGGGTCCGCCGAGCGCCCTGGGTCCGCCGGGTCGGCGGTGCGCACGAGGCGGCTGGCGCTGCTCGGGGAGCCGATCCCCGGCCTGTCGGTCCGGGTGGTCGACCCGGACTCGGGCGGGATCCTGCCCGAGCGGAAGGTCGGCGAGGTCCAGGTCCACGGCACCTCGGTGGCCGCCTCCTACCATGACGATCCCGACTCGGCGGCGGCCCTGCGCGCCCGCGACGGGTGGCTGGCCACCGGCGACCTCGGCTACCTCACCGGCGGCGAACTGGTCGTCTGCGGTCGCCGAAAGGACATCATCATCCTCGGCGGTCGCAACATCTACCCCGAGGAGGTGGAGCGAGCCGCGGCCCGCGCCGACGGTGCCCGCGCGGGCAACATCGTCGCGTTCCCGTACCCGCGTCCCGGCCACCTCGGCGGCGAGGGGCTCGCCGTGGCCGTCGAGACCCGCGGGGCGGATCCCGCCGCGCTGAGGAGCGCCGTCGCCCAGGAGGTCCGCGCCGCGCTCGGGATGACCCCGCACACGGTGCTCGTGCTCGAGCCGGGCTCGGTGCCGAAGACCCCGTCCGGAAAACTGCAACGAGCCGAGGCCCGGCGGAGGTTCGCCCCATGAGCACCCAGCCCGCCGCGCGGCACGACGCGCACAGCGTCGGCGCGGGCAGCGACGCCGCCATGGCAGAGCGGCTCGCCGCCGTGGCCGACGGCCTCTACGCCGCCTGGGCGGAACCCACGCTGTCCCGGCGCGACGACATGCTCGCCGTCTGCTGCGTCCCCGCGGTGACCTACGCCAATCCGCTCGGCGAGGCGGCCGGCATCATCGAGTTCGCCGATCTCATCGGCGAGTTCCTCGCGCCCTATCCGGGGCATCGTCCGGTCCGCATCAGCGGGGTCGACGTGCATCACCATCGCGCCCGCTGGGAGTGGGGGCTGCGCAACAGCATCGGACAGATCGTGCTGGCGGGCCTCGACGTCGTCACCTTCACCGAGCGGCCGCGCCTGGTGACCATCAGCACCTTCTTCGGGCCTCCGCCGCGGCCGGTGTACTCCTTCGGCGCGGCACCGGCCTGAACCCGCGCCACGATGGCCGCCTTACCGCCGCCGTCCCGCTCCGCCCATCCCCGGGCCACCGCTTTTCCCCGGGCCCACCGCCCATCCCCAAGCCCACCGCCCATTCCGATCCCTCGTTCATCCCCCACCTGGAGGAAACCGTGCCCAGCACTCGCGCAGCACTGCGGACCGCGGCCGTCGGCGCGACCGGCGCCGTGGCGGCCGGCCTGTTCGGCGCCATCCCCGCCGACGCGTCCACCCCGATTCAGGCGACCGGTTGCACCGTCACCGCCTGGCCGCCCACCGGCGGCTCGACGATCTTCGCGAACGGTGGGATCACCTGTGACCCCCGGTACACGGGCAACATGCAGATCAGCAATCAGCTGCGGAAGTACGCGAACGGGCAGTGGACGTCCGTCGGGACCCCGGTCAAGAAGTCGTACTGGGGCGGGAGCGGCATCGGCGAGGGCACCTCGGTGCCCTGCAGCTACAACGGCCAGGCCCAGTTCAAGACCGTGACCACCGGCACCGCGGACGGCATGTCGACCACGGACACCTCCTCGAGCACCACCTACTCCTGCTTCTGAGCCACCACCGCTAGCGAGCCACCACCGCTAGTGAGCCAGCACCGCTGAGCCCGGCGCCGGTACCGGCCACGTGTCGGTACCGGCCCGGCCGGGTCGAACCGGGCGAATCATGCCAGAGTGAACACAGAACCGAATCCCGACCGTCAACTTCACCGTATGCCGACAATGGCACGGCCTACCGCCACCCACCACCGCGGAAGCACAACCACGGCGTCGGCCGACAGCAGGCGATGAGAACCTCGCCGACCGGCGGCGCCGCGGCTCACACCACCGTTTCGGCGGAACTCGCCAGCGCCGCGGAACCCGACTTCCCGCCGGTGGTGTCGATGACGGTCCCCCGGTGTTCGCCGCGACAGATCGCCGTCATCGCACCCTGCTGCTCGATGTCGAAGATGTGCAGCGGGATACCGAAGTCGCGGGCGAGAATGAATGCGGACTGATCCATGACCCGCAAGCCCCGGCTGATCACCTCGTCATAGCTGAGGTGAGAGAAGCGCTGGGCGTCCGGGTTGATCTTCGGGTCGCTGTCGTAGACGCCGTCGACGCCGTCCTTGGCGGCGAGCACCGCGTCCGCACCCAGCTCCAGCGCGCGCTGCACCGCCGGGTAGTCGGTGGTGAGGAAGGGCTGGCCGTTCCCGCAGGCGAGAATGACTGTCGCACCCTTCTCCAGCAGGTGCACGGCTCGCAGCCGGATATAGGGCTCGGCCACCGCCGGTACCGGGACCGCCGTCATCACCCGCAGGTTGTCCTCGCCGAGGGCGGTCAGCTTGCCCCGCAGCAGCAGGCTGTTGATGACCGTGCCGAGCATCCCGATGTTGTCGGCCTCGACCCGATCGATCCCCCACCGGTCCGATTGGTTGCCGCGGAAGAGATTTCCACCGCCGACGACGATCGCCACCTCGACCCCGGACTGACGCACCGCGATGATTTCCCGGGCGAGATGCTCCAGCGCATTGGAATCGAAACCGAATTCGGCAGAACCGGCGATCGCCCGGCCACTTAGCTTTACGACCACTCGACGGTATTTGGCCACAGTCTCCCGCTTTCCCTTTTCCATCGTGCGATCTTAACGTAGCCGGGTCAATGATCGATCATGAGCCCGGGAAGTACTGGGTACACGGTAGAGCACCCGGCTCCCGGGGCCACGCCATGACCGGCCGGCCACGAAAACAACCCGCACCGGCCGCAACGCGTCAGCTGCCGACGAGGGTGTCTTCCGGCCGCGGCGCCCTGCCGACGCGCAACCGGGCAGCGAGTTTCGAACACCCGACCCTACGTCACGATGTGCAGATATTCGAACACCGTCCCGTCGGGATGCTCGGCGATCAGTCGAGACCCGTTGGGCGCCTCGCCGGGCCCTTCGATCAGTACACCGCCGGCCGAGATGATCGCCTCGGCGACGACGTCGAGGTCATCGACGAGCACGGTCGCGGCGCGGTTGCGCAACGGCGCCAGTGCGGCGGGCGTCCCCGCCACCAGGAGGAAGGGGCCGACCCACGCCAACTCGACGTCGCGGAAGGCAAAGCGGCGCGTGGGCGCGTCACCGGCCAGTCGCTGGTAGAGGGGCAGCACGTCGTCAAGCGATTCGCCGTCACGCGATTCGTCGTCAAGCGATTCGCCGTCACGCGATTCGACGTAGACCCGAGCGAGCACCTCACGAATCGGACTCACAGCGCGACGCTACCCCGCCGTGGCGACGGGCCTTCGGCGAAGCAGGCCAGGCGTGGTCACTTCGGTGCGACCCCAGAGACGACGAAAGCCCTGGTCCGACGCTCCCGTGGGAGCCTGAGGCCAGGGCCTTGCGTGGTCGGGGTGGCGGGATTCGAACCCACGACCTCTTCGTCCCGAACGAAGCGCGCTACCAAGCTGCGCCACACCCCGCGACCGAGATGAAGCATACCCGACGCAGCGGTGGATCAGGGCAGGCGGTGCCCACGGATTCCGCCGGACGTCGGGACGGGGCCGCAGCCGGGCGGCCAGGGACCGCGGTCGGGCGCCGCTCAACCAGACGAGACCGCTCAGCCAGACGGGACCGCGGTCAGCCAGAGGGACCGCGCTCAGGCAGACGGGACCGCGGTCAGGCAGAGCAGCGTCGCCTCGGGGCGGCAGCCGAGGCGGACCGGCGCGAAGGGCGAGGTCCCCAGGCCCGGGGACACGTGTAGCCACGACGCTCCCGCGGCGGTCGCGTGGCGGGACAGCCCGCGGACCCGAGACCGGTCGAGCCCGCAGTTGCTCACCAGCGCCCCGATTCCCGGCAGCCGAATCTGGCCGCCGTGGGTGTGACCCGACAGGATGAGGCCGACCCCGTCGGTGGTGAAGGCGTCGAGAACTCGCGGCTCCGGCGTGTGCGACAGGCCGAGCGCCAGCTCCGTGCCGGGCTGCGCGCCCCCGGCCACGAGGTCCGGCCGGTCGCGGCGCAGCCGGGCGTCGTCGACCCCGCGCACGTCGATCCGGCTGCCGCCGGCCGCGAGTACGGTCCGGGCGTTGGTGAGCTCCGTCCAGCCGCTCGCCGCGGTCAGGTCCTTGGCGAGACCCGCCCAGTCCAGCGGGACGCCGGTCGGCTCGGCCGCCTCGGACCGGTTCAGGTACCGGTGCGGGCTGGTCAGTGCGGGGACGAAATAGTCGTTGTTGCCGGGGACGAACACGCCCGGGAACGAGAACAGCGGCGCCAGCGCGGTGAGCAGCGGGCCGCGGGCCTCCTCGGCGCAGACGACGTCACCGGTGAGGGCGACCAGGTCCGGCACCAGCCGGGCCAGCTCCGCCAGCCAGGCCAGCTTGCCCCACTGGCGCGCCGTGACATGCAGGTCGGACAGGTGCAGCACGCGCAGCGGTCGCGCGCCGGCGGCAAGCACGGGGACCGAGAGCCGACGCAGCGTGAAGGCGTTGCGCTCGTACAGCGAGCCGTAGGCGAGCGCGCCCGTCCCGGCCACCGCGACCGACGCTGCGAGCCCCGCGACCCCGCGCGCCGCCCAGCGCCTCGGCACTCCCGCACTCACCACCACGACCTCCTCGCGTCCCAACCTCGCGTCCAACCTCGCGTCCCGATCGCTCGCACCCCGACCGCTCGTGGCTCGACCGCTCGCGTCCCGACCGCTCCTACCCCCGGCGCCATCCCCCGTGCCGCGCATTCGGCCCGGCGGGCCCACCGCGCCGGAGGGACCACCGTCGTGGCGGTGGTGTGCCCCGGGCCGTGCAACACAGTCTCATCCCCGGTCCGGTGGGGCCGGGCGCCACCCCGGCCGTCGCACCTCCGTGGCCAGGCGTGACCAGGTCTCTCGCGGACCATAGGCTTCGTTGACTATGAGCACCCCCACGGAACGGAGCACGCTGCAGCAGCGGCTCCGCGCCGACCTGACCACCGCGATGAAGTCCCGCGACGAGCTGCGCACGTCCACCCTTCGGCTGGCGCTGGCGGCCGTGAAGGACGCGGAGGTCGCCGGGGCCACCGCCCGCGTCCTCGACGACGCCGAGGTCTCGAAGGTCCTGACCCGCGAGGTGAAGAAGCGCCGGGAGGCGGCCGACGCCTACGCCGCGGTCGGCCGCGCCCAGCAGGCCGACCGGGAACGCGCCGAAGGCGAGGTGCTGGGCGAGTACCTGCCACGCCCGCTCGGCGACGACGAGCTGGCCGCCATCATCGACCGCGTGCTCACCGAGCTGGACCTGTCCGGGCCGAAGGCGATCGGCCCGGCGATGAAGTCCGTGCAGGCCGCCGTGGCCGGCCGAGCCGAGGGCGGCCGGGTGGCCGCGATGGTGAAGGCGAGACTCACCGCCGGCTGACCGGCCGCCGCCGCGGGGTGGGTCAGGCCCCGCGG
>NZ_JAMQQF010000290.1 GCF_023716945.1 Frankia sp. AiPs1 | reverse complement strand
CCGGTGACCAGGCCCGGCACGTCCGCGAGCCCGGGCGCGGGCGCGGGCGCGCCGGGGCATCCCGGTTACGACACGGTGTTGGTGATCGATTTTGGCGCGCAGTACGCCCAGCTGATCGCCCGACGGGTCCGGGAATGCCACGTCTACTCGGAGATCGTGCCCTGGGACATGCCTGTGGACGAGATCCTCGCCCGCAGACCGTCCGCACTGATCCTGTCCGGTGGGCCGAAGTCGGTGTACTCGCCGGGAGCGCCTCGGGTCGACCCCGCGTTGTTCGACACCGGGTTGCCCATTCTCGGCATCTGCTACGGCCACCAGGTGATGGCCCAGACGCTGGCCGGCTCGGTCGCCCGAACCGGAACAGCAGAGTACGGAGCGACTCGCCTGTCGGTGACCGAGCCGGGCGTGCTGTTCGACGGCCTGCCGATCGCCCAGCAGGTGTGGATGTCGCACGGCGACTCCGTGACCGCGGCCCCGCCCGGCTTTCGGGTGACGGCGTCCACCCCGTCGACCCCCGTCGCCGCCTTCGAGGATCCGGCCCGCCGCCTCTACGGCGTCCAGTTCCATCCGGAGGTGGTGCACAGCGAGCGCGGACTCGACGTGCTGCGGCACTTCCTGCTGGTGGGCGCGGGCTGCCGACCGACCTGGACCATGGTGAACATCGTCGACGAGGCGGTGGCGGCGGTGCGCGCGCAGGTCGGCTCGGGCCGGCTGATCTGCGGGCTGTCCGGCGGGGTGGACTCCGCGGTCGCCGCGGCGCTCGTGCACCGCGCCGTCGGTGACGCCCTGACCTGTGTATTCGTGGACCACGGCCTGCTGCGGGCGGGCGAGGCCGAGCAGGTCGAGCGGGACTTCGTCGCGTCCACCGGCGTCGATCTCGTCCACGTGAAGGCGGCCGACCGGTTCGCCGCGGCGCTGGCCGGAGTGACCGACCCGGAGCGCAAGCGGAAGATCATCGGTCGGGAGTTCATCCGGGTCTTCGAGGAGTCGGCTCGCGAGCTGGAGGCCCGCGCCGAGGCCGAAGGCGCGACGATCGAGCACCTCGTGCAGGGGACGCTGTACCCCGACGTGATCGAGTCGGGTTCCCCGACCGCCGCGAAGATCAAATCGCACCACAACGTCGGTGGCCTGCCGGAGGATCTGCGGTTCGGGCTGGTCGAGCCGTTGCGCACCCTGTTCAAGGACGAGGTCCGCCGCCTTGGCGAGGAGCTCGGTCTGCCCGAGGAGATCGTCTGGCGCCAGCCGTTCCCCGGCCCGGGACTCGCCGTGCGCATCATCGGCGAGGTCACCCCCGAGCGGCTCGACGTGGTCCGGGCGGCCGACGAGGTGGTCCGCGACGAGATCCGCCGGGCCGGGCTGGACCGGGAGATCTGGCAGGTCTTCGCGGTGCTGCTCGCGGATGTGCGCTCGGTCGGCGTGCAGGGCGACGAGCGCACCTACGGACACCCGGTGGTGCTGCGCGCGGTCACCAGCGAGGACGCGATGACCGCCGACTGGGCGCGGCTGCCCTACGGGCTGCTCGAACGCATCTCCAACCGGATCGTCAACGAGGTGGGGCAGGTCAACCGGGTCGTCTACGACATCACCTCGAAGCCCCCGGGCACCATCGAGTGGGAGTAGGCCCGCCGGCCGGGGCCGGCCCGGCGGCCTGACCGCCGCCGGGCGCCCCCGGTTTGACGTCCCGGCAAGTCCGGAGCAGGGTGGACAGTGTGACCGTGCACAAGATGGCCATTACGTAGGCGCGCACCCGAGCTCCGGGTCCGCGCGCCATGCCCTTCCGCCTGCTCGGCGGGGGGCTTTTTTGTTGCCGCGGTCACGGCGAGGTGGCCGCACAGCCGCCGGGAGAGGCATCATGACCGCACCAGCCGCAGATGACCAACCGACGCCCGGGGGCGAGGACCCCGGGCCCGGCGAGGCGGACCCCGGCGTCTCGGTGGACCCGGGCATCTCGGTGGGCCCGGGCGTCTCGGTGGATCTGAGTGTGGCGGTCATCGAGGCGGCGGCTGGGGTGCTCGACGGTGTGGCGCGGCGGACCCGAGTGGTCCGGGATCCGGGCCTGTCGGCCGCCCTTGGCAGCCCTGTGTGGTTCAAGTGCGAGCACGAGCAGCACACCGGCTCGTTCAAACTGCGTGGTGCCTTCCACCGGGTGGCGACCGCGGACCCCGCGGCGCGTGCCCGGGGGGTCGTCGCGGCCAGTGCCGGCAACCACGCCCAAGGGGTGGCGTTCGCGGCGGCCACCTTCGGCGTCCCGGCGACGATCTTCGTGCCGGCGGGGGCGAATCCCGTCAAGGTCGCCCGGACCCGCCGGTGGGGCGCGCGGGTCGAGGAGGTGCCCGGAGGGGTGGAGGCGGCCCTCGCGGCGGCCGCCGAGTTCGCCGCCCGCGGCGGGTGCCTGCTGGTGCATCCCTTCGACGATCCGGCCGTGGTGGCCGGGCAGGGCACGATCGGCCTGGAGTTGCTCGATCAGGTGCCGGACCTGCGCACCGTCGTGGTCGGCGTGGGCGGTGGCGGCCTCATCAGCGGGGTTGCCGCAGCGCTGCGAGCCCGTCGACCGGACGTGCGCGTGATCGGGGTGCAGTCGGTGCTGGCGCCTGCCTTCGCGGCATCGCTGCGAGCCGGTCGGCGGCTCACCGCGGCGGTGGGCGTCGATCTGCCGGTCACCGATCTGCCGGGCGCCGCGGCCCGCGGCCGGGTCGTCCCGGTCATCCCCGGCAGCCGGTTGTCCGGGCGGGCGATGCTGCCCCGTTCGGCGGCGAGGCCACGCACGATCGCCGACGGCATGGCGGTGAGCGAGCCGGGTGCGCTGACCTTCGCGCTCGCCAGGAGGCTGGTCGACGAGGTGGTGACCGTGGACGAGGCCGCCTTCTGGGAGGCGATGGTGCTGCTGCGGCGGGCCGGTCTCGCGGTGGAGCCGGCCGGAGCCGCGCCGATCGCGGCGCTGTTGCGCCACGGCGGCCTCGCCCAGGGACCGACCGTGGCGATCCTGTCGGGAGGCAACATCGATCCCGGGGTGGCCAGCCGGGTCAAGTCGCTGGCGGCCGTCGCGACCGACGACGTCGGCGGGCTGCGGACCACGGCCTGAGCCGGCCCGCCGAGCAAGGGGCGGCCGAGGTGACCATAAGGTGGCGATACGGGGGTCGGTGACGTCGCGGCCGGATGGCACAGCCCGGCGGACCGGCCCGCGGCAGGCCGCCGCCCGGTCCGTCCGGGAGGCGGCACGTCCCCGGTGAGCCCGGCTCCGACCAGTCCGGCGTCGAACGTACGATCGAGGTCTGATGAGCACTCTGTTCGGTGAGTCCCCCCGCGCCTTCGGCGAGTCGGCCGCGGGCGTCGGCGGCGGCGTGCCCTACGACCTGTTCGGCCCGGCGGTGCTTGCCCCGCCCACGGGCGGCGACGGGGGCGGCGGGGCACCCCGGCTCGACGCCGAGGGCCTGCTCGACGGGCTCAACCCGCAGCAGCGGGCCGCCGTGGTGCACATCGGCGCGCCGTTGCTGGTCGTGGCGGGCGCGGGCTCCGGCAAGACCCGGGTGCTGGCTCATCGCATCGCCTACCTGCTCGCGGCCCGGGGCGTCCGGCCCGGGGAGGTTCTGGCGATCACGTTCACGAACAAGGCCGCGGCCGAGATGCGGGAGCGGGTCGGCGCGCTGGTGGGCCCGCGGGCGCGGGCGATGTGGGTCAGCACGTTCCACTCGGCCTGCGTGCGCATCCTGCGGTCGGAGGCGAAGCGGCTCGGCTACGGGTCCTCCTTCTCCATCTACGACGCCGCGGATGCGCAGCGACTGATCACGCTGGTCACCCGGGATCTCGACCTCGACCCGAAGCGGCACCCGGCGCGCGGGCTGGCCGCGCAGATCAGCAACCTGAAGAACGAGCTGATCGACTGGGAGGCCGCCCGGGACCGGGCGAGCAGCCACCAGGAGCGCACGGTCGCCGAGGTCTACGCCTCTTACCAGCAGCGGCTGGCCCAGGCCAACGCGCTCGACTTCGACGACCTGATCATGATGACGGTCAACCTGCTCCAGGCGTTCCCCGACGTCGCCGAGCACTACCGGCGCCGGTTCCGGCACGTGCTGGTGGACGAGTACCAGGACACGAACCACGCCCAGTACGTCCTGGTGCGGGAACTCGTCGGTCAGCCCGCGCACGACGAGGCCGACGGGCCGGGGTCGCCGGCGCCGGCGGAGGCGTCGGCATCGACCGTCACGTGGGCGTCGGGCGCGGTGCCGCCCGCGGAGCTCTGCGTCGTCGGTGACGCCGATCAGTCGATCTACGCCTTCCGCGGGGCGAACATCCGCAACATCGTGGAGTTCGAGGAGGACTTCCCCGCCGCCGCGGTGATCCTGCTGGAGCAGAACTACCGTTCCACCCAGACCATCCTGTCCGCCGCGAACGCGGTGATCGCGCGCAACAACCAGCGTAAGGCGAAGCGGCTGTGGTCCGACGCGGGTGACGGGGAGAAGATCGTCGGATTCGTCGCCGACAACGAGCACGACGAGGCCGCCTTCGTCGCCGAAGAGGTCGACCGGCTCACCGACGCGGGGCTGGCCCGGCCCGCCGACGTCGCGGTGTTCTACCGGACCAACGCGCAGAGCCGGGTCTTCGAGGAGATCTTCGTCCGGGTCGGGCTGCCCTACCGGGTCGTCGGCGGGGTGCGCTTCTACGAGCGCCGGGAGATCCGCGACCTGCTCGCCTACCTGCGGGTGCTGGCCAACCCGAACGACACGGTGAACCTGCGCCGCATCCTCAACGTGCCGCGCCGCGGCATCGGGGATCGGGCCGAGGCGGCGCTCGCCGGGTTCGCCGAGGTCGAGCGGATCGGGTTCGCCGAGGCGCTGGAGCGCGTCGGCGAGGTGCCGGGGATCGCCACCCGCTCGGCGAAGGCCGTGCGTGAATTCGCCGCGTTGCTCGCCGATCTGCGTGCGATCGAGGCGGATGGACCGGTGGCCGTCGTCGAGGCGGTCCTCGAACGCACCGGCTATCTGTCCGAGCTTCTCGCGGAGGACACGGTCGAGGCTCAGGGGCGGGTCGAGAACCTGCAGGAGCTGGTCGGCGTCGTGCAGGAGTTCACCGAACGCAATCCGAACGGCGCGCTGGCCGAGTTCCTCGAGCAGGTCTCGCTGGTCGCCGACGCCGACCAGGTCCCCACCGACGACGGCTCCGACGGCGTCGTCACCCTCATGACCCTGCACAGCGCCAAGGGCCTGGAGTTCCCCGTGGTCTTCCTCACCGGTCTGGAGGACGGCGTCTTCCCGCATCTGCGGACCCTGGGCGACCCCACCCAGCTGGAGGAGGAGCGCCGACTGGCCTACGTGGGGGTCACCCGGGCCCGCTCCCGGCTGTACCTGACCCGCTCGGTCGTCCGCAGCGCCTGGGGGCAGCCGGCATACAACCCGCCGTCGAGGTTCCTCGGCGAGGTGCCCGACGCGCTGGTCGACTGGCGCCGCCTCGTCGAGGCTGCGCCGGAGCCGGCCGCCCGGCCCTGGGGCGGTTCGGGCGGTTCGGGCGGGTTCGGCGGTTCGGGCGGGTTCGGATCGGGTGCGGCCGGGCAGGGCGGCGGTGGCACGCCGGCCCGCAAGGCACTGCCGAACTCACCGTTCGCCGGCCGCGGCCGCCCCTCGGCTCGGCCCGTGCTGGAGCTGCGCCAGGGCGACCGGGTGACTCACGACAGCTTCGGCCTCGGCGTCGTCGTCGCCACCGGCGGGGTGGGGGATTCGGCCGAGGCGACGATCGACTTCGGCGCGGACGCCGGGACCAAGCGCCTGCTGTTGCGCTACGCCCCGGTCGAGAAGCTCTGAGTCCCGGTCGAGAACCTCTGAGCCCGGGTCGAGAAGCTCGCAGCCGCGGTCGAGCAGGTCTGCCCGCTCCGGCGCCGCCGTCCCGGCCAGCCAGCCGGCAACCCGGTGCGCCACCGCCCCGTTGAACGCCAGCGAGTGATGACCGAGCCCGGGGACGGTGACGTTCACCGCGTCCAGGTCCGGATGGTTGAGCGCGGCCTGGGCCGGGGGGACCACCGTGTCCCGCCCGGCGGCGACCGCGACGAAACGCGTCCGGCAGTCCGGCGCCGGGCGGCCGAGCTCGACCAGCAACGGTGAACCCGGCCGCAACTGGGCGACCAGGGGATAGGGCAGCGCCCGGGGCACCAACTCGGCCAGCCGGGTGCCGCCGTGCGGGGTGGCCAGGGTGACCAGCAGGTCGACCTGCTGGTCACCGCCCATCCGCTGGACGTGGTAGCGGGCGACCAGGCCGCCCAGGGAGTGGGCGACGACGTGCACGCGACCACCGTCGCCCGCCGCGGCCGCGACCGCGGCGGCGAGTACCCGGGCTCCGTCCTCGACGGTGGTGGTCCACAGGGGCAGCTCGACCGCCCGTACCCGGCGAAAGCCCCGTCGGCGTAGCTGATGGTGTAGGCGGGCGAAGACCGACCGGTTGTCGACCAGCCCGTGGACCAGCAGGATCGGCGTCCCGGCCGCATCGGGCGCGCGCACCAGCAGACCGCGCTGCAGCGGTGGCAGACCGCCGAGGGAGTACGGTTCGTCGTCCCGGTCCGGCTGGCGGCGCAGCGCGCTCGCCGGATAGAGGGCCAGATGGGCGGCGATCCAGGCGGTCTCGACAGCGAGTCCGCGGGCGTTGTCTCCGGTGGCGCGCAGCCCCGCGACGAGCGCGCGGTGGGTCGGTGCCTGCCGGGGTGCTGGTGGTACCCGCTCGCCGATGGCCGATCACCTTCCTTCGTCGCGCCGGCACACCGTCGCGGGGTGTTTCCGGGCGTGTTCGCCCGATCTCACCGGGACCGGGTCGAGAAACACAAAGAGATTACAGACCGTCACGTAGTCCTGTCGACCATCGCTGCTGGCGCCGCTCTCGGCGGTGCGCCGGGTCCTGCCAGGAGAGCTCGGCGAGTAGCCCCGCGGCCGCCTGCGCCACCTGGTCCGCGGTGGTCGCGGGCAGCAGGCAGTCGGCGAAACCGAGCCGGTGCAGATCCGTCGGCCGCAGCCCCGCCTGGTCCGCCGCCTGCTCGGCCGGGATGCGCAAGGTCGTCGCGGCGCCCTCCGGGGAGAGTGCCGTGAAGTAACTGTTCGGAGTCATGGCAACCATGTCGGTGACCGCTGCGGCGAGGGCGCCGCCTGACCCGCCCTCGCCGAGCACCACCGACACGGTCGGGGAGGGGCAGGCGAGGACCGCCGCCATCGCGTCCCCGATCGCCGCGGCGATCCCGGCGGCCTCGGCCTGCGCGCCGCCGGCCGCGCCCGGGGTGTCGACGAGGGTCACCAGCCCGACCCCGAGCTTGCCCGCCAGCCGGGCGG
>NZ_JAMQQF010000028.1 GCF_023716945.1 Frankia sp. AiPs1 | reverse complement strand
GGCGGCGCGAGCCCCGCCAGCGCGCGCCCCGCCAGCGTCCCGCCGGGCAGCAGCTCCATGACGATGAGCGCCATGTCCGCGTCGCGCACGTAGTCGAAGACCCGGACGATGTGCGGATGGTCAAGGCTGGCGACGATCCGCGCCTCGGCGTCGACGCCGTCGGCGGCCAACTCCGGCGCGGGCGCGGGCACCGCCAGCACCTTGACCGCCACGTCCCGGTCGAGCCGACGATGCCGGGCGGCGAACACCCGGCCGAACCCGCCGCGGCCGAGCTCGGCCCCGATCTCGTAGTCCGGCAGCACCGCCTGGACGTGCCCCTGCACGATCACGCGCTACTCCGCGTCCGCCGCTTTCCCCCGCCGCCCCGGCCCGCCACCAGGCCGGGATCATCCGTGCGCCGACTATAACCGAGCACCTGCGACCGATCCGCCACCGAGCGGTCCGGGCCCCGAAGCACGGCCGAGGTGCCGGGGGACGGTCCGGGCGCCAGAGCGCGGCCGGGGTGCCGAGGCACGGTCAAGGCGCTTGACGGCACCGACCTGGTCGCCAGCGCAATCCATCGCCCACGGCCGGCCGGAGATTACCGCCGGCGGCCTATCCGCACCGTCCTCGACGCGGGCGGGTGGGTTTTTCGGCACGACCGCGTGTCGCGGGAAGCCTCCCTCGCCGTTGTTCCTCAGCAAACCCCCCGGGGCCCTCACACGGGATGTTGGCGGGTTTCCGGAAACACCGCATCGGTCGGATCACGGGAGAACGCGCCGCGAAAGCACGGCCCGCTCGACGTCCGGCCGAGGGTGGTTGGCTGCTGGCCGCAGACGGCACCGCGGGTACCGGAACCACCGGCCGGCACGGGCCTTGCGGTCCGGTGGCAGAATCGGCGCCGAGTCCGAAGCGGGGGTGAGGACGGCGTGTCGGCCATGGAGCGGTGGGACTTCTTCCTTTCGTATGCGGCCGAAGATCGTCAGTGGGCCGAGTGGCTCGCCTGGCAACTGGAGTCCGCGTATTACCGGGTACTCATCCGGGCCTGGGACTTCGTGCCCGGATCGAACTGGAGCCTGCATATCCAGCAGGGCGTCGTCGGCGCGGAACGCACCATCGTCGTGCTCTCCGCGTCGTATCTGCGCTCCCTGGACGACACTCCGGAATGGCAGGCGGCATTCGCTGCCGACCCGTCCGGAGCCGGTCGGCGGCTCCTGCCCGTCCGGGTCGAGGACTGCGAGCTGCCCGGGTTACTGAAGCAGCTCGCCCCCATCGACCTGTTCGGCCAGCCCGCCGATGCCACCCGCGCCACTTTGATCACCCTCGTCCGCCAGGCGATCGACGGACGCGCGAAACCCGCCGTCGAACCGGCCTTTCCCGCACAGGCGGGAACCCGCGAGGCCGAACCCGCCTTCCCCGCCGCCCCACCCACCGACCGAGCACCGGCACCGACATCGACATCGACGCCGACATCGACATCGACGCCGACCGGAGCGGCCGACCGACCGGACGCGGCGGCAACCGGCACAGTGGCAACCGGCACAGCGACGACCGCCTGCCGGCGGACCAGGACACGTCGGGTGGACAGCCCGCATCGCCCTGCGCCACCCTCGTCAGCCGGTGCGGCCGGAACGGCGCAACCGCGGCTCGCAATGATTTTGGCGGCCCGTCCCACTGCCGACGGTCACGAATCGCCGCCATCCATTCCGGGCCCGGTGCTGGCGGACCCATCCCATCACCGAGGCCCCCCGGCTCCGGTAATGCCGACCAAGCCGGTAGCGCTGACCAGGCCGGCGCCGAGCAGGCCGGATGGGCCGGCCGGATCCTGGGCGGCGCTGCCCACGGATCGGCTGATCCGGTTGGCGAGGACCGTCGAGCCGGCGGTGCGGGCCGCGCTCGACCCGCTGCCCGCCGAGGCGCCCGCCGTCATCGGCTACCGCCCGGCCGGGCGGCCCACGCTCGCCGCCTGCCAGCTCGCGCTGCTCACCGATCTGGAGGCGGTCGCGGCGGCTCTGTTCCCCGGCTGGCTGCCCGGCGCCGAGATGATCGAGTCGGCGGGTGGGGCCGGCGTGGCCGCGGTCCGGGCTCTCGCAGGCCGGGCTGCCGCGACGATCGAGGTCTTCGGACCGTACCTGGCGGACCTGGCCGAGCGGTCCCTGCGCGGGGCGCCGGCGGGCACGCGGTTCACCAGCGAGGTGCGCGCCGCGGGCGTCGCGAGGGCATCGCCGCCGGGTTCGGCCGCGACCGGCTGGCGCTGCTCGTCGGGCCGGCAGCGCCGGGCGGGCGTCCCCGCGACCAGCGGACCGCGCTCGACGCGCTCGCCTGGTTCGCCTACACGGCACGCGCCGGGGTGTGGTTGACCGGGCTCCGCGACGGCCCGGACGCCGACCGCATTCCGACCGTGCCCTGCCCCGCAAGCGGCCACCCGGATCCCGCCGAGCGGGCCTGCGCATCGGCGTCGGAGGCCCCGATCGCCACCCAGGTAGCGACGGCCCCGCCGACAGGTGGCGGCGACCGGCCGGACCGGGTGATGCTGCCCGGGGTCGTCGGCCGGCCGCATCCGGCGAGCCGGGCGGAGAAGCGACTCGAAGCCGCATTGCGCGCCCGGCACTGGGCGCACGGCCGGGCGTGGAACCAGCCCTACCGCTGCGGCCCGCTGACCGGGCTGCGCTACCTCGACCTCATGTGGACGGTCGAGCGGGTGGTCGTCGAGGTGGACGGCCCGGAACACCGCGGGGCGGCGCACTACGAAGCCGACCGCCGCCGCGACGCCGAACTCGTCCTCGACGGCTTTGCCGTCCTGCGGTTCACCAACGACCAGGTGCTCGACGACGTGGACGCCGTCGCGAGCCAGATCGAACGAGGCGTCGAGGCTCGACGCGAGATTTCGGAAGAGGAATAGGACATGACCCCCGACAGCAGCCCGGCCCTGACCGCCCGGGAGGCGGCGATCCTCCTCGCCCTGCTCGCCCAGGACCGGCCGATCTCCAACGAGGAGCTGCGCGAACGGTATCGGTTCACCCTGGTCGGCGCCGAGCGCCGCCGGCTCAACGAGCTCCGGCTCGTCGAGAGCGGAAAGGTTCCCGGCCACGGCAACTTCCTGTTCCATCAGGTGACCGATGCCGGCTGGGCACGGGGACGCCAGGAGCTGGCCCCGCGCCCGGTCGAGACCGGCACGCTGCCCGCCGGTGTCTTCTTCGCCGTTGCCGAGGGCCTGCACCGGTTCCTCGAGCGGGAGCGGATTGCCATCGGGGAACTGTTTCGCGCCGACCCGACCGGTCCGGCCGATTCCCCGCCGGACGGTTCCGCGGAACCGACGCGGCCAGCTCCGACCGCGGATCCGGCGAACGGCAACGTCGGCACGAACGTCCGCGGCAACGTCGGCGAGAACGTCGGCGGCAACGTCGGCGAGAACGTCGAGGCGGCGATCCGGGCGGCGTACGCCAGTCTCGCCGCCGGGCCGTACGACTGGGTGCGGCTGGCGAAGGTCCGACCGCTTCTCGGCGGCACGGCCAGGACGCAGGTCGACCAGGCGTTGCGGCGGATGGCACGCGAGCCGGACGTGCGGGTCGTGCCGGACGAGGACCAGAAGTCGCTGAACGCCGCGGATCGCGCGGCGGCGGTACGCATCGGCGACCACGACAACCACCTGCTGCTGATCGGACCGGCGTGATCACCGAGCTGGACGCCCTGGCCGCCATCAGGCTGGACTGGGTGCACTCGCTGGAAGACGTCTGGCGCAGCTCCTCGGTCCACGTCGATGGCCTGCACACGGAGCCGCGGCGACGCATCCTCGCCGCGCTGACGGAGGCCGACACGCGCAAGCCGCTCGGCGTCGTCGTGCAGGGCCAGGCCGGCGCGGGCAAAACGCACCTGCTCGGCTGGGTCCGCCAGCAGGTCCAGGAACTCGGCGGGTACTTCTTCCTCGTCGGGCACGCGAGCAGCGAGGCGTTCCACGCCAGCGTCGTCGGGTCGATGCTGTCCGACCTGTTCCGGCCCGTCGACGGGGAGACCCAGCTTCGGCGGTTCCTACGGTCGCTGTGCGAACTGCTGCGGGTGCCCGCGGAGCTGACCGCCTCCGTCGTGGGCGAGACGGCGTTGGCGCCGGGGCACCTGAAGGACCTCATCGTCGCGCTGGGCGACCACGACCGGGCGCTGGCCCGGGAATGCCAGCACACCCTGCGGGCCCTGGCGCTGTACAACTCGGACGACTACGACGAGCAGACCATCGGCGAGACCTACCTGCGTTCGATGGACGAGCAGGAGCCCGGCGAGCGGGCCCGGCGCGGCATCCGGCCCGCCACCCGCCGCCCGGCCGACATCGTCCACGAGCTGTCCCGGCTGCTGGCCCTGACCGGGCCGAGCGTGATCGCGGTGGACCAGGTCGACACGGTGGTGGCCGAGGCGGCGGTCCGGGACGACGACCCGGATGGGCGGCGCGGCGGGTCGGTCGCGTTCAACGTGCTCGCCGACGGGCTGCTCATGCTGCACGAGCGGACCGAGCGGACGCTGTGCCTGCTGGCCTGCCTGCCGACGAGCTGGATCCTGTTCCGGGAGAACGCGGTGACCTCCGTCCGCGACCGGTTTCACGAGATCATGCCGCTGAACCGGCTGGAGGATCCCGCGATCACCGTCCGGATCATCGAGCGGCGGTTCCGGGAGGACTTCGACCGGATCGGCTTCACCCCGCCGTACCCGACCTGGCCGGTGAAGCCCGCGGCGCTCGACCGCGCCCCCCATTTCACCCCGCGCGAGCTGCTCCAACGCATCGACCGGCATCTGGAGACCTGCCTGTCCACCGGCGTCGTCCGCGAGCTGGACGACTTCGCCGCGCAACCCGACGCGCACGCTGCCGCCCGGTCCGCCGAACCGGTCGGGCCCGGCGCGTCCGCAACGGCGGCCGGGGCCGTCGGGGCCGGATCCGCCGGGGCCGGGGCCGTCGGGGCCGGTATCGCCGGGAGCGCGGGGGAAGTACCCGGCCAGGCCGAAGCCCGGCCGGCGGCCGCAGCCCAGGCAGGTGAGAGGCGGGTGGGTTCGACACCCGCGGCAGATGACGACCCGACCGGCCCGGCCTCGACCCCGGGGACGCCGACGCACACAGCCGAACCGTTCCTGGCGGCGCTGGACGCGGTATTCGCCGAGCTGGTCGCGACCGTGCCGAGCGTGACGCCGGCCAACGAGGACATCGTGATGCCGGAGTTGCTGACCGCAGGACTCACCGCCTGGATCACCGAGAACGGCGGGACGCGCCGTGGCTTCGGCCTCGAACCGAGCCCGAGCACCCGCCCGCCGCTGCACGCCCGGCTGTCCCACACTCTGAACACCGAGACCGGCGAGCAGGCCCAGTGGTCGTTCCGGGCGATCACTTCCGGCCACGGCCGGGCGATCCTGCCCCGCATCACCAGCGCCTGCGTCATGTCCGGGATCGCCGCCGGCAACCCGCGCCGACGGCTGTTCCTGCTGCGCAACGCCGACTGGGGCCACGGCACGAAGACGCACGAGGCACTCGCCGCCTTCATCGAGGCGGGCGGCGTCGTGCACCGCCTGGACCGCGACGACCTGGCCACCTTCGCGGCGCTGCGGACCCTGTTCGACCGCCAGCACCCGCACCTGCGTGAATGGCTGACCGCGCGCCGCCCCGCCAGCGGAACGTCCCTGCTGCGCACGGCCCTCGGTGCCGCCGCCGTCGAACCCCCCGGCGGCGGCGCCGCGGAACCGGAAGTCGGCGCTGCGCGTACGACGGACGGTTCCCCCGACCAGATCGCCGACATCCCCACTCCGGCCGAAGATCAGTCGGTGGCCAGGCGGGCGGACAGGCCGGACACGCCGGACACGCCGGGCACGCCGGGCACGCCGTCCGCCTTCGTCCTCGGCACCTCGTTGGTCTCGGCGGAGCCGGCCCGGCTCGACCTCGCCGTCCTGCGCCGGCACGTGGCGATCTTCGCCGGGTCCGGGTCGGGTAAGACCGTGCTGATCCGGCGGCTGGTCGAGGAGGCGGCGCTGCGGGGCGTCTCGTCGATCGTGCTGGACCCGAACAACGACCTGGCCCGGCTGGGCGAGGCGTGGCCGAGCCCGCCGGCCGGCTGGAAGGACGAGGACAAGAGGCTCGCCGACGAGTACCTCGCCGACACCGACGTGGTGATCTGGACGCCGCGGCGCGACGGCGGCCGGCCGGTGAGCTTCCAGCCGCTGCCCGACTTCGCCGGGCTGCGCGACGACCCGGACGAGTTCGCCGCGGCGGTCGACGCAGCCGTGGCCACACTGGCGGCGCGCGCGGGCGTGACCGGCGCAACGCCCCGGGCGAGCATCGGCCGGGCAATCCTCACCGCCGCGCTGCGCCGTTTCGCCCGCGGGAACCGGTCCGGTCTGACCGCGTTCGTCGAGCTGCTCGCGGATCTGCCCGACGGAGTGACCGACCTCGACCCGGCCGACAAGCTCGCGAAGGGCCTGGCCCAGACGCTGCGCGCCGCGATGGTGAACGACCCGCTGTTCGGCGGCCAGGGCGCGCCGGTCGATCCGGGGGAGCTGCTACGCCCGGCGCCGGGACGCCGCGCCCGCGTCTCCGTGATCAGCCTGATCGGGCTGCCGCAGGACGAGCAGCGGCAGAGCTTCGTCAATCAGCTCCAGCTTGCCCTGTTCGCCTGGGTGAAGCGCAACCCCGCGGGGGCGCGTCCCCTCGGTGGCCTGTTCGTCATGGACGAGGCGCAGACGTTCGCCCCGTCCGGGCCGACCACCGCCTGCACCGCCAGCACGCTGGCACTCGCCGCCCAGGCCCGTAAGTACGGCCTCGGCCTGGTGTTCGCGACCCAGGCGCCGAAGAACCTGCACAACGGCATCCCCGGGAACGCCACCACCCAGTTGTTCGGCCGGCTCAACAGCCCGACCCAGATCGACGCGGCCCGGCTGATGGCACGCGCCAGCGGCGGCGACGCGGCGGACATCGGCCGCCTCGGCGTCGGCGAGTTCTACGCCACCAGCGAGGCGCTGACCTTCGAGAAGATCCGCACCCCCCTGTGCCTGACCCACCACCCCGCCTCCCCCCTGACCGACGAGGAGGTCATTGACCGTGCCAAGGGCGACTGACGGAGCAGGATGACCGGACGACGATCGCAAGTAGTTCGCCTGCGGCAAGCGGAAGATTCCGCTCGGCGACAACACGAGAATGTAGCCGTTGGGGAGGCAGCCTCATGCGGACAACCGGAGAGTAACGATGCGTGATGAACATCGGACATCCCGGCCAGGTAGTCGACGCACGCGGCGACGGACCGATCATCGCGGGATGACCTACACGAGTCCCGTGGACGTGCTTCTGCTCCTGGTCCGCGACGATCAGGTGCTGCTTGCCCTGCGCGCGGGAACCGGGTTCGCCGACGGCTGGTGGAATCTGCCCAGCGGGAAGCTCGAACAGAACGAGGACGCCGCCGGCGCGCTCGTACGTGAGGCCCGCGAGGAGACCGGCCTCGTCCTCGACCGGTCGGGGCTCTCCCTCACCGCCACGATCCATTCCCGCAATGACCGCGGCAGCGCGCGCCTCGGTCTGGTCTTCCGGCCCGCGAGCTGGACGGGCGAGCCGGTCAACGCCGAGCCGGAGAAGTGCGCCGGAATCGCCTGGTTCCCCCTCGGCGCGATCCCCGCGCGAACCTACGGAACGTCCCGCACCGGCATCGAGCTGTTCCGCCGCGGCGAGAACTTCGCCACCGAAGGTTGGTGAGGCACCCGCCGACCTGACCGAGGTTACGGCGCAGACAAGCCATCTGATCACGGCCACACCCGCGACCTCTCGTTCGGGCGCCGTTCACCTCACCGGCCTTCCGCCGGTCACCGCCGCCCGGCGAGAGTGACAGAGTGACAACGATCCGTCGCACCGTTCTGGCAACCGCCGCGGCAACGGTACTCGCGTGTTCCGCCGCCACGACCGCAACCGCATCGACAACGACAGGCACGTCGGCGGCGACAGGCACGTCGGCGGCGACGACAGGCGCCTCGACGGCCCCCGGGGAACGTGCCGCCGGCGGTGCCTCGCCGGCGCCGGGCGGGCTGCGGGAGCGGGCCTGCCCGCCGACCGCGGTGGCGGTCGGGTTCAGCGACGCGTTGGACAAGGCGTCGGTCGACGGCGTGACGGTCGGGGGGCTGTCGGGGCTCGCCGCGGACTGGCGCAGCGGCGGGTACGTGGCGGTCCAGGACCACAGCGGGACGGAGCCGGCGCGGCTGTTCTTCTTCCGCGACCCGCGCCATCCCAGGCTGACGGGCACGCTGACCCTGCGCCGTCCGGACGGCACCCCGTACGACGCGGCGAGCTTCGACGGGGAGGGCGTCGCCGTCCTGCCGGACGGCCGGTTCCTGGTCAGCTCGGAGACGGAGCCGTCGGTGCGGGTGTTCGGGCGGGATGGCCGCCAGGTCGGGGAGCTCGCCGTGCCGGCGCGGTTCGCGGTCGCACCCGCCGGCGAGGCGACGGCGAACGCCACCCTGGAGGGCCTGTCGGTCTCGCCGTCGGGGCGGTTCGTCTACGCCGCAATGGAGGGCACGCTCGCCGGCGACGCCCAGACCGGAGACGACCAGGCGAGGGACGGACAGACCGGCGGCGGACAGACCTCGTTCCGCCGGATCCTCGTCTACGCCGCCGACTCCGGTGCGCCCGGCGGGTACCGGCTGACCCGCCAGCTCGGCTACCGGGTCGACCCGGGCAACCGGATCGCCGAGGCGACGGCCTACGGCGACGGGCGGCTGGTCGTGCTGGAGGCGGCGTTCACGCCGAACGTCGGCAACACGGCGACCCTCTACGCCGTCACCGGCGCCGACCGGGCCCCGGACGTCGGCGGCATCGCCGACCTCGCCACCGCGCCGACCGTCGACATCGTGGCCAAGCGGCCGGTCGCGGACCTCGTCCGCTGCCCGACCCTCGGCGCGCCCAGCCGGGAACCGCAGCTCAACCCGCTGCTCGACAACTACGAGGGCCTCGCCGTCGCCGCGCCGCCGGCCGGCCACGGCCCGGCGACGCTCACCCTGATCAGCGACGACAACCTCGCCGCCACCCAGATCACCCGGCTGCTCACCCTCGCCGCGCCGCTGCCCTGACGATCGCCCGCCGCCCCCGCAGGTGCAGGCATGCCTGACGCCGGAGCGACCCACCAGCCCAACGAGGATCAGGGTTCACCGAGCCCGGCCCGACGAGCTCGGAGGATCGCGGCGGCGCGGTCGGGGGCGTTCAGCTTCGCGAGAATGTTGGAGACGTGGTTGGCGACGGTCTTGGGGGTGAGTCCAAGGCTGCGGCCGATACGGCTGTTGGGCCAGCCGTTGGCGACGAGACCCAGCACCTCCCGTTCTCGGTCGGTGAGTTCGGGGAACGGGGCGGCGGTCGGTGCCGGGTCGGAGAATGCGCGCAGGATGCGTTCGGCGATGTCAGCTCCGAACACGGCGTCGCCGTGGGCGACGGCGCCGATGGTGCGGATCACGTCGTCCTGCTGGGCGCCTTTGAGCAGGTAGCCGCGAGCGCCGGCGCGCAGGGCGGCGAACACGTGTTCGTCCTCGCCGTACATCGTCAGCATGAGGATCGCGACGCCGGGATGCGCGGCGCGGATCCGGCGGGTGGCTTCGACGCCGCCGATGCCGGGCATGTCGACGTCCATCAGGACGACGTCCGGGCGGGCCGGGCCGGCGAGCGCGACGGCCTGCTCGCCGGAGGTGGCTTCACCGACGACCTCAATGCCGTCCACCGAGTCGAGCAGGGCGGCCAGGCCTTCGAGCACGATGCGATGGTCGTCGACGATCAGGACCCGCACGGGGCCGGTGTCGTTCATCCGGCGGTGCCGACGAGGGTGGTGGCCGCGGCGATCCGGGCGGGGAGAGGGGGTTGCTCGGGCACGGCGCTGCCAGCGAGGGAAAGCGGGAGTTCGACGCGCACGTGGCCGCCGTCGGGGGTGGGCCCGGCGGTCCAGTTGCCGCCCAGTGCGGTGACCCGTTCGCGCATGGACGTCAGGCCGACGCCGGCCGCCCACGCGGTCCGGGCCGTGCCGTCGTCGCGGATTTCCACCGTCAGGCGTTCCCCCCATTCGATCGACACGACGCAGTGCGACGCGTGGGCATGCCGGGTGACGTTGGTGACGGCTTCGGTGATGATCCGGTATCCGGCGATCTCCACCGCGGCCGGCAGCTCGGGCATCGTGTCGGGCGCCGAGAGCGTCACCGGGACGCCGGAGTGCCGCAGCTGCTCGCGCAACGCGCCCAGCAGCCCGAGTTCGTCGAGGGCGGGGGGGCGCAGCGCGTAGACGAGGCGGCGCAGGTCGTCGAGCGCGGTGGTCAGGTCCCGCCGGACCCCGCCGAGAAGGTCGTCGGCTCGCGGGAGGTCGCGGCCGGCGAGATTGCGGGCGGCGTCGACCTTGGTCGCGGCCGCGGTGAGCACGGGACCGAGACCGTCGTGGAGGTCGCGGCGCAGCCGGCGGCGTTCCTCCTCGGTCGCGCTGACAACCCGTTCCCGCGAGAGGATCAGGTCCTCGGTGAGGATGACGTTGCTCGCGGCAGCCGCGAGTTGGCCCGCGATGTGCTCCATGAGCCGGGACTCCCGGGAGTCCAGGTCGGCTTCCCCCACTCGCCGCGCGACCACGAGCGATCCGATGTCGCGACCCTGGTGGACCAGCGGGAACCGGATCGTGTGCGCCCGCCCGGTGTCGTCGCCATGCGTAATACGGCGGGTGGCTCCGCCATCCCCCCGCATCTCGACGGCCGCCCACGGCAGTCGCAGCGCCCCGACGACGGCCTCGAGCAGGCCCGGCAGCAGTTGCTCGATGTTGCCGGCGGCCTCGAGGCGGGACGCCACCTGGCTGACCACCGTGTACGGCTCGTCGCGATGGCCGTAGAGGAAACGGTTGATCGCCCGCTGGATCCGGGACCGGGCCGGGGCAAGGCTGAAGGCGGCGCCCAGCGAGGCCACCACCGTCCACGGCCCGCCCGCACGGACTCCGAGCAGCGTGAGCAGCCCCACCCCGGCCGCGTAGACCACGGCCACGAACGCGGCGAGCAGGGTGTAGACGAGGGCGCGGTTGAGGACGACGTCGACCCCGTAGACCTGGTTCGCCAGCACGACCGCGACGACGACGATCAGAAGCAGCATCGTCCCGATCGAGGCGAGCACCTCGCCGGCCGGCAGCGCGACGATGACCGGGGTGAGCACGATTCCGCCGATGTTGACCACGCCGAGCCAGCGCAGCACCTGACGCTCTCGTCCCCGCGCACGCCGCCAGCGCAGGACCATCACGATCGAGCCCAGCAGCAGTCCCGCCGGAAACAGCGCCGCTGCGACCCAGTCGGGGTACGCGTCGATCCCCAGCGGGTTGCGCAGTCCGGCGAACTCGGGCGTCGGATGGGGGATCGTGTGCCGCCCGAGCGGCCCGGTCGTCCAACCGGCGGCGCACAGGGCCACGCTGACGACGGCCGCCCGACCGATCCGACCCGGCGGGAAACGTCCGGTCGGAAACGCCGCCCACGTCGTCGCCATCACCACCGGTTCCACCGGTTCCCCGACACCCGCGGCGAACAGCGCCAACCCCGCCCCGGGCAGGTGCCGCCCATCATGCGAGAACAGTGCCCATTCGATGCCGGCGGCCGCGAACCCGTGGCCAAGACCGGCGGCGAGCGCCAGCCAGCCGAAAACGACCTCCGGACGTCGGGTGGCCAGCAACCAGCCGGCGATGATGAAGCCGACGGCCGGAACGATCTGGGTCCACGGACTGTCCGGCCGCTGTCCGGTGGTCGTGACGGCCGCGTGCCGGTTGGCGATGGTCAGTGCCACCCCGGCCACCGTGAGCATGACAGCGGCCAGCGCCAGAACGTGAGCGAGGAGTCGGCGGGCGGTTCGGCCGGATAGCCGGACACAGCCGCGGCGGGGAAACACCCGCCCAGTGTGCGCGTCAGAGTGTCCCGCCGACCCGGGAAATTCTCCCGATCGACCCGGGAATCCGCGCCCGTGTGGGCGGGACACGCCCAACTCCACGATGTGCCGACAGGCCGGCGGGTGCCGGAGATCGACACAACGAGGAGGTTCCCCATGCGGGAACGTGCGTACCCCAGCCCGGCGCCGCGCTGGCGAGCAGCGGTGGCGACGGTGACGGCGGCCGGGGCGATGGCCCTGTTCGCCGCCTGCTCAGGCTCCACCGACACACCGGCGGCGGCGACCCCGGCGGCGATCCCGGCGAGGACCCCGGCGGCGTCCGCGGTGACAGCCGCCGCGGCGACCGCGCCCTTCCCGAGCCGCTACTTCGACGACCAGGTCGACCTCATCTACACGCCGCCGGGTGGATCGCCCACCCACGCCATGACCGGGCCGCCGGCACCCGGGGGCCGCATGGAACTCGTCGAGAACCTCTACCCCGGCGACCACGCCACCCACTCCGGGCAGCTCGCCGGCACCAACCACACCACCTGCGAGTTCGGAGCCGACCTGAACACGCATTGCACCTCGAAGGCGATCTTCGGTGACTCGACGCTCACATCGTCGAGCACGGGCAGCGAAAGCGACTTCGACTCGGCGATCACCGGGGGCACCGGCCGATTCGCGGGCGCGACCGGCAGCATCCACGTCCACACCCTCGGCGACACCAACGACGCCGACATCACCATCAACCTCGGGTAGTCGACGGACAGCCGGGTCACCCCACGCCCACGCCACGCCCACGCCGACGCCGACGCCGTTGCCGCACCGGTCCCCCGCCGGACATCCGTCGAGGGCCGAGCGACTGACCCGTTCGGGGGCCCCGGGAAGGGATGGTCTCCCCCGGATGGGCGTGGCGGGGTCCACGATGTGGGCGCCCGAAGGAGCGTCACCGGGCCGGCCGTCGAAGGTGCCTGGCGAGCAGCGTCACCACCGCCGCGGGCCGTGCGCCCACCAGCGTTCCCGCGGCCGGCCGGGCGGCGTCGCGCGCCGCCGGGCGACGACACGGCGACCCCGCCCGGGGGAGCGCTCCCGGGCACACAGACGGCCTTCGTCAACCGGTGCCGGTCCCAAAGTCCCCCCACAAAGCTCCAACAGTCCTCACGGGTTCGCCGCGACCATCCAGGCAGAGTCGTCTCGACGATCCGTCGGTGACCGACCTGAAGGAGCCAGCGTGCCCATCTGGCACATCCGTCCCTACGAGACCGTCGACTACGCGGCCACCGTGCGGCTGCTCGAGGAGGTGCGCAGCACCCCGGGCGGACCGCCGATCAACCTGACCGAAACCGTGCTGGCGCTGCGGCACGAGCCGCCCGACACCGAGTCCCCGGTGGTGGTCGCCGTTGCGGGCGAGCACATCGTGGGGGCCGCGGTCGGGCGCAAGGAGGGCGCCGCGGGCCGGGTCCTCACGGTCGCGCTGGCGCCGGCCTGGCGTCACCACGGCATCGGCTCCGGCCTGCTGCAGAGCGTGGAGAACCTGCTCCTGCACACCGGCTGCCGGCGGATCACCACGCTGATCACCCCCGGCCAGTCCGGGGAGGAGGCGTTCCTCAACCGCGGCTTCACCGCCACCGGGCAGGTGCTCTACGACAAGCAGATCCCGCTGCGCCCGGCGGACGTGTCGACCGTCGAGCGCTGGGGTGGGGCGCTGCTGAGCACGTCCGAGTGGTCGAACCTCGCGGGCATGGAGGACGAGCGCAAGCTCATCGAGCAGCGGCTGCTGCTGCCGGTGCGGGAGCGGGAGCTGGCCGAGGCCTACGGCGTCGTCATCCCCACGGCGATGCTGCTGTTCGGGCCGCCGGGAACCGGCAAGACGTCGTTCGCCCGGGCGATCGCCGCCCGGCTGGAGTGGCCGTTCGTGGAGCTGCTGCCGTCGCGGCTGGCCTCGGGGGCGGCCGGGCTCGCCGCCGAGCTGCGGTCGGCGATCGACGACCTGATGGGCGTCGAGCGCGTCGTCGTGTTCATTGACGAGGTCGACGAGATCGCCCAGTCCCGCGAGACCCGGCCGGAGAACCAGTCCGTCGTCAACGAGCTGCTCAAGGCGATCCCGCTGTTCCGCGGGGTGCAGGGCCGGCTGCTGATCTGCGCGACGAACGCGGTGTCGGCGCTGGACCCGGCGTTCATCCGGCCCGGCCGGTTCGACCTGGTGCTCCCGGTCGGACCGCCGGACGCCGGCGGACGCCGCGTGCTGCTGGCGGGCCTGCTGGAGCGGGTCGCCAACAAGGCCGAGATCGACCTGGACGCGGTGGTGGCCGCGACCGACCTGTTCACCCCGGCGGACCTCTCCGCGGTCGTGCAGCGCTCGGCCGCGGCGGCCTTCCACCGGGCCGCCGACGACACCTGGCTGCACGGCAAGCCCGGCTCGGACGCGGCCGGCCCCGACGGCGGCGAGAACCCCGCCACCACGCCGCTGGGCACCGCCGACCTGCTCGACGCCGCGCGGCAGGCCCGTCCGACGATCAGCCTGACCGAGCTCGACCGCTTCCGCCGGGACGCGGAGGCCTTCACCCGTATCTGACCCTCGCCCACGCCTGGCCCTCGCCCGCATCCGACCCTCGACCACATCCGACCCTCGCCGCAGCCGGCCGTCGCCCGCATCCGACCCTGTCCCCTGCCGGTGGCCGTGCCGGCGCGGCGGGACCTTCGGACCGTCCGCACCCGACGTTCGGCGGCTCCGCCCGGAAAGCGGTCGAACGGGCGGAGAATGGCTACTGGAACGAATGGTTCCGTTTCTCCGCGGCCTCGAGATGGGTTTCTTCGCCATGACTGTCGGAAATCGCGCGCTCTACATCGTCGTCTGCGGCGGCGGGTACCCCGCCGACGACCTCCCCGTCTTCGTCAAGCAGGCGCAGTCCACCGGATGGGACATCCGGGTCGTCGCCACCCCGTCGTCGCTGAAGTTCATCGACACCGGGCTGCTCGCCAGCCTCACCGGACACGGGGTGCGCAGCGAGTACGCGCTGGTCGAGGACGACAACGAGGAGCGCCCGGTACCCGACGCCATCGTGGTGGCCCCGGCCACCTTCAACACGGTGAACAAGTTCGCCGGCGGCATCTCGGACACCCTCGCGCTGAGCCTGCTCAACGAGACCATCTGCTCGGGGATCCCCATCATCATCGGGCTGCCGCCGAACCCGACCCACGCGAAGCATCCCGCGTTCCTCGCGAACATCGCGACCCTGCGCTCCTGGGGCGTGCAGGTGATCTTCGAGTACGAGGACGTCGTGCTGGAGAACATCCCGGACATCGAGGCGTGGAAGGCGCTGTTCCCCTGGCAGAAGCTCCTCGATGCCCTCGAGGCCGCGAAGAGCGCCTGACGGACGCCCGCCCGGCCGCGCGCCGACGCCGGGGACGAGCCCGTCAGGCGTGCAGCGGCAGATCCACGGTCACGGCGGTCGGGCCGCCGGGCGGGCTGCTGACCGCAAGCCAGCCGTCCACGGTACGGACCCGCTCCACCAGGCCGGCGAGCCCCCCGCCGCCCCCGGGGTCGATGCGCGCCCCGCCGGCACCGTCGTCACCGACGACGAGGCGCACCCGCCTGGCCCGCCCGATGATGCTGATGTGCACCTCGTCGGCGTGGCTGTGCCTGGCGGCATTGACCAGCAGCTCGGCGACGCAGAAGTAGGCGATCGTCTCGATCGCCGCCGACGGGCGGTCCGGCAGGTCGACGCTCACCCGCACCGGCAGTGCGCTGCTCGCGACGAGGCTCGCGAGCGCGGCGTCGAGGCCCCGGTCGAGAATCGGCGGATGGATCCCGCGGGCGATGTTCCGCAGTTCGACGAGGGCCTCCTTGACCTCTCGGTGAGCCGCGTCGACGAGCGTGCGGGTGGCGTCCAGATCGACGGCGTCCCCGTCCGCGGCGAGGTGCTCGCGGGCGATGCCGAGATTCATCGCCATCGCCACCAGCCGGACCTGTGCCCCGTCGTGCAGGTCGCGTTCGATGCGACGCAGCGCCGCGGCCGAGTCGTCCACGGCGGCGGCGCGGGTGCGTTCCAGGTCGCGCACCCGCTGCGCGGTGAGGGATCGCCGGGTGGGGCCGAGCAGGCCGCGGATCAGCAGCACGTCCAGGTGCACCAGCCCGTGCACCGTCCAGCGGGCGACGAGCAGCAGGAGCAGCCCCGTCACGGTCACCGCGGCGACGAGGGGGGCGGTGTCGAAGAAGTAGTCGGCGCCGATCGAGGCACCGCGGTGGCCCTGCCCGTCGCTGTCGTGCTGCAACGGCAGGAACGGCCGCCAGACCGGGTAGGTGACCGCGCCCAGCGCGTAGCTCCACAGCGTGATCGAGACGACCCCGCTGGCCACCGCGAGCGGATACTTCAGCAGCAGGTAGGCGAGGGCCCGCCAGCCGACCGTGTCGCCCAGCCCCGCTCGGATCCACCCGGACGCGCCGGGACGACGCGGGCGGAACGGGCGGGGCGCGGGAACGCCCGCGTGGAGCAACCTGCCGGCCAGCCGCCGGTTCGCCTCGCCGAACCGGCGGGCGCCGACGACCATGGCCGCCAGCAGCGGCAGGCCGAGGACGGTGGCGGCGAGGCCGGCGCCGACGGAGATCGCGACGACCGCGTAGACGAAACCGACGATGCCCACCGGCAGGCCGACCAGGGTGTAGGCGAACTCCCGGTGCACCCGCCAGCGCCGCGGACCCGCGCCGGGTGGGAGATCGTCCCGTTGCTCACCGTCCCGCGGGCCGTCCGCCGGCTGGCGCGGCAGTCCGGGCTCCCGCGAGGGGTCGGGGGATGGCGGGGTCGTCATGGTCATCGGCGCCTTCGGGACAATGTGTCACGGCCCGGTCGCCCACGAACACGATCTGCGCGGGACGCCCGGTCCCCGTGGGGACGCCTCTCAGCCTGCCGCCGCGCCCTCGACGCTCCCAGCCGGTACGCCCACCACTCGCCTTCGGGTTATCCCGACCCACATCCCGCCCCGATCAGACCGGCGAGGCCGGCTTCGGGGCACGAAACTCCGCGGCGTGCGCGTCGAGCCACTGCGCGTGGGTCCGCACGTCGAGAAGTTCCCGCCCGATGTCGCCGGTTTCTCCGGCGACGAGATACCTGATCGTCCATCTCCGCAGAGATGGACGATGATCAGTTTGACGTCGGTACGGAACGCCCCCTGACAATGGGGGGCGGTAAACCTGCTCGCCGCAAGCGCGGCCCGCCCGGGTCGGACCGCCGACGACGGGAGACTCACGACCGTGCCGGACTCATCTCCACCACCGCGGCGCAGCGCGGCGGAAACCCGCGAACACGTGCTCGCCGTGGCGCACGAGCTGTTCTACTGGCAGGGCATCCGCGCGACCGGAGTGGACACGCTCGCCGCGCGGGCCGGCGTCGCGCCGACCACCCTCTACCGCCTGTTCGCCGCGAAGGACGACCTCGTCGCTGCCTATGTGGAACGGGCGGGCGCGCTGTACAGACAGTGGTTCACCGACGCCGCGCAGGCGGGCGGAACGTCGCCGCGCGCCCGGATCCTCGCCGTGTTCGACGCCCTGGTCGACCAGACGCGGCCCGACCGCTGCCGTGGCTGCCCGTTCCTGATGGCGCTCGCCGAGATCCCGGACCCGCAGGCGCCCGCCCATCGCCACGCCGTCGCCGCCAAGGCGTGGGTCCGCGACCAGTTCGCCGCGATGACGGCGGCCCTCGCCGCACCCGGCACGCACGCCACCCCCGCCGACGCGGACCCCACCACGCACGGCGCCGATCCCGCCACGCACGGGGCCGATCCCGCCTCTGGCTCGCGGGAGCTGGCCGACCGACTGGTTCTGATCATGGAAGGGGTCTACGCCAGTGTGGCGGCCCTCGGTGCCGACGGCCCGGCACAGCACGCCCGCGACCTCGTCCGGTTCCTGCTGGACAGCCACGGCGGACGCCGCTAGGGCAGCGCCCCGGGAGTCCGCCGCGCGAGCTCGGCGATGGCGGCGTCGACGGCGAGCAGCCGCCGGGCGTTGTCGACATGCAGGTTCTCGATCATCCGCCCGTTGACGGTGACGACCCCCCGGCCCGCGTCGGCCGCATCCGCCCAGGCCCGCACGATCTCCGCGGCCTCGGCAAGCTGCTCGGCGGACGGCGAGAACGCCTGGTTGCAGGGTTCGACCTGGCCGGGATGGATCAGGGTCTTGCCGTCGAACCCCAGCTCACGACCCTGCCGGCACTCGGCGGCGAACCCGTCGGCGTCGCGGACGTCGTTGTAGACGCCGTCGAGAATCGCCTTGCCGCTGGCCCGCGCCGCCAGCAGGCACAACCCCAGACCGGTGAGCAGCGGCGCCCGGCCCGGCACATGCTCCGCGCGCAGCTCGTTGGCCAGGTCATTGGTGCCCATGACCAGCACCGCCAGGCGCGGCGAGGCCTGGGCGATCTCCAGGGCGCGCAGCATCGCGATGGGCGTCTCGACCATCGCCCAGATCAGGGTGCGTGCCGGAGCCCCGGCGGCGGCCAGGTCCCGCTCGACGGCGTGCACGTCGGCCGGCGAGCCGATCTTCGGCACGACGATGGCGTCCGGTCCCGCCTGGGCGGCGGCGCGCAGGTCGTCGGCGTGCCAGGGGGTGTCCCGCCCGTTGATCCGGATCGCCACCTCCCGCCGGCCGTAGGCGCCGGCGGCCACAGCGGCGCAGACCCGCGTCCGGGCGTCCTGCTTGGCGGCCGGGGCCACCGCGTCTTCCAGGTCGAGGATGAGCGCGTCGGCCGGCAGGCCCTTCGCCTTCTCCAACGCCCGCTCGTTCGCCCCCGGCATGTAGAGCACCGACCGGCGCGGGCGGTACCTCGCCGCCGTCCCCCCGGCCGGCGTCGCCTCGGCCGCGGCTCCCTCGGCTGTCACCGCATTCCTCCCGTCCTCGCGCGCCCCGTCCCGACCCTCGTCCGAACCCGGACGGTAGGCCGGTGACCAGGTGAGACCGGCCCTGTTCCGGCCAGACCTGCTGGTTACGGTCGAGGACGCGCGGACTCACCCTACTGGCCCGCCAGCCGGTGCCGGCGGGCCAGCCGGACGAAAACCCGGTTGTAGGCGAAGGCCCGCAACGCGGCCTCCAGCGTCGATCGATCCCGGCAGCACCGCGGGCACGCCCAGCCGGTCGAAGGCCGGCTCCATGTTCAACGTCAGCCGGCAGGCCGCCCAGACAGCGCGGAGGAACTCGTACGCCTGCACCGCGCGGGGCCCGTCCGTCGACGCGTACAGATGGACCACGAGCGCGGGCCCGCGCAGCTCGGGCCCGCGCAGCTCGAACCCATCCGACGCGAACCCGCCTGGTTCCGGCGCCCGCAGGTCCGGGCCGCGCAGGTCCGGGCCGCCCGGCTCCGGCGTCCGCAGGTCCGGCCCGTGCGGTTCGGTCTGCGCGGTCTGCGCGGTCTGCGCGGTCTGCGCGGTCTGCGCGGTCTGCGCGGTCTGCGCGGGATCGCCGGCCACGGTCAGGATCCGGCGTCGGCCGTCGTAGCAGCCTCCGGTGGCGCCTCGCGGCGCTGGACTTCTTCGCCTGAAGCATCACTCAGCACGTGAATCATTCTGTTCACCCGTTCACGGACGGGTTGCGTCCTCGACACGGCCGGCTCCTCGCCGAGGTGCGTCGCACGCTTGCGCAGCGCGAGATCCGGCCGTTCCACGGAAATGGCGAATCGCGCGTCCTCCCCCGCCGACCAGGCCGCCTCAAGGCCGTCGACGAGGATTCCGAACCGCTCCCAGCCACGGATTGTCAGATCCACGACAAGAGCTTCCCGCAGCGACGCCAACCCGCCGTCCGCATTCACCACCTGCACCTCACTGCTGTGCTCCCATCGGCCCGAGCCTACCGCCGACGAACCGGTCCGGCCGTCACCCGGATTGCGCGATGATCCGTCCATCCGCCGCCCCGATCCGGCGCGGGCTACGATCAGGCCGACTCAGGAGAGGGCCGCTCGTGTCGCTTATGCTGCTCAGCCAGGTCGCACTTCGCGCGCGGCGTATCCGCGTGGTCCTGAACTGGGAGAACGCCGACCTCGACCTCGACCTCATCCTCGTGGTCCACGGAAACGGTGGGGTGGATCCGGCCTCCGTGTACGCCATACACTTCGCCACCCCGGTCGGTCCGGACGGTGCGATCCGGCATCTCGGTAGAACGGACGCGGCGGTCGTGACCGAACGCGCGGAGATAGATCTGGACACGCTGCACGCCGAGGGCGATCAGGTGGTGCTGAGCCTGTCGGCCTCGGGTGGCCGCCTCGTCGACGCGCCCGGGGTACGACTACGGCTCGTCGACGCGGACGACGACTGCGAGCTGCTCCGGATCGACGTCGCTGCGGGCCCCGGGGACGTCGTCCACGTTCCCGGCGAGCTGCACCGGCGCAGGGACGGCTGGTACTACCGCACCGTGGGCTTCGGCTTTGCCGACGGGCTGGCGGGGCTGGGGTCCCGCTACGCCGTGCGGATCGATGATGCCCTGTACCGCAGGCGGTCAGCCGCTGCGGAACCGGCTGGTCCGCGCGAGGAGCCACTGGGCCAGGGCCGGGAGCAGGACCGGAGCCAGAGCCGGGACCAAAGCCCAGATCGGACGAGCCCGGATCGGGAGCGGAGCCGAGGTCAGCGGCAGGGCGGCGGCATCGCCCCGCTTGGTGACGTGAAGCTGCTGCCCGGCGCCCGCACGGCCATCGGGATACCACAGAGCGAGATTACGGCGGAGCTGACCTGGAAGCGCCGGGACAAGGACCTCGACCTCTACGCGCTCTACATCGACCGGACCGGGCGAGCGGGTGTCTGCTACTACCGGAACCAGGGCTCACTGCGGCGCCCGCCGCACATTTGCCTGACGACCGGCGACCGCCATCGCGGCCGGGAGACGATCGTGATCGCCAGTCCGCAGGCCTTCCGACACATCCTCATCTGCGCATACTCCGCGGTCGAGAACGGCGTCGGTTCCTTCCGGGGGTTTCATGCAGTGGTGCAGGTCGACGACCACGCCGGTTCGGTGGTACAAACTCCTCTGTACCACCGGAACAGCTCCTCCTACTGGGTGGCGATAGCGCGCATCGACCTTTCCGGCGAGGAGGAGGCCGTCATCGAGCATGTGGAGACCTACTCGCACTCCCGCAGCGAGCGGCGGCCGGTTCTCCACGCCGACGGCACGTTCACCATGGATGCGGGGCCGGTGGAGTTCAAGACGCGTTGAGTCGCGGCGGCAAGGTGTCCCCCCGACGCCAGCTCGCATCGGTGAGGTGCCTGCAGAGGCAATGCATATACTCGGGGCGACGTCGGGGAAGGTCATGATCATAAACGTGGGGATTTTCTTGCGCCGCGTCAGAAGCACCCGCCCGTCGCGGCACTGCCTTTCCGCCTGAGCGAAGAAGAACACCTCGCCCCGTCATCCGGCCCGAGCCCGTCGCCGGTGGCAGGGTCGCCGACGAAGCGAGTCCGCCCGGACGGCATCGGCGGCACCGACCTGCGTTTGTCTACCGATTGGTCTGCCGCCATGCTCGAAGACCCCGGCGAACCCGTGCCGCCGTCCCTTCCTCCGCCGCCCGCCGGCGATCCGCCCCCTCGGTTCCAGGCGCCGCGGTCCCTCGACTCCGCCGCGCCCAGCCCCACCGCGCCCAGCCCCACCGCAGCCGGGCACACCGCAGCCGACCCTGCCGCGACCAGGCCCACCACGACCGAGCCCGCCGCAGCCGGGCACACCACGACCGACTCCGCCGCCGGGCACACCGCAGCTGGGCACACCGGCGGCGGCCACCCCGGCGCCGCCGAGGTCGCCGGCACCACCGACACGACCGGCACCACCGACACGACCGACACGACCGACACGACCGGCCGGGCCGACCTGGGCGGAGCCGAGACACCGGCCGACCCGCTCCTCGAGCGCCTTGCCGGCATCGAGGCCGCCCTCACCGAGTTCCACCGGCGCTCCGCGCACCGGGAGGCGGTGATCGACCGACTGCACGAGGACCGCCTCGAGCAGCGGTCCGGGGTGCGCCGTGCGCTGCTCGACCCGGTCGTCACCGACCTGATCAGACTGCACGACGGCCTGTCGGCCGAGTCGGCGCGGATGGCCGGGCGCGGGGACGCGCGCACCGCCGACCTGCTCGTGAGCTTCGCCGACGACGTGGAGCTCGCCCTGGAGCGCTGCGGCTTCGACCTGGTCCGTCCGGCGCCCGGGGAGCGCTTCCAGTCCGGTGCGCAGCTGGCCGCAGCCGTGCTCGCGACCGACGACCCCGCCCGACACAACACGGTCGCCGAGGTCACGCAGGTCGGGGTGCTGGATCGGGACACCGGCAGGATCCGGCGACCCGCGCGCACCCGGATCTTCCGCCACCAGCAGCCAGCCGCCGACGCCACCGCCACCACCACTGGAGCCGGCGCCACCGCTGGAGCCGGCGCGACCACCGAAGCGGACCCCGCACCGGCCTCGCCCGCCCCCGTCCAACCCGGGCTCTGACACCAGTTCGGGCTCCCACACCTGCGAGGATCCATGGCAACCTACGGCATCGACCTGGGGACGACCTATTCCTGCGTCGCCTACATCGACGACACCGGCCGTCCCGCCGTTGCGAAGAACATGGTCGGCGAGGACACCACCCCGTCGGTGGTGTACTTCGAGACCCCGGACAACGTGGTGGTCGGGCGGGACGCGAAGAACTCGGCGAAGCTCGAGCCGGATCTGGTCGTGTCGCTGATCAAGCGGCAGATGGGGCAGGACATCGAGCTGTCGTTCCATGGCACCACGCACACCCCGGAGAGCATCTCCGCCCTGATTCTCAGCGAGTTGGCCCGGGCCGCGACCGAGTTCACCGGCGAACCCGTCCGCGAAGTCGTGATCACGGTGCCCGCCTACTTCGGGGTGGCGGAACGGGAGGCGACCCGCAACGCCGGGAGGATCGCCGGGCTGGACGTGCTGAACGTCGTGCCCGAGCCCGTCGCCGCGGCGCTGCACTACGAGGTGGTCACGCCGGCCGGGGAACGCACGATTCTGGTCTACGACCTCGGCGGCGGAACCTTCGACACGACGGTCATCAAGGTCGCCGGCAACGAGATCAACGTCGTCTGCACCGACGGCGACCATCATCTCGGCGGCGTCGACTGGGACGAGCGCATCGTCCGGCACCTGCTGGACAGCTTCCTCGCCGAGCATCCCGATTCGGAGGTGGCCGACAACGAGGACTTCCTCCAGGAGCTGACGATCGCCGCGGAGGAGATGAAGAAGGCGCTGAGCAGCACCACGTCGCGCCGGCACAACATGCGTTTCGGCGGCGACACCGCCCGCGTCGAGCTGACCCGGGAGAGGTTCGAGCAGATCACCGGGGAGCTGCTCGAACGGACACTCGACATCACGGAGCGGACCGTCGCCACCGCGCGAGACAAGGGCGTGGCCTCCTTCGACGACGTGCTCCTCGTCGGCGGCGCCACGCGGATGCCCGCCGTCGCCGCGCGCATCGCCGAGCGCTTCGGGTTCGAGACGAAGCTCCACGACCCGGACCTTGCGGTGGCGAAGGGTGCCGCCCGGTTCGCGCTGATCGAGTCGGTGAAGCTCCACCTCCCCGGGGAGGAGGCGAGCCAGTCGGGGCAGGCGACGGCCGGCAAGCAGGCCACGGCGGCGTCGCCGGCGGCCGTGCAGCGGGTCGCCGACCAGTTGGGCATCACCACCGAGGCCGTCCGCGAACTGGCGAAGAAGAAGGTCCGCACCGTCGTCCCGCGCGCCTTCGGCATCAAGGTCGTGGACAGCGCGGATCCGGACCTGCGCCGGCAGAAGGTGGCGCACATCCTCCCGCCGAACACCGCACTGCCGGCGTCTCCGGACACCGAACGGTTCGGGACCGTCGAGGACAACCAGACCGAGATCGAGATCGAGATCTGGGAACAGGCCGGCGCCACCGTCTCCGAGGAACTCGCCGACAACGCGGCGATCGGCCGGGGTCTGATCAACGGGATGCCGCCGCTGCCGCGCAACTCCCCCATTGATGTCACCTTCACGATGAACGAGACCGGCGTGCTGCGGGTCCACGCGGTCGAGCTCAAGTCCGGCAAGGACCTGCACATCGAGTTGCAGATCCAGGGACTCACCGAGGAGCAGGTCGAGAAGGCGAGGAACGCCGTGGCGCGGTACACGCTCAGCGAGTAGCCGACGGTGGCGCAGCGGACGTCGGCGAAACATCGGCGCGGCCGGTGGACGAGGGTGACTCGGGGGTTCAGGTATGGCGTTCGATGCCGAACGGTACCGCGGGGACGTCGTCGATCCAGCCCGTCGGCAGGGGCTGCCCGCGGACCTCTTCGTGCGCTACGACCTCGACGAGGCGACCGCGGCTGATTCGGCGCTGTTCACCGCCCGCATCGACCAGGTAGTGAAGTACTGGCGGACGCTGAAGCTCAAGAAGACCCACGCGGCCGTGGCGGACGCGCTGCTCGCCGCCCACGCGGAACTGCGCGGCGCCGATCAGCTCCAGCCGGCGGCGTTCCGGGAGCACCGCGAACGTGCGCGCCGGGAGCAGCAGGAATACCTGGACCGCCTCGTCGGCGCGCTCGCGGCGGCCAATCCGTGCATCACCGAGGCGATGGTGGGGCGGCTGCTGTCGGGTGCCGCGGGGGGCGGCGCGCTCGACGCCGGCGCCGTCCGGGCGGCATTGGGACGCCACCACCTGCGGGTCATGGACCGGCGGTGGGAGCTCCCGACCGGGCCGCCGCCGCATCAGGCCCGGGCGCTGCGCGACCCCCTGGCCGTTCTCGGCCTGCGGCTGTCCGCGGAGCTCGTCCTCGGGGCGGACCGGGTCCGCGCCGGCTTCCACCTGCGCGACGGCTTCCGGCTGGCGTCGGCTGTCACCGGGCCGGCGGCGGTCACCGAGCGGGAGGCGACCGGGCAGGAGTGCACCGGGCAGGAGGTCACCGAGCAGGAGGTCACGCGGGCGCGCCAGGCCCGCGCCCGCAGCGTGCAGGACGAGCGCCAGACCGCCGCCGAGAACATCTTTGTGATCATCCTGGCCGCCGTCCGCACTCCGACCGGCTTCGCCGAGCTGATCCGCTGGGAGGTCGTCGAGGCGCTGCGTGGCGGGGTCGAGGCGGGCCTGCCGGCGCGCGCGATCGCCGATCAGGCGGCCTCGCTGGGACTGGTCCGTCTCGAGGCCGAGGACCTGGCGGTGGTGCTCGCCGAGGCCTGGCGTGCCGGCACCGCCGGGTCCGCCGGCACCGCTGCTCAGGAGATCCACGAGGCGCTCGCGGCCGGCCGACTGCGCGCCGCCCGCCAGCTTCTCGCCACGGTGGGGGAAGCCGAGCGGGCCGAGGTGGCCGGGCAGATCGAAGCCGCCGAGGTCAGGGTTCGCACCCTGGTGGCCGAGGCCGACGAGGCCGGGGCCGCCGGCCGGGCGGAGCAGACGGCGGCGCTGCTGGCGGCGGCCGGCGAGATCGCGACCGACCGCGACGATATCCAGGCCAGGCTGCGGGCGATCCCGCCGCCGGCACCGCCGTCCATCGACGCGGGGATCGACGGCGCCCGGGTGAACGTGCGGTGGGCACCAAGCCCGGCCCGCACCGGTGAGGTGCACTACCGACTGGTCCGGGCGCCCCACCGGCCCGCGACCGGGCCGCAGGCCGGCACGCTCGTCGCGCGGACCTCGGCCAACACCGCGGTCGACGAGACCCCGCCACCGGGAGAACGGATCTTCTACACGGTCTTCGCCAGCCGTGCCGACGGCATCTGGTCGCCGGGCGCGAACGCCGCCGGGCTGCGGCTCACCCCGGAGGTCCAGGACCTCACGGTGGTGGCCGACACGGACTCCGTGACCGGCTCGTGGCAGGCGCCCGCGGGCCTCCACGGGGTCGAGGTGCGGCGGACCGAATCCGGCAACACCGGCCGCGGGTCGAAGCCGACGTCGGTCACCTCGACCGGCTTCACCGACCTCGGCCTGCGCCCGGACCGGACGTATCAGTACCGGATCGCGGCGGTCTACCTCGCTGCGGACGGAACCAGGCACAGCTCGGCCGGAGTGGTTGCCGTCGCCCGTCCCCAGCGACGACCCGAGCCGGTGACGGACCTCGCCGTCGAGCTGTCCGCCGAGGCTGCCTCGGCGGCGTCCGCCGACCAGTCCCCGGCCGCCGGCCAGGCTCCGGCCGGCGCCCAGCCCGCGATCGTGACCTGGACACCGCCGGGTACCGGCACCGTGGAGATCCGGATGGCCCCGACCGCGCCGCGGTGGCCGCCGGGGACGCGGGTACCGGTCGCCGAGGTCTCCCGACACGGGGTCGTGCTTCCCGGCAGCCCGGTGCGGCGCGGCGACGGCCGGGTCGTGCTCGGTGTCCCTGCGCGGCACGGCCGCACATTCCTGACCGCGGTCACCGCCACCGCGGGCAGCGCGGTCGCGATCGTCGGCGCCACCGTGTCGGTCTCCCTCGCGGACGCGGTGCGCGGACTGGCCGCAACCAGGTTCGGCGATGCCGTGCGCCTGCGGTGGGACTGGCCGCAGGGCGCGAGCCTGGCACAGGTCCGTTGGAAGCCCGTCGGCGCCTCCGACGACGAAGCGGTCGACCGCTCGGGCGGCGGGTCGGGCGGCGGGTCGGGCGGTGCGGTGGAGATCCGGCCGCGGCGGTACACCGACGAGGGCGGGCTGGAGATCCAGGTCGGCGAGAACGCCGTCACGATCACGGTGCGGACGGCGACAGGCGGGGACGGTGGCAGCACAACCTCACCGCCCGTGACGGTGCACGTGCCGGGGCGCGCCGTCGAGGTCAACTACCACGTCCGCCCGGCGCGCCTGCCCTGGCGGCGAGCCGTCCTCGAGCTGGCCTGCGGCCGCTCCTGCCGGCTGCCGCCGCTGATCGTGGTCGCCCGACCGGACGGAATCATGCCGCTGACCGCCGCCCACGGCGCCGTGCTGGTCAGCCTTCCGGCCCGGGACCTGGTCGCGGGTAAGAAGACGCTCGTCACGTTCCCGGCACCGCGGCGCGCGATCGCCGGGCTCGCCTGCTTCGTCGACCCGAACGCGCCGCCGGCCGACGGACACATTCAGGTGACATTGGTTCGCGGCCACCGGACGAGGTGACACCGATGAGCAGCAGACTGGTCTGCCCGTACTGCTACCAGCAGTTCGCGGAGCGGGAGATATGGTTCCGGTGTTCCGGCCGTCCGGGCTCCACCGGAAAGGCCTGTTCGAGCCGCCGGGACGAACGGCTGGCGAAGCGGATGGGGTTCACCGGGCAGCTTCCCCCGGCGTTCTCGGCGGATGGCCGCAAGCGCTCCGTCGTCCACGCGGAGTGCCAGGCCGAGACGAACTACCGGCTGTGTCCGGAATGCCATACCCAGCTGCCGGTCCATTTCGGCAAGGTCGAGAACCAGCTCATCGCGCTGGTCGGGGCGAAGGAAAGCGGCAAGACGGTGTTCATGACCGTCCTGCTGCACGAGCTGATGCACTCGATCGGGATCCGGTTCGACGCGTCGGTGCTCGGCGCCGACGACGAGACCAGGGACAGTTTTCGCCGCCGGTACGAGGCGCCGCTCTACGACAAGCACGAGCTGGCCGCGCCCACGCAGCGTTCGACGTCGCCGACCTCGCGCCGGCCGTTGGTGTTCACCTTCACGGTGCGCGGGCGGAGCCTGGGCCGGGTCCGCCAGGAACGGACCGTGCTGTCCTTCTTCGACACCGCGGGCGAAGACCTGAACTCGGCGGACAGCGTCGAGCAGAACGCCCGTTACCTGGCCAGCGCGGCGGGCATCATCCTGCTCCTCGACCCGCTGACGATGCGGGGCGCCCGGGGCCAGGCCGAACCGGACGCCCCCCGCCCCCGCGACCAGGACCTGGAAAGCCCGGTCAGCGTGCTGGGACGCATCACCGACCTGTTGCAGCGGGCCCGGGGCACGAAGCCGTCCGAGCTGATCCGAACTCCGATGGCGGTGGCGTTCTCCAAGATGGACGCGCTGACGCGCAGCCTGCCCGAGGAAAGCCCCCTACGGCGTTCCCAGCCGGCCGGATCACGATTCGACTCGGCCGACAGCCGCAGCGTCCACGACCATGTGCGGGCGCTGCTGGACGAATGGGAGGGGTCGGCCATCGACCAGACCCTGCGGCACAACTACTCGCGCTACCGGTATTTCGGACTGTCGGCGCTCGGTGCCGCCCCCACCGCCGAGCGACGGGTGGCGACCGGCGTGGTCCAGCCCTACCGGGTCGCCGACCCGCTGCTCTGGCTGCTCAGCGAGTTCGGCGCCATCCCCAGGACAAAAGGCTGACGGCGGAAGGGCCGAAATGGTGTTCAAGCAGCTTTACTACACGTCGTGTGAGGTCGGCCTCTCGGGATATCCCGGATTCCAGTTCAACGCGACGAGCCCCGGGATCTCGCCGGAACTGCTGCGCCGGATCGAGTCGTTCACCGCCTACGACCCGCCGAGTTCGCTGCCGTACAACGCGGACGCCGCGCAGATAGCCGCCTGCCCGGTGAACCTCTGCTTCGAGCCAACCGAGGACGCCTCGGTGCTGGCGAACGTCGTCTTCGTGGGCGCGGACTACTCGAACCGGTTCGGGAACTACTTCGCGCACGCCCTGGTCACCGACGACGCGGCGGGGGACCTCGGCGAGACGCTGCCCATCGAGCTGTGGGGTGCGCCGATCTGGACCTCCACCCCGGTGACCACCGAGGTCGACCTGCCCGTGCTCCACGACCTGTCCGTGCTCCACGACCTGTCCATGCGCGGCGGCCTGCCCGTGCGCGGCGACCTGGCCGTGCCCAGCGGCCGGCCACCACGCGGACGGCTCGACCGCCGCCGGGTCGCCGCCTTCCTGCGCGCGCACGGCGGGCGGGCCATGCTGCCCGCTCTGCTGTCCGCGGCGGCCCGGGTCGTCACCGGCGAGCGTCAGACGATCATCCTCGTCGATCAGGACAGCGAGGCCGCCGCGAGCTGGATCGGTGCCGTCTCCTACCTGCTTCCCCCGACCCTCGCCCGCCAGCTGTCCTTCGCCACCTACCATCACCGGCCTGCGTACAGCGACCTGAATCTGGTGGCGACGGTGCCCGATGCCGACGTCGACCGCAGCGACGGTGCGTTCGCGAGTTTCCTGCTGTTCGACATGCCGGCCGCGCGCAGCAGTGAGGTGCCCGTCGAGCCGTGGGCGGACCTGCTCGTCGAAGCCGGCGTGGAGCATGCGGGCGCGCTGTGGGCGGCCGCCGCCGAGCTGGGCGGCGGGCTCCCGAATCGGTCGGCGCAGTGGCATCCGCTGCTGGCCGCGGCGCTGTTCTGGCCCGGGGAACGCC